>NZ_CP043504.1:639473-959210 GCF_008365275.1 Protaetiibacter larvae | reverse complement strand
GAGGGACCGTTCCTCGCCCCCGGCAAGCGCGGCGCCCACCACGCCGAATACCTGCGTGAACCCGACCCGATCGCGGTCGACGAGCTCATCGGCGCGGCCGCCGGCACGTTGCGGCAGGTGACCCTCGCCCCCGAGCTGCCCGGAGCCGCCGCCGCGATCGACGCCTTCGTCGCGGCCGGCGTGCGGGTGGCGGTGGGGCACACGGAAGCCGACTTCGAGACCGCGGCACGCGCGTTCGACCGCGGCGCCACCCTCCTCACGCACGCCTTCAATGCCATGAACGGCATCCATCACCGCGCCCCCGGGCCCGTCGTGGCGGCGCTCTCCGACCCGCGGGTGACGCTCGAGCTCGTGCTCGACGGGCACCACGTGGACGAACGCGTCGCAGCCCTCGCGCTCGACGAGGCACCGGGACGGGTGGCGCTCATCACCGATGCGATGGCCGCCGCGGGCAGCGCCGACGGCCACTACCGCCTCGGCTCGCTCAACGTGACCGTGCGCGACGGCCTCGCCGTGCTCTCGGGCACCCAGACGATCGCCGGCTCGACCCTCACGCTCGATGCGGCGCTGCGGCGCGCGGTCGAGGTGGTGGGGCTGGACTGGCCGGACGCCGTGGGCGCCGTCACCGCGGTCCCCGCGCGGGCGCTCGGCTACGGCGATCGACTGGGACTGCTGGAGCCCGGCTACGCGGCCGACGCCGTAGTGCTCGACGCCGACGGCGGCGTCGCCGCGGTGTGGGCCGCTGGTGGGCGGATCGGCTGATCTCGATACACCGCCTTCGGCGGCACTCGATCAGCGGGGCGGGCGGATGGCTTGCGGGACGCTGGCACCGGGTCGGGCGGGAGCGCGCCGACGCGTAGCGCCGGCACGCGAGGGCATGCGTCCCGCAAGCCATCCGCCCGCCCCGCGAAAGAGATGGCCTCGCGGCGAAGGCCAGAAATGGCCTTCGCTCCTAGCTCCAGCGCCAAACCGGGCGCCGAGACGGCGCCCGGCGCTGGCGTCGCGGCGAAGGCCAGAAATGGCCTTCGCTCCTAGCTCCAGCGCGCCCAGTCGGGTCGATTGGCCCAGGCGTAGCGGTAGTAGTCGGCGAAGCGCAGCTTCGACGCGGCCGCCTCGTCGAGGATGACCGTCACCTCGGGGTGCAGCTGGATCGCCGACGCGGGCAGCGACGCCGACACCGGGCCCTCGACCGCGCCCGCCACGGCATCCGCCTTCGCCTCGCCGAAGGCGAGCAGCACGAGCCGCCGCGCGTCGAGGATCGTGCCGAGCCCCTGGGTGAGGCAGTGCCGCGGCACCTCGAGGATCGAGTCGAAGAAGCGCGCGTTGTCGCGGCGGGTCGCCTCCGTGAGGGTCTTCACCCGGGTCCGCGAGGCGAACGAGGAGCCCGGCTCGTTGAACCCGATGTGCCCCGTGCGCCCGATGCCGAGCACCTGGATATCGACACCCCCGGCCGCAGCGATCGCGGCCTCGTAGCGGTCGCCCGCGGTCTGGATCTCGCCGCCGTCGTCCCCAGGCACGTGGACGAGAGACGGCGTGAGGCCGAGGGTGTCGACGACTTCGCGCGTGATGACCGCGCGGTAGCTTTCGGGGTGGCCGTCGGGCAGGCCGATGTACTCGTCGAGCGCGAAGCCGCGCACCCGCGACCAGTCGAGCGGCCGGGTGGCGAGCGAGTGCCAGACGGGCAGCGGCGTGGACCCCGTGGCGAGTCCCAGCACCGCATCGGGCTTCGCGCGCACGACGCGCTCGATGAGGTCGGCTGCGAGTTTCCCCGCTGCGCGCTTCGCCTCATCCGGCGAGCCGGGCAGGATGACGACTTCGGCCATCAGACCACCCCGACCGAGCTCGCCTCGGGGTCGCCCACGAACGCCGCTCCGACGGCCGCGGCCGGGAAGTCGGCGGGGAGCAGCTGCAAGCGCTCCCCCAGGGCGAGCGAGGTGACGAACGGCGAGTGCGTCTCCCACCCGGCGATCACGGCGCGCACGCCGTCGAGCAGTTCGTCGCCCAGCCGGCTGATGCCGCCGCCGATGACGACGTCGTCCACGTCCACCGCGAGCACGAGGATGCGCACGGCCTCCGCGACCCCCTCGAGGAGGCGCCCGCGAACGGCGACCGCCGCGGGGTCGCCGGAGGCCGCCGCCGTGAACAGCGCGCGCACCGGCAGCAGATCGGTGCTCGGCCACTGGCGTGCCACCGCCGAGCCGGAGGCGTACAGCTCGAGGCAGCCGCGCTGACCGCAGGCGCAGACGGGGCCGACCGGGTCGACCGGGATGTGCCCGATCTCGCCCGCCACGCCGCGCACGCCGCGCCACAGGCGGCCGCCCACGACGAGTCCTGCCGCGAGTCCCGTGCCGAGGTTGAGGTACGCCATCGACTGGGCGGGGCTGCGGTCGAGCAGGTGGAACGCGCCCAAGGCTGCGGCGTTGACGTCGTTCTCGACCCGCACCTCGCGCCCGAGGCTCTCGTGCAGCTGCGCGCCGAGCTCGAGATCCTCGAGCCCCAGGTTGACGGCGTGCGAGACGCGCCCCGTCGCCGGGTCGACCGCGCCGGGGATGCCGATGCCGATCGAGGTGATCTCGGCGACCGGCGTGTCCGAGGCGCGCGACAGCTCGTGCACCGCGGAGACCGCGGTGCGCAGCACGACGTCCGCGCCGAATCCGGTCGGCAGCCGGAGCGTGTGCGCGATGCGCCCGTCCTCGCCGATCGCGACCGCATCCGTCTTGGTGCCGCCGATGTCGATGCCGACTCTCACTGCTCGGTTCCTTCCAGGAGGCTGCGCACCGCATCCGAGACGCTGCGCGACGCACCGAAGGTGGCGATGTCGGCGTAGCGGCGGTCGGGGGCGGGCCAGCCCATGTCGATGACGACGCTCCCGGGCTGTGCGGCCCGTGCGCGGTCGATGAGGTCGCGCGTCCAGGCGCGACGGTGGTTGTCTTTGCCGACGATGAGGTAGGGCGCGTCCGATGCGGGGAGCGCATCCCCCTCGTGCAGGCGCTGCGGCTCGACGCCGACGCTCGCGAGCCCCCACGGCACGTCGGGCCCGACCGCCATGTTCGCGGTCGTCTCGAGGCTGAGGATGCGGATGCCGGCGGGCAGCGGCAGCACGCCGTCGGCGATGTCGAAGGCCTGCGCGACGCGGGCGGGGTCGACCGCGAAGGCGGGCGGCTGGTCGATGGCGTCGCCGGGCAGGGATGCGGCGAGCGCCCCCACCCGCGCCTCCGCGTCGGCGAGTCGCTCGGTCGCGAGGGTGCCGTCGGCGAGCGCGGCGCCGATCGCCGCCTCGATCGCGACGAGCTGCTCGTCGGTGTTGCGGGTGCCGATGCACAGCAGGTCGCAACCGGCCGCGAGCGCGCGCACGGCCGCGGCGGGGATGCCGATCTCGCCGGAGGCGCCCGCCATGTCGAGGGCGTCCGAGACGATCACCCCGGTGAAGCCGAGCCCGCCCTCGTCGGCGGGACCGCGCAGCAGTTCGCCGAGGATCCGCGCCGAGAAGGTGGCCGGACCCGTGGCGTCGAGCTGCGGCAGCAGGATGTGGCTCGACATGATGGTGCGCGCCCCCGCCGCGACCGCGGCCACGAAGGGCACGAGCTCGCGCGCGCGCAGGGTGTCGAGCGGCAGGTCGACCACCGGGAGCGCATGGTGCGAGTCCTGGGCGGTGTCGCCGTGGCCGGGGAAGTGCTTCGCGCTCACCGCGACGCCCTCCGCCTCGTGCGCCGCGATCCAGGCCGCCGCATGGCGGGCCACGAGCGCGGGGTCGGTGCCGAAGCTGCGCACCCCGATGACCGGGTTGTCGGGGTTGGAGTTGATGTCGACGTCGGGCGCGAAGTTGAGGTTCACGCCTGCCGCCCGCAGCTCGCGGGCGACCGCGGCGCCGACCGACGCGGTCAGCGAGGCGTCGTCGAGACGTCCCAGCACGGCGTTGCCCGGGAACGGCGAACCGGTCGCGGCGTACAGCCGCGAGACGTCGCCGCCCTCCTCGTCGATCGCGATGAGCGCGTGCGGGTTGGCCGCGCGGATCGCCGCCGTGAGGGCGCGCAGCTGGTCCGGCGAGACGATGTTGGCCGCGAACAGGCAGACTCCGGCGAGCCCGCGGCGCAGGCGCGCCTCGAGCCAGGGGGGCAGCTCGGTTCCGACGAACCCGGGGAGCAGCACCGCCCCCCCTTGCGTCGTCGAGCCTGTCGTGATGCTCATCCCTTGACCGCGCCTCCGACGAGGCCGCTCGTCATGCGGCCCTGCACGATGAGGAAGAAGATGATCACCGGGATGGCGACGATGGTCGAGGCGGCCATCACCTGGCCCCAGTCGGTCTCGCGCGTCGCGGAGGCCTGCACGAAGCCGCGCAGCCACAGCGGCAGCGTCTGCGCCGCCTCGGCCGGCAGCAGCACCACCGCGACCGTGAACTCGTTCCATGCCTGCAGGAACGCGTACACGCCGGAGGCGACGAGGCCGGGGGCGAGCAGCGGGAAGGTGATGCGCATGAACGCCTGGAAGCGGCTCAGGCCGTCCACCATGGCGGCCTCCTCGAGCTCGGCGGGCACACCCGCGACGAAGCCGCGCAGCATCCACACCGTGAACGGGATGACGGCCGCGATGTAGATGACCGAGACGCCGATGATCGAGTTGAGCAGCCCCAGCGACGACATCATCTTGTACTGCGCGATGAACAGGCCCTCGGCCGGCAGCATCTGGATCAGCAGGAGCGCGAGCACGAAGGTTTTGCGACCCCGGAACTTGAAGCGGCTGATCGCGACGGCGCCGAGGAAGGCGAACACGAGGCAGAACGCGACCACGATGAGGGTGATCGAGATGCTCATCCCGAGCGCCCCCCAGAACGAGCCGTCGGCGATCGCGCCGGCGAAGTTCGAGGGGGTGAAGTACTCGCCGGGGAAGAAGTGCGGGGTGAACTGCTGCAGCACGGCGGTCGAGATGAACGCCGAGTTGACCATCCAGTAGACCGGGAAGGCCCACACGACGGCGAGGACGATGGCGACGACCGTGAGGACGACGCGTCCGAGCTTGAGGGTCACTGTGCCTCATCCTCCTTGATCAGGTCGCGGACGTACGCCCAGCTGATGGCGAGCGTGATGATGAGCACGACGATCGAGACGGCGCTCGCCACCCCGAAGTCGTTGGCGCTCGCGCCGAGCTTGTAGATGTAGGTGCCGAGCAGGTCGAAGTCGCCCGACTTGGAGCCGGCGTCCTTGAGGAGGGTGATCTGGGCGAACACCCGCAGATCCCAGATGAGCTGCAGCAGCAGCACGATCGAGAGCACCGGCCGGATGATGGGGGTGACGATCCGCCAGAACCGCTGCCAGGCGTTCGCGCCGTCGATCTGCGCGGCCTCCATGACCTCGTCCGACACCTGGGTGAGCCCCGCGTAGACCGCGAAGGAGACGAACGGCACCGACATCCAGACGATCAGGATGCTCGCCACGAGGAAGAAGGTGAGCGGGTGGCCGAGCCAGTCGTAGCGGTTCATGTCGACACCGGGGAGCAGGTCGAGCAGGTAGTTGACGACGCCGCGCCGGCGGTCGAAGAGCCAGATGAACACGGTGGTCGCGGCGGCGACCGGGGTGGCCCAGGCCAGCAGCATCGCGATCTGCAGGATGAGGCGGGCCACCTTGCCCACCGCGTTCATGAGCACGGCCATGAGCACGCCGATCACGACGGTCGCGAAGGCGGTGACGACGCAGAACAGCAGCGAGCGACCGAGCACCGCCCAGAACTCGCCGTCGAGCACCAGGTTGGCGAAGTTGGCGAAGCCGACCCACTCCGGCGGCTTGCCGAACTGCTGGGCGAGTCCGTAGTCCTGGAACGCCGTGATGAACTGCCAGACGAGCGGGTAGGCGAGCCCGGCGAGCAGGGCGACCACCGCGGGGATGATCAGGACGTAGGGGACGCCCGAACGTCGGGGCTCGATGCGGGTTGCCGGGCTGTTCGCGGACATGCGGGATCCTCCTTTCGGAAAGGCTGTCAGGGACGAGGTGCGAGTGCACGTGCCGCGATCGCGGCGGGAAGTCTGTGAGGCGCTGCGGGAGACCCTCCCGGCGTCGATGCCGGGGGTGCCGGTCGGGCAGCGGCAGCGTGCGCTGCCCGACCGGCGTGGAGAGGGGATCAACCGTTGATGAGCTCGTCGATCTTGGCGTCGTACTCGGCCGCGAGCGCCTTGATGTCGCCACCGCCGTTCACCTTGCCGAAGAACTCCTCGAGCAGACCCGAGCCCTCGACCGCGGCCCAGCCGGGCGCCGCGGGGGTGAGCTTCGAACCGAGGGCGGAATCGATGAGGGCCTTCGCGAACTGGTCGTCACCGAGCGAGGAGACGAAGTCCGAGTTGGCCGGCCCGAGGCCGTTCTGGCCGAGCAGGGTCTGGTAGCCCTCGCTGAAGATGATCTTCAGCAGCGCGCGGGCGCCGGCCTGGTTCTTCGAGGCCGCCGAGATCGCGAGGTTGGAGCCGCCGGCGAACACCGGGGCGACACCGCCGTCGACGCCGGGCAGCACGTAGGTGCCGAACACGTCGTCGTTCCAGGTGGCGACCGTCTTGGTGTCGTCCTTGGGGTCCGGGGTGAGGTCACCGATCGACCAGTGCGCCCATCCGGGAGCGATGATCGTGGCGGACTCGGGGGCAGCGGCACCCGGCTGGGTGTTGATGTTGACCCACGGGGTGCTGTCGGCCTCGGTCACCGGGGCGTTCGACGCCGTGGTGAAGAGCTCCTGCAGCGCCTCGAGACCCTTGATGGTGTTGGGGTCGGAGAGGCTGGAGGACCACGTGCCGCCGTCCTCCTTCGCGAGCTCTCCGCCGTTGGCGAAGATCCAGGAGATGCCGTTGCGCCAGTCCTGGCCGCCGATGTAGAAGCCCGAGAGGGCGTCGGAGTGCAGGGTCTGGGCGACCTCGGTGAGCTGCGGCAGGGTGGTCGGAACCTCCACGCCGGCGGCCGAGTACAGGTCCTTGCGGTAGAACACGTAGCGCGAACCGAAGTAGTAGGGCAGCGCGAAGTTCTTGCCGTCGACCTTGCCGACGTCGACGAAGGACTGCAGCAGCTTGTCGCCGCCGAGCTCCGGGACGAGGTCGGTGATGTCGCTGAAGGCGCCCACCGTGGTGAAGGTCGGCGACCAGGTGTTCCCGATCTCCGTCACGTCGGGAGTATTGTCGGCGTCAGGCAGTGCCGTGGTGAGCTTCGCGAGAGCGTCGCCCCAGCCCTGCTCCTCGATAGTGAGGGTGCCCCCGGTCGCCTTGTTGTACTCAGTCTTCAGGTAGTCCCGCAGAGCCTCCGGGGTGTCACCTCCCATCACCCAGAACGTGATGTCCTGACCCTTGGCGTCCTCCGTGCTCGGCGCCTCAGGCGTGGTCGAGCATCCGGCGAGGACGACGAGCGCAGCGGTCGCAGCCGCGACTGCTCCGAACTTTCGCTTCATTCGTGCTTCCTTCTTCTTTGAACTGCGGAACCGCCGGGCGGCGACACCGCTGGTGCAGGGTTTCGGCGTCAAGAGACCCCGAGTTGTCCCGACAGGACCATGGCGGCGGCGCCGCGCATGACGATGTCCTGACCGAGGTCGGACATCCGCACCGTCAGATCGCCGTGGAACTCGGCCATCGTGCGGGCGCGGAAGGTCTCGATGGCCGACTCGGTGAGAGGACCGTCGAGGAGGTCGACGGGGCCGCTGATGACGACCTCGTCGAGATTGAGGGCGCCGACGACCGGCGCGAGGGAGATGCCGAGGCGCTCGCCCGCGCGACGCAGCACGGCGTCGCGCGCGGCGTCGTCGGCAGCGGCGGCGAGGCCGGCCTGCAGGCGAGGGATGGCGAGCCAGGTCTCGAGGCAGCCGCGCTTGCCGCACACGCATTCGGCGCCGCCGTCGGTGCCGACCACGACGTGACCGAGCTCGCCGGCCGCGAAGCGGCTGCCGACGAGGGGGGTGCCGCCGATGATGAGACCGGCACCCACGCCGAGGCCGACGCGGATGAGCATGAAGTCGCCGGTGGCCCCGCCGAAGCTGTGCTCGGCGAGGGCGGCGGCGTTGGCGTCGTTCGCGACGAGCACCGGGAAGCCGGTCGCGGCGAAGACGGTCTCCTGGAGGCGCTCGTCGACCCAGCCGAGGTTGGGGGCGGAGAGCACGGTGCCCGCGAGGTCGACGATGCCGGGCGAGCCGATCCCGATGCCGAGGATCGGCAGGTCGGCTGCGGCGACGAGGTCACGGGCGAGTCCGATCACGGTGGCGCGCGCCTCGGGCCCCGTGGCGCCGTCGGTCGCGGCCTCCATCCGGGTCACGAGTCGGCCGTCGAGGTCGAGGACGGCGCCGCGGAACACGCCCGTGTCGGAGAGGTCGATGCCGATGATCTGGTGCCCGGTGCGGTTGATGTCGAGCAGGATGGCGGGCTTGCCGGGTCGCGCTTCGTCGCGCTGCCCGGTTTCGACCACGAGCCCGTCGCCGATGAGCTCGGCGACGAGGTCGGAGATGGTGACGCGCGTGAGTCCCGTCTCGCGCGCCAGGTCGGCGCGGCTGAGCAGGCCGCCGCTGTAGAGGGTCTGCAGCACGAGCGAGCGATTGTGTCCGCGTGCGTGCTCCGGCAGCACCTTGGCACTCGGGCGCAGGGCCCGGCCGGCGAAGATGCCGGAGGTGGTGGTGCTCGCTTCCGTTGCGGACATGTTTGTTAGTAAAGCGTACGAACAAAAGTCATGCAAGGTTTGATCGGACGGTTTACAAACTCGTAACGTGGACCGGATCGCTCGATGAATCCGCATGAACTGCCAGCGACAACCAAGGAAGCGCTGGCATCCTGATCTCATGACGCCCTCGCCCCGCGCCACCGGCCCCTCCGTCGCCACCCTGCTCGGTGCCGTCGGCGCCGTCGGACTCGGCGCCGTCGCCCTCACCGGCTGCGCCATGCCGGGCGGCGAGTCCGCCCAGGCCGACACCTCGGCGCACTACACCGACGGCAGCTACACGGCCACCGGCAGCTATGTCTCCCCCGCCGGCACGCAGTCGGTCGAGGTCGAGGTGACCCTCGCCGACGACATCGTCACCGCCGTGACGGTCACGCCCGAGGCCGACGACCCGCAGGCCAAGGGCTTCCAGGAGAAGTTCGCGGGCGGCATCGCCGACGTCGTCGTCGGGAAGGACATCGACACCCTCGACGTGTCGCGCGTCGCCGGGTCGTCGCTCACGAGCGGTGGCTTCAACCAGGCGCTCGACGCGATCAAGGCCGAGGCGCTCGCGCCCTGATCGCCGACCCGCTCCCGGCCGCCTGGCGCTTCGACGCGCTCGGGACGCCGTGGCGCGTCGACACCGAGGAACCTCTGCCACCCGCTGTGCGCGCCCAGGTCGCCCGACGCATCGAACGCTTCGACCGCGACTGGTCGCGCTACCGCGACGACTCCCTCGTCGCCCAGATCGCCCGCGCCCCCGGCCGGCACCTGCTGCCCTCGGACGCCGCCCCGCTGCTCGGGCTGTACGCCGAGCTGTACGCCGCGACCGGCGGCCGGGTCTCGCCGCTCGTCGGCGGGGCGCTCGGCGCCACCGGGTTCGGGCCCCGGCTCGCGAGCGTGCCCGATGCGATCCCGCGGTGGGAGGACGCTCTCGCGTGGGATGGCGAGCACCTCGACACCGCCACCCCCGTCCTGCTCGACGTCGGCGCGGCGGGCAAAGGCTACCTCGTCGACCTCGTGCACGGGCTGCTGACGGACGCCGGGATCGCGCGCCACGTCGTCGACGGCTCGGGCGACCTGCGCATCCGGGACGTGTCGATGCGGATCGCACTCGAGCATCCCGGCGATGCGAGCCGCGCGATCGGCGTGGCGGAGCTGCGCGAGGGCGCGCTCTCGGCGAGCGCCGGCAACCGGAGGCGCCTCGCCGACGGGCGCCACCACATCCTCGACGCCGTCACGGGCCTGCCCGCGCACGACGTCGTGGCCAGTTGGGCGGTCGCCGACGACGACCTCACGGCCGACGGCGCCGCCACAGCGCTGTTCTTCGACGTCGACCCCGACTGGCTCGAGCGTCGGGGAGTCGAATGGGTCAGGA
Organism: Protaetiibacter larvae; assembly: GCF_008365275.1. GTDB lineage: Bacteria > Actinomycetota > Actinomycetes > Actinomycetales > Microbacteriaceae > Homoserinibacter > Homoserinibacter larvae. The sequence continues at coordinate 949,193 of NZ_CP043504.1, read as the reverse complement.
TGCTGTCCGACGGCACGCTGCAGGCGAGCCCCGGCTTCCCCGGAGAGGTGTTCACATGATCGCCCGGCTCGATCGGCTGCTCGGCCGGGTCAGCATGTACCTGCTCGTCGTCGGGGTGCTCGGCACGCTCAGCGTCGTCGCGCTCGTGCTCGCGCTGACCGGCGTGCTGTTCCTCGACCCGCTCGCGATCCTCGTGAGCGCCGTCGTGCTCAGCGCGGCCTCGTTGCTCGCCAACCAGGCGCTCGGGCTGCTGTTCCGCGTCCGGCCGTCCACCGCCTCCGGCGTCATCACCGCCCAGCTGCTGCTGTTCGTGCTCGAGCCCACCCTCGACCCGGCGGGACTCGTCGGCCTCGCCCTGGCCGCCGCCGTCGCCGCCGCGTCGAAATACCTCATCGCCTGGCGCGGACGGCACCTCGTCAACCCCGCGGCCGCAGGCGCACTCGTGGCCGGACTCGCCGGACTCGCGTTCTCGTCGTGGTGGATCGGGACGCTGCCGATGCTGCCGTTCGTCGCGGTCGGCGCGCTGCTCATCCTGTGGCGGACGCGGCGGCTCGGAATGGGACTGGGCTACCTCGTGGTGGGCACCGTCATCTCCACGACCGTGTTCGCGGTGAACGGCCTCGCCGTTCCGGGAGCGCTCGTCACGGTGCTGGGCTCGACGCCGCTCGTGTTCGTGGCGGGCTTCATGCTGAGCGAGCCGCTCACCCTCCCGCCGCGTCGATGGCAGCGGATGGCGTACGCCGTCATCGTGGCCGTGCTGTCGACCGTGCCGTACGCGATCGGAACCCTGCGCACGACCCCCGAGTTCGCGCTCGTGGTGGGCGGGGCGCTCGCCTTCCTCGTGGGCCAGCGGCGGGCGGTGCGGCTCGAACTGGTCGAGAAGCGGCAGCTGACCGCGACGGCGTGGGAGTTCCGGTTCCGTCCGGCCGCCCCGGTGCGCTTCGCGGCGGGGCAGTACCTCGAGCTGACGCTCCCGCATGCGCGCCCGGACCGCGGCGGCATCCGGCGGGTGTTCTCGATCGCCTCGGCGCCCGGCGAGGCCGAGCTCGCGCTCGGGGTGCGCATCCGCGCGCAGGCGTCGAGCTTCAAGCGCGCCCTGCTCGCCCTCGAGCCGGGCGGTCGGCTGCGCGCGACCGGGGTGTGGGGCGATTTCGTGCTGCCGCGCTCCGCGAGCACCCGATTCGCCTTCGTGGCGGCGGGCATCGGCATCACCCCGTTCGTGTCGCAGTTGCGCGCGCTCGCCGATGCCGGTCGGGCCGCGGATGCCGAGCTGCTGTACGCGGTGCGCGCGGCCTCCGAGCTCGCCTACCGCGACGAGCTCGCCGCGACCGGGTGCCGGGTGAGCGTGCTCTCCCCCGACGACCCCGGCGCGCTGCCCGATGGGTGGACGTGGCTCGGCTCCGACGCGCTCAGCGCGGAGCTCGTCCATGAGGCGATCCCCGATGCCGCCGCCCGCACCGTGTATCTCTCGGGCGCCCCGTCCGATGTCGCCCGGCTGCGCCGCGCCCTCCGTGCGTCGGGCATCCGCCGCATCCGCACCGACGTCTTCCTGGGCTACTGAATCCATCCGCGCAGGGACTTGGCACTCGGGGAATGAGAGTGCTAAAACGGATGTTGAGAAAGTTGAGTCGAACCGACTCACGTTGAGTTAGGGAGGTATCCGATGACCATGTTCTTCGACCCGTTCCGTGAGCTCGACCGTGTCGCCAGCCAGCTGCTCGACAGCCGCCAGGGTCCGCGCCTGATGCCGATGGACCTCTACCGCGACGGCGACCACTACGTGCTGAACGCCGACCTGCCCGGCATCGACCCGGGCAGCGTCGACATCGACGTCGACGGTCAGCTGCTCACGATCCGCGCCGAACGCACCGCGCGCGGCGCCGACGGCGTCACGTGGATCACCCGCGAGCGCAGCGGCGGCTCCTACCTGCGCCAGCTGAACCTCGGCCAGGGCGTCGACACCGCGGGCATCTCGGCGAGCTACGACAACGGCGTGCTCACCGTCGTGATCCCGGTCAGCGAGCAGGCCAAGCCGCGCAAGATCGAGGTCCAGAGCACCGCGGCCCCCGCGGCCGTGGAGGCCTGACCGCGCATCGCCGATACGGTCCCCGGACGCATGTCGTCCGGGGACCGTATCGTGTGGGCATGTCGTCGTTCGCCGAGAAGCCCATCCTCGAGCTGGTGACCGCGGCCGAATGGGAGGCGTTCCTCGAGAACGATCCGCCCGCCGACGGGGTGCGGCTCAAGATCGTCAAGAAGGGCACGACGCTGCCGGGCATCACCCGCCAGGACGCGCTCGACGTCGCCCTGTGCTTCGGCTGGATCGACGGGCAGGCGGGGTCCTTCGACGAGCACTTCAGCCTGCAGGCCTACACGCCGCGCCGCGCCCGCAGCCCCTGGTCGCAGATCAACCAGGATCACGTCGCGCGCCTCATCGCCGAGGGGCGGATGCGGCCGGCCGGGCAGGCCGAGATCGACCGCGCGAAGGCCGATGGCCGCTGGGATGCCGCCTACCGCCAGAAGGACGCCCCGGTGCCCCCGGAGCTGCAGGCCCTGCTCGATGCGAGCCCCGCGGCATCCGCCTTCTTCGCCACGCTGACCGCGCAGAACCGCTGGGCGGTCATCTTCCGCCTGCAGCAGGCCGTGCGCCCCGAGACTCGCGAGCGCCGCGCCCGCCAGTTCCTCGAGATGCTGGAGCGCGGCGAGACCTTCTACTGAGGAAGCAGGCCGAGGGCGCGCACCGCGTCGCGCTCCGCCTCGAGTTCGACCACCGTGGCCGCGAGCCCCGCACGAACGGCGGGCGGCAGCTCCAGGCCTTCGACGACGCGCCAGGCGCCATCCGCGCCGGTCACGGGGAACGAGCACACGAGCCCCTCGGGCACCCCGTACTCGCCGCGGCTCGGCAGCGCCGCCGACACCCAGTCGCCGGGGGCGGTGTCCTCGACCCAGTCGCGCATGTGATCGATGGCCGCGGATGCCGCGCTCGCGGCGGAGGAGGCCCCGCGCGCCGCGATGATGGCCGCGCCGCGGTTCACGACCGTCGGCACGAACTCCTCGGCGACCCAGGCGTCGTCGAGCGCGATCGGCTCCCCGTCGAGCAGCAGCTGCGAGGGGTCGGGCACCTGGGTGGAGGAGTGGTTGCCCCAGATCGTCATGCGGGAGAGCCGGTCGACGCCCACGTCGAGTCGCGTCGCGAGCTGCGCCAGCCCGCGATTGTGGTCGAGCCGGGTCATCGCGGTGAACCGCTCGGCGGGCACATCGGGCGCGTGCGCGGCGGCGATGAGCGCGTTCGTGTTGGCCGGGTTGCCCACCACGAGCACCCGGACGTCGTCGGAGGCGTGGTCGTTGATGGCGCGCCCCTGCGGTCCGAAGATCCCCGCGTTGGCGGTCAGCAGGTCCGCGCGTTCCATGCCCGCGGTGCGCGGGCGTGCACCGACCAGCAGCGCCAGCTGGGCTCCCTCGAATGCCGCGTCCGCGTCGTCGAAGACGTCGACGCTCTCCAGCAGGGGGAACGCCGCATCCGCGAGCTCCATCGCCGTGCCCTCCGCGGCGCCGACCGCCTGCGGCACCTCGAGCAGTCGCAGCCGCACGGGCACCTCGCCGAGCATCGCGCCCGAGGCGATCCGGAACAGCAGGGCGTAGCCGATCTGCCCGGCGGCGCCGGTGACGGTGACGGTCGCGGTCATGCCTCCACGTTACGCGGCTGCGCGCACGCGGGGCCGGTCAGCTCCGACGCGTGCGCAGACGCGTGCGCAGTCGCGTGCCGAGCAGCACCCCGCCCGCGGCGAGCAACACGAGACCGGCGGCGAGCAGCGTGCCCGTCTCGGCCGCACCGGAGTCGGCGAGCTCGGGCGCAGCAGCCCCGATGACCGTCCAGCCGGCCGTCGCGGAGCTCGGATCGGTGGCGCCGAGCGCGTCGACGGCGCGCACACGGAAGGTGTGCGCTCCCGACGCGAGCGCGCCGAGGGTCGTCGGCGAGGTGCACGGCGTGTAGGCGGCCGCGTCGAGGGCGCACTCGAAGCTCAGGGTGCCGGAACCGCCGGATCCGGTGAACGCGAGGGTCGCGGATGTCTCGGAGGTGGAGGCGGCCGGAGCGGAGCCCAGCGCGGTGTCGGGCGCGGCGCTCAGCTCGACGGCACCGACGTCGCAGACGGAACGCGCGACCTGCCGTTGATCGACGGCGCCGCACAGCGAACCGGTGTCGACCACGGGACTGCCCGGCAGCGGGACGCGCGTGCGGGTCGGCCCGCCGTACGAGCCGATCTCCCGCAGCTGCGGATCGAGGGGCGCACTCACCGTGCCGGCCCGGTTGTTCGCGACCCCGTCGACGATCCCCGCTCCCGCGACGCCCACGTAGTTGTACGAGCCGCTGATGGTGCCGACCAGGTCGCCCCCGGTGTTCTGGGCGACGATCGAGTTCTGCACGGTGACCAGCCCCAGACCCCCGATGACGCCGCCGCCGGTCGGGCCGACGTTGCCGGTGACCGTCGAGCTCGAGAGCATCAGCTCGGTCCACGAGTTGGCGGCCACCACGACGGCACCACCCGCGGTGGCGCTGCGGTTGTCGGTGATGGTCGTGTCGGTGATCGTGAGCATCCCGTGGCTGGTGTCCGGCACGTAGATGCCGGCGGCCCCGCCGCCCGCATTGCTGTGGATCGTCGACTGCTCGATCGTCATCGCCTGCGGTCCGTCGTAGCTGAGCCACAGTGCGCCGCCGGTGTCCGCGACGTTGTTGTTGACGGTGCTGCGCTGCATCTGGAACAGGCCGGCCGTGGAGAACACCCCGCCACCGGCCTCGTCGGCGTAGTTGTCGTGGACGACCGTGTCGAGCAGCACGAGGTCGCCCTGGATGTTCGCGATGCCGCCACCGTTGCCGGCACGGCTCCATTCGACGACGACACGGGTGAGCTGCGTGGTCGACCCGAATCCGGTCAGCAGGGCACCGCCAGCGTCGTTGCTCGGCACGCGGCCGTAGCTGAGCGTCACGTCGTCGAGCGCGAAGGCGAAGGCGTTGCGGTTGTAGACGTCGAACAGCCGGTCGTTCTCGTCGCCGTCGATGATCGTCCGGTCGCTGCCCGCGCCGACGATGCTGAGCCCGTCTCCGGCGGCACCGCTGTCCCAGACGTCGAGGTCGCCCGACGCGGCGTAGTCCTCGCCGGAGGCGCCAGTGAGCACGTAGGTCCCTGCCGGCAGGCTGATCACGTCCGGACCGGCGGCGTTGTTGGCCGCGCAGACGGCCTCACGCAGACTCACGAGGCCGCCGGTGCCCGGCAGCGTCGCGAGGGTGGCGCCCGCGCATCCGCCTGCCGTGTCGACCACATCCGCGGTCGTGGTGACCGTGAAGCTCGCCGCGCGGGCGGGCTGCGGAGCCACGAGCAGCCCCGCGGTGGCGAGGCTCACCCCGAGGGCGAGGGCGGTGAGGGCGAAGAGTGCGGGGCGAAGGTTGCGGCTCGGGGCGTGCGGCATCGTCGTTTCTCGGGTCGGGAGCATTCCTCCCATCCTGGCGGAAACGCAGAAGGCGCCGTCCCCCGCGATCGGGGGACGGCGCCTCGCGCAGTGGCCGTGAACGACCCTCGCCGCTAGGCGAGCCGCGCCGACAGGTTCTCGTCGAGGGTCGCGAGGAAGTCCTCGGTGGTCTGCCACTCCTGCTCGGGGCCGACCAGCAGCGCCAGGTCCTTCGTCATCTTGCCCGACTCGACCGTCTTGATGACCACGTCCTCGAGGGTCTCGGCGAAGTCGATGAGGGCCTGGTTGCCGTCGAGCTTGCCGCGGTGGATGAGGCCGCGCGTCCAGGCGTAGATCGACGCGATCGGGTTGGTCGAGGTGGGCTTGCCCGCCTGGTGCTGACGGTAGTGCCGGGTGACGGTGCCGTGCGCCGCCTCCGCCTCGACGACCTTGCCGTCGGGGGTGGTGAGCACCGAGGTCATGAGACCGAGCGAGCCGAAGCCCTGCGCCACGGTGTCGGACTGCACGTCGCCGTCGTAGTTCTTGCACGCCCAGACGTAGCCGCCCTCCCACTTGAGCGCCGAGGCGACCATGTCGTCGATGAGGCGGTGCTCGTAGGTGATGCCGGCGGCCTCGAACTGCTCCTTGTACTCGGTGTCGAACACCTCCTGGAACAGGTCCTTGAAGCGCCCGTCGTAGGCCTTGAGGATGGTGTTCTTGGTGGAGAGGTACACGGGGTAGTTGCGCGAGAGACCGTAGTTGAGGCTCGCGCGGGCGAAGTCGCGGATCGACTCGTCCTGGTTGTACATGGCCATCGCGACGCCGCCCGCGGGCGCCTGGTAGACCTCGAAGCTCTGCGCCTCGCTGCCATCGGCGGGCGTGAAGCTGATCGACAGGGTGCCGGCACCCTCGAACACGAAGTCGGTCGCGCGGTACTGGTCGCCGAAGGCGTGACGGCCGATCACGATCGGCTTGTTCCAGCCGGGCACGAGGCGCGGGATGTTGGAGATCACGATCGGCTCGCGGAAGATCACGCCGCCGAGGATGTTGCGGATCGTGCCGTTGGGGCTCTTCCACATCTTCTTGAGCCCGAACTCGGCCACGCGCGCCTCGTCGGGGGTGATGGTGGCGCACTTCACGCCCACGCCGTGCTTCTGGATGGCGTGGGCCGCGTCGATCGTGACCTGATCGTCGGTCGCGTCACGGTTCTCGATGCCGAGGTCGTAGTACTCGAGCGTGATGTCGAGGTAGGGGTGGATGAGGCGGTCCTTGATGAACTGCCAGATGATGCGGGTCATCTCGTCGCCGTCGAGCTCGACGACCGTTCCCTCGACCTTGATCTTCTCGACCACGTGCTGCTTCCTTTCACCGATGCGCCGCGGACCAGCCTACCGCGCGCCGGAGTTATCTCGACATCGAGATACCTGTGCGCGCGCGGGCCTGTCGGGTTAGCCTGTCCGAATGGCGGAGCTGAGACTGGAAGAACTGACGGCGCAGACCATCGTCGCGGCCCGCAACCTCGCCCTCAAGCCGGGCCAGGCGGCCTTCATCGCCCCCGAGACCTACGTGCACTCGGAGCAGAACCTCGATCCCGCCGGCTCGTGGCCGCGCGTCATCCTCGACGGCGACCACCTCGTCGGCTACGTCATGGGCACCTTCGACCCCGACGCCACCGAGGAGTTCCTCCAGGCCGCGCTCTGGCGCGTCCACGTCGAGGCGGACGCCCAGGGCAGCGGTGTCGGCCGCTTCGCCGTGCAGGCACTCGCCGACGAGGCGCGCCGCCGCGGCTTCCATCGCCTCACCGTCGTGTGGGCGTCGGGCGCCGCCGGCCCCGAGGAGTTCTTCAAGGCGGTCGGCTTCGTCCGCGTCGGCGAGACCCCCTACGGCGAGAACCTCGGCGCCCTCGAGCTGTAGCCGGAGAGCATCCGGATGCCGCAGCCGAACGAGGACTTCGTGACCGCGGTCCTCGAGGTGGTGGCTGCGATCCCGGAAGGCCGGGCGATGAGCTACGGCGACGTGGCCGCGGCGATCGGTTCGCGCGCCGCCCGAGGCGTGGGACAGGTGATGTCCTTTTACGGCGGCGAGGTTCCGTGGTGGCGGGTGGTGCGCGCCTCCGGGCACCCGGCCCCCGGGCACGAGATCCGCGCACTCCAGCACTACCGCGCCGAGGGCACCCCGCTGTCGTGGTCGCGAGACGGACAGGTGTTCCGAGTGGACCTCGCCCGCGCGCGCCACTGGCCGGAGTTCGAGCCGACCGACTGAGGCAGGGTTTCCCCCCGAATGGGCGCGTTCGCAAAGGGCGGCGCGGCAGGTACCCTCTCGTGACATGACCCGTACCGATGACTTGATGGTCGCAATGCAGCGCCATCTGCGCGGCACCGCCTTCACCTTCGCCCGCACGCCCAAGGGGTTCGACATCGACCTCGATCTCGCCAACCCGCAGTGGTGGGGCGTGCTCAAGGAGACGCGGCTGTCGGCGACGTCCGGATTCCAGATCCACACCGACGAGATCGACTCGAAGTTCACGATCATCGAGCTCCCGCGCCACATCGAGTGGGGCGGCGACGACGCACCGCACTTCGTGGCCGCCGGTGCCGCGCCGAAGCAGAGCGGACGCGACGAGGTCGACCTGCGGGTCAGCGCCGAGCCGATCCGCCGCTTGGTGCGTCGCGAGTCGGAGGGGCTCGGCTTCCGCGAGGCGATCGACCGCAGGAAGCTCTACACGATGCTCGGGGTCGCGCTCGGCGGTGTGATCGCCGTCACGATCGCGATCGTGCTGATCCTCTCGGCCACGAGCGGCTGATCTCGAGACGCGTCGCTGCGCGGCGCTCCTCGATCGGCTAGACCAGCGAGTCGCGCCAGGCGGCGTGCAGGGCGGCGAAGCGGCCCGTGCCGCCGATGAGCTCGTCCGGTGCACCGTCCTCGACGATGCGGCCCCGTTCCATCACGAGCACCCGGTCGGCGATCGCCACGGTCGACAGCCGGTGCGCGATGACGATCGCGGTGCGGTCGGCGAGCAGGGTGGTCAGGCCGTGCTGCACGAGCCGCTCACTCGGGATGTCGAGCGACGCCGTCGCCTCGTCGAGGATGAGCACGGCCGGGTCGGCGAGGAAGGCGCGCGCGAAGGACAGCAGCTGCCGCTGGCCCGCGGAGACGCGGCCGCCGCGCTTGTTGACGTCGGTGTCGTAGCCATCGGGCAGCGCCGTGATGAACTCGTGCGCCCCGACCGCGCGCGCCGCCGCCTCGATCTCGGCCCGCTCGGCGGCGGGCTTCCCGAGCGCGATGTTCTCGGCGACCGAGCCCGAGAACAGGTACGCCTCCTGGGTGACCATGACGATCGCGCGCCGCAGGTCCTTCGGGTGCAGTTTCCGCAGATCCACGCCGTCGAGGCTCACCGTCCCGGTCGAGGGATCGTAGAACCGGGAGACGAGCTTCGCGAGCGTCGTCTTGCCGGCGCCCGTCGAGCCGACGAGCGCGACCGTCTGCCCCGCGGGGATGTGCAGCTCGAAATCGGGCAGCACCACGCGGTCGTCGCGGTAGGCGAAGCGCACCCCGTCGAAGTCGATGGCGCCCCGCGCCTGCCGCAGCTCGATCGGCCGGGTCGGATCGGGCACGCTCGGGGTCTCCTCCAGCACGCCCGAGATCTTCTCGAGCGCCGCGGCGGCCGACTGGTACGAGTTGTAGAACTGCGCCATCTCCTCCATGGGGTCGAAGAAGCGCCGGGTGTACATGAGCGCGGCGAGCAGCACGCCGACGGCGAGCGCGCCACCCGCCACCCGCAGGCCGCCGACGAGCAGCACCGCGGCCACGGTCACATTGCCGATGATCACGAGACTCGGGTCGAAGATCCCGAACACCCCGATCGCCTTCGCGTTGGCCGCACGGTAGTTCTCGACGTGCTCCCCGAACTCGCGCTGGTTGCGCTGCTCGGCACGGAACGCCTTGACGGCGCGGATGCCCGTCATCGTCTCGACGAACTTCACGATCAGCCGGGCCGAATGCACCCGCGTCGCCCGGAAGGCGCGCTGCGAGGTGGCCTGGAACCACCAGGTGAGCAGCGCCAGGATCGGCAGGGATGCGGCGATCACCGCCGCGCTGAGCGGGTCGATGATGACGAGCGCGATCGCGATGAACACCATGTACAGCACGCCGCGGATGAGGCCCTGGATGCCCGAATCGAGAAGCTCGCGGATCGAATCGAGGTCGTTCGTCTGGCGCGCGATGATCCGCCCCGAGGTGTAGCTCTCGTGGAACTCGAGGCTCAAGCGCTGGGCGTGCCGGTAGATGCGGCCGCGCAGATCGTAGAGGAACGCCTGACTGATGCGCGCCGACAGCATCGTGTAGTGCCACATGAGCACGGCGCCCACGACGGCGGCCGCGAGGTACAGCAGCACGACGATCGCGAGCGGCAGGGCATCCGCGCGCTCGACGATCGCCGGGAGGCCCGTGTCGATGCCGATGGCGATGAGCGCGGGGCCCGCGGTCTGCAGGCCGGTGCTGATCGCGACGATGACCATCGCCACGATCACCCTGCCGCGCAGCGGGCGCAGCAGCGAGCCGAGCAGCCGCGAGGAGCGCTGCCGGATCACGCGGCTCTCGGCGCGCGAATAGTCCTGGCGATCCTCGCCCTCGACGCCGGCGAGCGTCATGCCGTCACCTCCTCGGTGGCGCGGTCCTCGTCGAGCGAGGAGATCACGAATCGGTAGTGCTCGTTGCGGGCGAGCAGTTCGGAGTGGCGGCCGACATCCGTGATGCGGCCGTTCTCGAGCAGCGCGACGCGGTCGGCGAGCATGACGGTCGACGGGCGGTGGGCGACGACGAGCGCCGTCGTGTCGGCGAGCACCCGCCGCAGGCCCGCCTCCACCCGCGCCTCCGTGTCGACGTCGAGCGCCGAGAGCGGATCGTCGAGCACGAGGACCGACGGCCGGGCCGCCACCGCACGCGCGAGCGCGATGCGCTGCCGCTGCCCACCGGAGAGACTCAGCCCCTCCTCGCCGATCGTCGTGTCGGCGCCCTGCGGGAGGGCGGCGACGAAGTCCGCCTGGGCGATGTCGAGGGCCTCCGCGAGCACCGCATCCGCCTCGGCCGAGGCGAGGTCGAGCTCCGGACGCCCGAGCAGCACGTTCTCGCGCACCGATGCGGAGAACAGCGTGGCCTCCTCGAACGCCATGGCGATGCGGGCGCGCAGCTCCTCGCGGGTCAGCTCGCGCACATCCACGCCGTCGAGGCGCACGGCGCCCTCGCTCACGTCGTAGAGGCGCGTGGTGAGCGCCGTGAGGGTGGTCTTGCCGGACCCGGTGAGGCCGACGAGCGCCATCGTCTCACCGGGTTCGATCTCGAGCACGATGTCGTCGAGAAGGTCGGGCACGCCGGGCAGCGCGTCCTGGTAGCGGAAGTGCACGTGGTCGAACACGAGCCGCCCCCGCGGCTGCGCGATGGTCGCGGGGTGCTCGGGGTCGCGGATGAGGTCGGGCTCGTCAAGCACCTCGTACAGCCGCTCCACCGCGGTGCGCGTCTCGAAGGTCATCGACAGCAGCCAGCCGATCGACTCGATGGGCCAGCGCAGCACGGCGGCCGCCGCGAAGAACGCGATGAGCGCACCCACGGTCAGTTCGCCGGATGCGGCGAGCAGCACGCCGCCGAACAGCGACAGCGCGAAGGCGACGTCCGGGATGAGCAGCAGCCACAGCCACAGCTGGGCGATCGCCCGCGCCTTCTCGAGTTCGGTGCCGCGCAGCTCCTCGGCCTGCCGCAGAAAGCGCTCCAGACTGTGCCCGCCGCGTCCGAAGGCCTTCAGCACGCGGATGCCGTGCACCGACTCCTCGACGGCGGTCGCGAGGTCGCCCTGCTGATCCTGCGCGCGCCGCGACACGATCGAGAAGCGACGTTCGAAGCGGTAGCTCACGAACCACATCGGGAGCGACGCGATGAGGAACAGCAGCCCCAGCTGCCACGACCACACGAACAGGATCCCGAAACCGATGATGATCACCAGCACGTTTCCCACCAGCAGGATCGCTCCGAAGGCGAGCCACCGGCGGATGGTGCCGAGGTCGCCCATGGCGCGCGAGAGCAGCTGGCCGCTCTGCCAGCGATCGTGGAAGGCGACCGGCAGATCCTGCAGCTTCGCGTACAGGCTGCCGCGCATGCCCGCCTCGATGTGCGTCGAGGGGGTGAGCACGAGCCAGCGGCGAACCATGATGAGCCCGCCCTCGGCGACGCCGAGCGCGAGCACGACGCCCGCGGCGGGCCACAGCTGGGAGGTGTCGCCGGAGGCGAGCGGACCGTCGATGATCCACTGCAGCACGACGGGCACGCTGAGCGAGACGATCACGAGCGCGACGTAGACGAACAGGCTCGTGACGACGCGGCCGAGGTACGGACGCACGAACGGCAGGATGCGCGCGAGCGTCCGCACGGTACCGCGCGGAGGGGCCGGGGTGGGGGAACGGTCAGACATGAGCAGCCTGCCAGACTATGTCGCGACTCCTCGGGGTGCAAGCCGGGTCGACAGTGCGCGGTTCACTACACTCGGCCCCGGGGCACCCGCAACGACGCGGACGCCTGTCCGGTACCACCACTACGGAGCACCACGTGACCGCACCCGTGACCGACCGACCCGCATCCGGGCTCGACCGCTTCTTCCACATCCGCGAACGCGGATCCACCATCGGCACCGAGATCCGAGGGGGCCTCGTCACCTTCGTGACGATGGCCTACATCGTGATCCTCAACCCGATCATCCTGGCCACCCCCGACGTCGACGGGAACACCCTGTCGAGTTCGGCCGTCGCGGCGAGCACCGCGCTCACCGCGGGCGTCATGACGATCCTGTTCGGCGTCATCACCCGGCTGCCCTTCGCCTTCGCGGCGGGGCTCGGCATCAACGCCTTCGTCGCCTTCACGATGGTCGGGGAGGTCAGCTGGCCGGAGGCGATGGCGCTCGTCGTCATCAACGGTCTCATCATCGTGCTGCTCGCCGCGACCGGGCTGCGCAAGCTCATCTTCGACGCCGTGCCGGTGCAGCTGAAGCTCGCCATCACCGTCGGCATCGGCCTGTTCATCGCCTTCATCGGCTTCGTGAACGCGGGCTTCGTCACCGCCACAGGCAACGCCTCGCCGCCGGTCGACCTGGGCATCGGCGGGTCGGTGGCCTCGCTGCCGACGCTGGTCTTCGTGATCACGCTGCTGCTCGGGGGCGTGCTCATCGCGCTCAAGGTGCGCGGCGCGATCCTCATCGCCCTCGTCGCCGGAACGCTGCTCGCCGCGCTCGCGAACCTCATCTGGCCGTTCGGGCTCGACTTCGGCTTCCAGAACGGCGTCCTGAGCCTGCCGGATCTGAGCCTCGTGGGCGCGATCGACTTCGGCTTCGACGTGGGCAAGGTGGGCGCCGTCGCGCTCGTCATGTTCGTCTTCACGCTCGTGTTCTCGAACTTCTTCGACGCGATGGGCACCATGACCGGGCTCGCCAAGGAGGCGGGTCTCGCGGATGCCAAGGGCGACTTCCCGCGGATCAAGTCGGCGCTCATCGTCGAGGGCGTGGGCGCGGTCATCGGCGGCAGCACCTCGTCGTCGTCGGCGACCGTGTTCATCGAGTCCGGGTCGGGCATCGGCGAGGGCGCACGCACGGGCTTCGCGAGCGTGGTCACCGGCGTCCTGTTCCTGCTGGCGATGTTCATCACGCCCATCACCTCGCTCGTGCCGGGTGCCGTCGCCGCGGCCGCACTGGTGCTCGTCGGGGCGATGATGCTGTCGCAGATCCGTCACATCGACTTCGGCGACTTCCGGGTGCTGCTGCCGGTGTTCCTCACCGCGACGGTGATGCCGCTGACCTACTCGATCGCGAACGGCATCGGCGCCGGTTTCGTGAGCTGGGTGGTCGTGAACGCGCTGAGCGGCAAGGCCAAGACCATCCATCCGCTGCTGTGGGTGGTGGCCGTCGGATTCGTCATCTACTTCGCACGCGGCCCCATCGAAGCGCTGCTGGGCGGCTGACCCCGGCTGAGTGATTCCGCAACTCAGGAGTCGAAGCGGAAGCGGGCGCGTCGCCACCGCTTCCGCGGGTTTCTCCTGAGTTGCGGAATCGCGGCGGGGGCGGACGGCGCACACGGGAGGCGCCGCGGGTGATCGCGGCGCAAGCGAAATCAGTGGAAGAAGTGCCGCTCGCCCGTGAGGTAGAGGGTCACGCCGTACTCCTCGCACGCCGCGATCACATCCGCGTCGCGGATGGAGCCGCCCGGCTGCACGATCGCCGTCACCCCGGCCTCGAGCAGGATGCGCGGTCCGTCGTCGAAGGGGAAGAACGCGTCGGACGCCGCGACGCTGCCGCGCGCCCGGTCGCCCGCCCGCTCGACGGCGAGCTTGCAGGAGTCGACGCGGTTCACCTGGCCCATGCCGACGCCGACAGATGCGCCTCCCGAGGCGAGCAGGATGGCGTTCGACTTGACGGCGCGCACGGCCCGCCAGGCGAACTCGAGGTCGGCGAGGGTCTCGTCCGAGGCGGGCGCGCCGGCGGCGAGCTTCCACTGCAGGGCGGGGGTGAAGTGGTCGTCGGCCTGCTGCAGCAGCTGGCCGCCGGAGATCTGCCGCAACTCGATCCCGGAGCGGTCGTAGCCCTCGGGCAGCTTCAGCAGGCGCAGGTTCTTCTTGCCGGCGAGCACCTCGAGGGCGCCCTCCTCGAAGTCGGGGGCCACGACCACCTCGGTGAAGATGGGCGAGATCGACTCGGCCGCCTCGCGGGTGAGGGGGCGGTTGACCGCGATCACCCCGCCGTAGGCCGACACCGGGTCGCAGGCGTGCGCGAGGGCGTGCGCCTCGGCGATCGTGGCGGCGGTGGCGATGCCGCACGGGTTGGCGTGCTTGATGATGGCGACCGCGGGTCCGTGGTGGTCGTACGCGGCACGCAGCGCGGCATCCGCGTCGACGTAGTTGTTGTACGACATCTCCTTGCCCTGCAGCTGCGTCGCCTGGGCGATGCCGCGACCGTGCGGCGAGCGGTAGAGGGCGGCGCGCTGGTGGGAGTTCTCCCCGTAGCGCAGCACCTCGCCGCGGTTCCAGCTGCCCCCCACCCAGCCGGGGAAGCCGGAGCCCTCATCGTCGGGGGCGACGACGGAGCCCATCCAGCTGGCCACCGCGATGTCGTAGCCGGCGGTGTGACGGAACGCCTCGACGGCGAGCTCGCGGCGCTCGAGGAGGCTCGTGCCGCCGGCCGCGAGCGCATCGACGATGTCGCCGTAGCGGGCGGGCGAGACGACGACCGCGACGTTGGCGTGGTTCTTCGCGGAGGCGCGCACCATGGCGGGCCCGCCGATGTCGATCTGCTCGATCACGGCATCCGCCTCGGCGCCCGAGGCGACCGTCTCGGCGAAGGGGTAGAGGTTGACGACGACGAGCTCGAAAGGCTCGATGCCGAACTGCGCGAGCTCGGCCTCGTGGCTCTCGAGGCGCAGGTCGGCGAGCAGTCCGGAGTGCACCTTCGGGTGCAGGGTGCGCACGCGGCCGTCGAGGTGCTCGGGGAACCCGGTGAGCTCGCCGATCTGGGTGACCGGGAGACCCGCATCCGCGATGGCCTTCGAGGTGCCTCCCGTGGAGACGATCTCGACGCCCGCACCGACGAGCGCGGTGGCGAGCTCGACGAGCCCGGTCTTGTCGGACACCGCGATGAGGGCGCGGCGGATGGGCACCCGATCGCGCTCGCGGTAGAGGCCGGCGTCGATCGAGTGGGAGGTCATGCGAAGTCCTTGAGGTCGATGTCGTTGTTGGCGAGGTCGAGCACGGTCTGGATGAGCAGTTCGCGCTCGAGGAGCTTGATGCGCTCGTGGAGGGTGGCCTCGGTGTCGCCCGGCTCGATCGGCACGCGGCGCTGGTGCAGGATCGGGCCGGAGTCGACGCCGTTGTCGACGATGATGACGCTCGCGCCCGTCTCGGCCACCCCCGCCGCGAGCGCGTCGCGCACGCCGTGGGCGCCCGGGAACTCGGGCAGGTACGCGGGATGCGTGTTGATGATCGCCGGAGCGTACGCCTCCACGACCTGGGCGGGCAGCAGCTTCATGAGACCCGACAGCACCACGACGTCCGGCTCCCACTCGCGCAGTTGCGCGAGCAGGGCATCCCCCCACGCCTCGCGGCTCGGGTAGGAGGTGAAGGGCACGACGAAGCTCGGGATGCCGAACTCCTCGGCGTGGGCGAGGCCGTCCGCTTGACGGTCGGCGCCGACGGCGACGACGCGGGCGGGGAACTCCGCATCCTCGGACGCCTGGAGGAGGGCGCGGAGGTTGGACCCGCCCCCGGAGATGAGGACGACCAGCCGGAGCACCGCCCCAGCCTACCGGTCGCTCGCCGCCCGCTCGCCCCCGCGATCCCGCCGCAGCCGGCCCGGCAGCGCGCCGGTGGCGAAGCCGAGGGCGATCCCGACCGCGAACTCGAGCGCGGCGGCGACCCCGACGGCGACCGGGTCGGGACCGAGCTGGCTGAACCGTCCCGGGCCGAGACCCCCCGCGGAGGCGGCGGCCAGCAGCCCCAGCAGGAGCCCGCCGAAGGCCGCGCCGCCCACGGTGGCGAGCGCGAACCAGCGGGCACGAGGCCCGTCGTCGAGCGCGCGGACGAGCGCGGGGCGCGCCGCCGCCGCCGCGAGCGCCCCCGCGATGATCGGCACGATGAGCCCCACGAAGCCGAACGCGAGATCCCCCGACGGCAGCGCCCCGAGCACCGGGACCGCCGGCAGCGGCCCGACCATCGTCCCAAGCGGCGAGACCTGGGAACCCACGCCGAGGGCGAAGCCCGGGCCCGCGAACCACGACGCCGCCCAGATCACGAGGTTCGGCGCGAACGCGAGCTGGCCTGCGGTCAGCACCGCGCCGCCCAGCACTTCGCCGTGCAGTGACTCGTAGAGCCGGATCACCTGCGCGTAGCCGGCGATGATGACGACCGTCGTGGCGATCGCACTCGCGAGCAGCAGCAGGGCGACCGAGGCGGTGCCCGCCCGGAGCGCGGCGACGATGCCGGCCCGGACGCGCGGGTTCCAGTCGGCGATCCAATCGCGCAGCGAGCTGCCGTTGGCATCCGGTCCGCGTTCGGCGCCCGCCCGCAGCACCCCGAGCAGCAGACCCGCACCGAAGATCGCGGCGGGCAGCAGGGTGCCCTGCACGAGCGAGGGACGCGCGTCGGCATGGACGGCGGAGAAGCTCACGGCGAACGACACCGCCGCGAACACGAGGAACGCCGTCGACTCGCCCAGCAGCCGGTGCCCCGTCTCGGCGACGCGCGCGCCGGCGCGCACCCCGAGCAGGAGCGTCAGCAGGGCGAACCCGAGGGCCGCGATCGTGACGAGCACGACGGTCCCGGCGGGTGCCCCGATGGCGGCCGCCGTCGCCTCGTCGAGCGTGAAGCGCACGTCGACGCCGTGGCCGATGAGCCAGATGTCGACCGACGCGCGCCAGAAACCCACCCAGTCGGGAGCGAAGCCGAACTGCGCGGCCCACAGGATGGTGGCCGGCAGCAGCGGGATCGCGACCCCGATCGCCGCCACCAGCAGCGCCTCGAACGCCGAGAACAGCAGGGTGATACGGCGGCTCACCGCACCTCGCCCGCTGTCAGCACTGCGGATCCGCGGAGGGGACGGTGCCCGAGACGAGGTAGGCGTCGACCGTGTCGTCGATGCACGAGACGCCCTGCGCGTAGATCGTGTGCCCCTCGCCGCGGTAGGTCACGAGGAAGCCGCTCGAGAGCTGCTGCGACAACGACTGCGCGTTCGCGTAGGGCGTGGCGGGGTCGTTCGTCGTTCCGATCACCATGATCGGGGCGGCGCCCACGGCGTCGAACGCCGTCGGCAGCGTCGCCACCGGCACCGGCCAGTTCGAGCAGACCACGTCGAGCACCGCGTAGTCGTCGTAGGCGGCGTAGCGGCCCAGGATGGGTGCCGCCGCGTCGATCTTCGCGAGCCCGTCGAGCGTCGAGACGCCGTCGGTGGCGAGGTCGCCCTCGTCGCAGGTGACCGCGGTGTAGATGTCCATCGAATTGTCCGGGTAGCTGCCGTCCGCGGAACGCGAGTTGTAGGCGTCGGCGTAGCGGAACACCGTGTCGGCGTCGCCCTTGCGCAGCTGCTCGAACAGGTGCGACAGCTCGGGCCAGTAGCTCTCCGAGTACAGGGTGAAGATGATGCCGGTCGCGACACTCGCCGAATCGAGCACGCGGCCGTCGGCGGCGGTGAAGTGCCGCGCATCGACCGTGTCGAGCATCTGCCGCACGGTCTTCAGCGCCGCGTCGACACCCCCGGCGAACGGGCATCCCGAGCCGTCCAGGCACCAGGTCATATAGGCCCTGAGCGCCGAATCGAATCCGGCCATCTGGGTGGCGAGTCCGTCGAGGTCGCCCACCGAGGGATCGACGGCGCCGTCGAGCACCATCCGCCCCACCTTCTCCGGGAACAGCTCGGCGTACATCGTGCCGAGGTAGGTGCCGTAGGAGTAGCCCAGGTAGTGCAGCTTCGTGTCACCGAGCACCGCCCGGATCACATCCATGTCGCGCGCGACCGATCCGGCATCCAGATGCCCCAGCAGCGCGCCCGTGTTCTGCTCGCACGCGGCCGCCCAGGCCTTCTCCCGCGCGGTGAGCTCGTCGAGCCAGCCCTGGGTGCCGTACGGCTCGTCGTAGGTGCCGTAGAGGTACTCGTCCTGCTCGGCGGAGTCGGTGTAGCAGACCACCGGGCTCGAGTGGTTGACACCGCGGGGGTCGAAGCCGATCACGTCGTAGTTGTCGAGCACCGCGGGCGTGACGATGTAGTCGACGGAGTCGTGCACGAAGTCGTAGCCGGAGCCGCCCGGACCGCCCGGGTTGATGAGCAGCGAACCGATCGGGGTGCCCTTCGCCTTGTGGCGGGCGATCGCGATCGTGATCGTGTCGCCGCCCGGCGCGCTCCAGTCGACCGGCACCGTCACCTCGGTGCAGTCGATACCGGACGCCCCGCAGCTGGACCAGTCGAGCTCCTGCGTGTAGAACTCCGCCAGCTCGGCGTCGACGTCCTCCCCCGTGGGACCGGGGCGCTCCGAGCCGCCGCCCGTTCCTCCCCCGATGAACGGCAGCGGCAGACACCCGGTGAGCAGCAGCGCGGCGGCGAGCACCGCGGCGGTCGCGCGGATGCGGCGGGAGATCATGGCACCAGCCTACGGTCCGGATCGTGCCGGAAAAGCAGGCTCAACCGCAGCTTTCACGGCACAGACGAGCGCAAAGCGGCAATCGGGCCTGCTCGAGCAACACGGCGGCGCCGAGACTCAGGCGGAGGCGAGCACCTCGCGCAGCAGGGCGGCGGTCTCCGACGGCGTCTTGCCGACCTTGACACCGGCGGCCTCGAGGGCCTCCTTCTTCGCCTGGGCGGTGCCCGAGGAACCCGAGACGATCGCGCCCGCGTGGCCCATCGTCTTGCCCTCGGGGGCGGTGAAGCCCGCGACGTAGCCGACGACCGGCTTCGTGACGTTCGCCTTGATGAAGTCGGCCGCGCGCTCCTCCGCGTCGCCGCCGATCTCGCCGATCATGACGATCGCCTTCGTCTCGGGGTCGGCCTGGAACGCGGCGAGCGCGTCGATGTGGGTGGTACCCACGATGGGGTCGCCGCCGATGCCGATCGCGGTCGAGAAGCCGAGGTCGCGCAGCTCGTACATCATCTGGTAGGTCAGGGTGCCCGACTTCGAGACGAGCCCGACCGGCCCCTTGCCGGTGATCGTCGCCGGGGTGATGCCGACGAGCGACTCGCCCGGGGTGATGATGCCGGGGCAGTTCGGCCCGATGATGCGGGTCTTGTTGCCCTTCGCCTTCGCGTAGGCCCACGCCTCGGCGGTGTCCTGCACGGGCACGCCCTCGGTGATGACGACGAGCAGCGGGATCTCGGCGTCGATCGCCTCGATCATGGCGTCCTTCGTGAAGGCCGGCGGCACGAAGGCGATCGAGACATCCGCCCCCGTCTTCTCGATGGCCTCGGCGACCGTGCCGAACACCGGCAGGCTCACGCCGCCGTCGTGCTCGACCGTGGTGCCCGCCTTGCGGGCGTTGACGCCGCCCACGACCTGGGTGCCCGCCTTCAGCATGAGGGCGGTGTGCTTGGTGCCCTCGCCGCCGGTGATGCCCTGGACGATGACCTTGGAGTCCTTGTTGAGGAAGATCGACATTTCTCTGATTCCTTAAGCGTGAGCCAGTTCAGCAGCCTTGTCGGCGCCGGAGTCCATGGAGGTGGCGATGGTGACGAGCGGGTGGTTCGCGGCCGCGAGGATCGCGCGGCCCTCCTCCACCTGGTTGCCGTCGAGGCGCACGACGAGCGGCTTGGTGGCCGACGGCCCCAGGATCTCGAGGGCCTTCACGATGCCGTTCGCGACGGCCACGCACGAGGTGATGCCGCCGAAGACGTTCACGAACACGCTCTTGACCTGCTCGTCGCCGAGAATGACGTCGAGGCCCGCGGCCATGACCTCGGCGGACGCGCCGCCGCCGATGTCGAGGAAGTTGGCGGGCTTCACGCCGCCATGGTTCTCGCCGGCGTAGGCGACGACATCCAGGGTGCTCATCACGAGGCCCGCGCCGTTGCCGATGATGCCGACCTCGCCGTCGAGCTTCACGTAGTTGAGGTCGAACGCCTTCGCCTTCGCCTCGAGCGGGTCGGCGGCCGACTTGTCTTCGAGCCCCTCGTGCTCGGGGTGGCGGAATCCGGCGTTCTCGTCGAGCGAGACCTTGCCGTCGAGGGCGACGATGTCGCCGGCGCCGGTGAGCACGAGCGGGTTCACCTCGACGAGGGTCGCGTCCTCGCCCGTGTAGACCTCGTAGAGCTTCACGAGCACGGGGGCGACCTTGTCGACCAGCTCGGCCGGGAACTTCGCGGCGACCGCGATCTCCTTCGCCTTCTCGAGCGAGATGCCGTCGATCGGATCCACCTCGACGCGGGCGAGCGCCTCGGGGCGCTCCTCGGCGAGGATCTCGATCTCCATGCCTCCCTCGTAGGAGGCGAGGCTCAGGTAGGAGCGGTTGGCCCGGTCGAGCAGCACCGAGAAGTAGTACTCCTGCGCGATGTCGGCACCCGCCGCCACCATGAGGCGCTTCACGACGTGGCCCTTGATGTCCAGGCCCAGGATCGCCTCGGCTGCGGCCTCGGCATCCGCCGGGGTCTTCGCGACCTTCACGCCGCCCGCCTTGCCGCGGCCGCCGGTCTTCACCTGCGCCTTGACGACGGTCACGCCGCCCAGCTTCTCGGCCGCGGCGCGCGCCTCGGCGGGGGTGTCGGCGACGATGCCGGCGAGCACGGGGACCCCGTACTTCTCGAACACGTCGCGGGCCTGGTACTCGTAGAGATCCACGCTGTCGCTTCTTCCAGTGCGTCGGGGTGTGAGGGCCGGGGTGTCTCGATGCCGAGATAGTTCGATGTCGAGAGAAATCGGCCAGGAAGAACTCTACCCGCAGAGAATGGACGGGTGCGCACCGCGGAGGACTACCTCGCCGAGGGATCCCTCGTGCTCGGCGGCGGGGCCGCGCTGCTGCTGCAGCTCGCGCATCCGACCGTGGCCCACGCGGTGGCGGCGCACAGCGGATTCGCGCGCGACCCGATGCGGCGGCTGCGTCACACCCTCGGCTACGTGTACGCGATCGGGCTCGGCACACCCGAGGTGGGCGAGGCCGCGGCGGCGGCCGTCGACCGGGCGCACACCGGCATTCCCGGGGCGATGGACGCGGAGCCGCAGCTCTGGGTCGCGGCCACCCTGCACGGCGTGGGGATGCAGGTGCACGAGCTGCTGTTCGCGCCGCTCCCGGACGCCGTGGCCGACGAGGTGTACCTCGTGTCGGGACGGCTCGGCACGAGTCTGCAGGTGCCGCCGGCGCTGTGGCCCGCCGATCGCACCGCCTTCGCCGTGTACTGGGAGCGGATGCTGCCGAAGCTCGCGGTAGGCGAGGAGGCCCGCGCGGTGGCGCGCGGCATCCTGCACCCCGCCCGCGGCACCGTGCCGGCCTGGGTGCGCGTGGCGCTGCCGCTCGGGCGCACGGTGACCGTGGCGCTGCTGCCGGATCCGATCCGCGACGCCTACGGCTTTCCCCGGCACCCCCGCCGCGAGCGCGCGGCCCTGCGCCTCGTGCGCGCCCTCGCCCGCCTGACCCCTCGCCGCATCCGGCGCCTGCCCTCGGGCCTGCTGCTCCCCCGCTGAGTCCCCGAAAGTACGCGCTTTTCGCTCGCGGGGGCGCCTTCGAGGCAGAAAAGTGCGTACTTTCGCGGAGATAGGGTCGAGCGGTGAGATTCGCAGCGCTACGCGCGCCCTGGTACAAGGGCTACCTCGCCGGAGGATCGCTCATGATGGGCGCCGACCACGTCGAGCACGCCATCACCTACTTCGTCATGTGGCAGCTGTTCGAGTCGCCCGTGCTCGCCGGTTTCGCGGTCATCAGCCACTGGTTGCCGCAACTGCTGTTCGCGATCCCGTTCGGCGCCCTCGCCGACCGCTTCGACTGCCGCCGCCTCATCCAGCTCGGCGCCGCGTGCTTCATGGTCGCCTCCGTGGGCTGGGCGGTGCTCATTGGCACCGGAACCCTGCAGCCGTGGCACTGCGTCATCCTGCTGCTGCTGCACGGCCTCGCCGGCACCTTCTGGGGTCCCGCCGACCAGCTCATGCTCTACGACATCGTCGGCCCGAAAGACCTGCCGAGCGCCGTGCGCCTCATGGCCACCGGCCTCAACCTCGGGATGCTCGTCGGGCCCGCGATCGGCGCCGCGCTGCTGTTCACCGTCGGTCCGGCCTGGGGCATGGCCGTCAACGTGCTGCTCTACCTGCCGTTCGTGATCTACCTGCTGTTCGTGCCCTACACCGGACACAGCCGGCAGGAGGGCGAACGCCGTCCGCCGCTGCAGCTGCGCGACGTGCTCGGCGTGCTCCGGGAAGTGCCCGCCCACCCGCCGATCCTCGTCGTGATGCTGCTGCAGGCCTTCGTGGGCCTCTTCATCGGCTCGGCCCTGCTGCCGCTGCTGCCCGAGTTCGGCGAGCTGCTGGGCCTGGACGAGTCGGGCCTCGCCTACGGGATGCTGCTCGTCGCGATGGCGACCGGCGCCGTGGTCGGCGGCATCGGCCTGGAGGCGATCGGCCGCGTGAAGGTGAGCGCGCGGCTCGCCATCTCGGCCACCATCGTCTTCGCGCTGGCCGTCGTCACCTTCTCGTTCTCGCAGAGCTTCGGCCTCAGCCTCGCGGTGCTGTTCGTGGCCGGGATGGCGAACCTGATCTCCTCCTCCTCCTCGCAGGCGGTCGTCCAGCTCGAGGCCCCCGCCGATCGTCGCGGCCGCTTCCTCGGCGCCTACGCGATGGCGAGCAACGGATCGCGGGTCGGCGCGGGCATCCTCATCGGCGCGCTCGGCGCCTGGCTCGGGGTCACCTGGGCGGTCGGCATCGACGCGGCCCTGCTGTTCCTCGCGGCGAGCGCCCTGCTGCTCGTGGTGCTCACCGTGCGCCGGCGCCGGATGGACACCGCCGCGGTCGCGGTCGTCGCGCCGGGCGAGCCCGAGGCGATCAGCGAGAACTGAGCTAGAGCTTCTCGATCGGGGCGATCTTGATGAGCAGCCGCTTGCGGCCCGCCGTGTCGAACTGCACCTCGGCCACCGCCTTCGGGGCCTGACCGGTGACGGCGACGACGCGGCCCTCGCCGAAATCGGCGTGCCGGATGCGGTCGCCCGACGCGAGCGTCAGATCGCCGTTGTCGCGCACGGTGTTGGTGACGGCCGAGGTCCATTCGCGCTTCTCGCGCGCGGCGGAAGGGCCGGGCGGCAGTGAGGTGCTGTAGCTGAAGGTCGGGCGACGAGCTCCGTCCCGACGGCCGGGGCGGCCGTCGGCGCTGGCGTCGCGGCGACGACCCGAGAGGTTCGTCGCTCTGAGCTCCAGCGCGCCGGGCGACTGCCGCCAGTCGATGAGCTCCGGCGGCACCTCCTGCAGGAAGCGACTCGGGAGGGCGACGGCGGTGTCGCCGAACTGCGAGCGGGTCATCGCGAGCGACAGGTAGAGCCGCTTCTTGGCGCGCGTGATGCCCACGTAGAACAGGCGGCGCTCCTCCGCGATGCCGCCCACCTCGCCGGCCGAGATGCGGTGCGGCAGCAGCTCCTCCTCGATCCCGGTGAGGAACACGGTGTCGTACTCGAGGCCCTTCGCCGTGTGGAGCGTCATGAGCGTCACGGTGCCGGAGGCGTCGTCGATGTCGTCGGCGGCCGCCACGAGCGCCACCTCGGTGAGGAAGTCGATGAGCCGCCCGTCGGGGTTGCGCTTCGTGAACTCCTTCGTGAACGACAGCAGCTCCTCCACGTTCTCGGCCCGCACCTCGTCCTGCGGATCGCGCGTGGCCCGCAGGGCCTCGACGTAGCCGGTGCGCACGAGCAGCTCGGTGAGCACCTCGGCGGGAGGCGAGGTGGGCACCATCGCCTCCACCTCGTCGAGGATCACCCCGAGGTCGAGGATCGCCTTCGTCACCTTCGGCCCGAGACCCAGCTGCCCGGCATCCCGCAGCGTCTCACGCAACGGCGTGCCGATGCGGTCGGCGTGCGCCTGCAGGGCCGCCTCGGTGGCCGGCCCGATGCCGCGCTTGGGGGTGTTCATGATGCGGCGCAGTGCCAGATCGTCGGCGGGGTTCGCGACCTGGATGAGGTACGCCATGGCGTCCTTGATCTCGGCGCGCTCGTAGAACTTGGTGCCCCCGGCGATGCGGTACGGGATCGCGGAGCGGATGAGGATGTCCTCCAGGGCGCGGGTCTGCGAGTTGACCCGCACGAAAACCGCCATGTCCTTGTACGCGGCCCCCGCCTCGTGGAGCGCCTGGATCTCGTCGGCCACGAACTGCGCCTCGTCGTAGGCGGTGTAGCCCGTGAAGCCGGTGATCTTCTCCCCCGCGCCGACCGTCGTGAACAGCTTCTTCTCCTGGCGGTCGAAGTTGTTCGCGATGACGGCGTTGGCGGCGTCGAGGATGTTCTGCGTGGAACGGTAGTTCTGCTCCAGCAGGATCACCCGGGTCTCGGGGAAGTCGCGCTCGAACTCGACGATGTTGCGGATGTCGGCGCCGCGGAAGGCGTAGATCGACTGGTCGGAGTCGCCCACCACGGTGAGCGAGGCGCCCGGGATGCCGCCCGTGGCGTCCACCCGCGTGCGGGTGTCGGCGGGCACATGCTGGGGCAGGATCGGCCGGGTGAGCTCGCGGATGAGCGCGTACTGGGCGTGGTTGGTGTCCTGATACTCGTCGACGAGCACGTGCCGGAAGCGGCGCTGGTAGAGCGCGGCCACCTCGGGGAAGGCGCGGAACAGGTGCACCGTCTCGGCGATGAGGTCGTCGAAGTCGAGGGCGTTGGCGCGCCGCAGCCCGTCGGTGTAGCGGCGGAACACCTCGAGGAAGGCGACGTCGGCCGGGTCGTCGGCGTTCACCCCGCGGGCGTAGCTGTCGACGTCGCCGAGCTCGTTCTTGAGCTTGGAGATCTTGCCCGCCACGCTCGGCACGGTGAGGCCGAGGGTGTCGACCTCGAGCTCCTTGATGATGCGCTTGAGGAGCGCCCGCGAGTCGGCGGCGTCGTAGATGGTGAACGCGGTCTTCAGCCCCATCGCCTCCGCCTGGCGCCGCAGGATGCGCACGCACGCGGAGTGGAAGGTCGAGATCCACATGCCGTCGGCCGCCCCGCCGACGAGCTGCTGCACCCGCTCGCGCATCTCGGCGGCCGCCTTGTTGGTGAAGGTGATCGCGAGGATCTGGCTCGGCCACGCCTCGCGCGTCTGGATGAGACTCGCGATGCGCCGGGTGAGCACGCTCGTCTTGCCCGAGCCGGCGCCCGCGACGATGAGCAGCGCGGGACCCCGGTGCAGCACCGCCTCGCGCTGCTGCGGGTTGAGCCCGGCGAGCAGCGCCTCGTCGACGGCGGGCGTGTGACTCGCGGCTCCGGGCAGCCCGGCATCCCCGGGATCGGTGTCGAATCCGTCGAGAAGGAAGGTCATGGCCGCCCCAGTCTAGGTCGCACCCCCGATGCCCTTCGCGGGTCATGGCGCGGCTGGAGCTACGACCCGGCGGCGGGAGGCGTTTCCCCCGCCACGAGGTCACGGCTCCAGCCGCGCCATGGCGCGCTCAGCGCTCGTCGCGGGCGGCGATGGCGAGATCGGGATGGTCGGCGAAGACGCCGTCGACACCCGTGGCCAGGATCGCATCGAACTCGGCGCGCCAGTCGCCCCACTCGCGCGGTCCGGCCGCGCTGCGGTTCGGCTTGGTGAGGAACCTGTTCTCCGGCCGCAGCGTCCAGGTGAACACCTCGAGGCCGAGACGGTGGGCGCGATCGACGAGCTCGACCCCGGCGCGGGCGTCGGGTTTCAGGAGGCGCCCCTTGTCGACGCTGATGCCGTCGACCCGCGTCGCGAGATCCGCGAGGCCCTCGTCGCCCAGTTGCGTGCTGTAGTCGGGGGCGGATGCTCCGAACCGGAGCATGAGGTCGGGTGCGGTGCCGGAGTCCTCGAGCAGGTACACGTACCGCGCGTCGAGGCCGTGCTGCCGCACCTCGCCCAGCACCGTCTCCTCGAAGCTCTCCACCACGAGCGGGCCCGGGAAGCGCGCGAGCGCCTCGGCGACCCGCCCCGCGAGCGGCAGCCCGATCGCCTCGAAGTACACGGCGTGCTTGATCTCGGCCACGAGCCCGAGCGGTCGGCCGTGCCGCGCGGAGGCGTCGGCGATGAGCTCGAGCAGCTCGTCGAGCCGCAGTATCGGGTAGCGCCCGTCGAAGGTGGCCGAGCCGGGTCGCTGCGCCGGCAGCCGCTCGGTCGCCCGCAGCGTCGAGAGCTCGTCCCAGGTGAAGTCCTCGGTGAACCAGCCGGTCATCGTGACCGGTCCGAACGACTTGGTGGTGCGGCGATCGGCGAACTCGGGATGCCGGGCCACATCGGTCGTGCCCGAGATCTCGTTCTCGTGCCGGATCACGAGCACGCCGTCGCGGGTGGCGACGATATCGGGCTCCACGGCGTCCGCACCGAGCGCGAACGCGAGCTCGTAGGCCGCGCGGGTGTGCTCGGGCCGGTACCCGCTCGCCCCGCGATGCCCGATCACCCAGGGCCGGGGCTGCGTGGTCACCCTGCCACGATATCCGGCCACCCCCGGTGTCGATACGCTGGCGACTCATGGCCCCCGTTTCCGCCCCGACGCCGTGGCGGGAACCCACCGCCGCGCTGCCGTTGCGCTGGGGCGACGCCGCCACCCGCTGGTGGTCGGGGGTCTGGCTCGCCGGCGGCGGAGGCCTGGCGATCGCCGGCTCCAACACCTACGCGCTCTGGGTGCTCGCCATCGGGGTGGCGGCCCACCTGATCGGCTGGTGCATCCTGCCGTCCGCCGGATGGCGTCGCGCCGTGGCGGTGGCCCCCTCACTGCTGGCGATGTTTCTGCTGCTGTCGGGTCCGCGCTTCGTGATCGTGCTGGCGATCCCCTACCTGTGCTGGCTGCTCGTGCGACACCGGCCGGCGCTCGCCGCCCTCACGGTGGTCCCGGTGGTCGTGGCGGCGCTGCTCGTGGGGGATGCGACGGCGGACGACCCGCGGCGGATGCTGTCGGCGCTCGCTGTGGTGGTGGCGGTCATGGTGGCGAGCGCCTGGCTCGCGCGGCTCATCGCCATGCGGCTCGCACGGCGTCGCTGAACGATCGCGGGGCGCGAGCGGACCCCGTCAGGCGCGGGCGAGGGCGCGGAGCCGACGGGCGTGGAGTCCCGCGACGAGGTCGTCGATGCGCTCCTCGTCGGGCGCGAAGAGACCGCCGAGGCCGGCGCCGACGATCGCGAGCGGCAGCTCGACCGCGGCACCGTGGCACATCGCATGCACCGTGATGCCGGCTGCCGCGCGCCCCCACCGGGTGTGGGCGGTGCGGCGGATGTCGTCGACCGACTCCCAGGGGATGCGGGCGAGCCGCGCGGGGTGCTCGGCGGCGCCGCCCCAGAGCTCGAGCCCCGTGTCGTCGGCGAGCAGGGTGATGCCGAGCGGAACACGGGGGGACTCCGCGTCGAGCGCCGGGGCGACGGACAGCATCCCCCGCACCCGCATCGCACGCACGACGAGAGCGCCGGGTCGCGCACGTTCGAGCTCGCTCGCCCGCAGTGCCGTGCGGGTGGCCCAGATCATCGAGATCGAGAACGCCACGAGCACGGCCCCCGTGACGATGGCGGCGAGCATCAGGAAGTCGGCCGTGCTCGCCAGGCTGAGTCCCCGGCGGAACGCGAAGGCGCCGACGAGCACGAGGGCGCCGAGGAACCCGAGGAACAGCGGTGTCGGGGCACTACGCCCCGTGTCGCGAGCGAGAAGGGGCAGCTGCTGGGTCTCCTCGACCGCTTCTCGACGCATGCCTCGACGGTAGGAGCCCGGGCGAAGGGCGGCAATCCCCTGAAGGGGGAACCCCCGGACGGGGACGGACGACCCGGTCGGTGCCTTCCGTGCCGGGTCCCTTCCGCGCCGGGTCCCTTCCGCGCCGGGTCTCAGGCGGGTTCGGGCTCCGCGATGCCCGCCGCGGGCGGCGCGTCGGCGCCCTGCGCGATCGCCCGACGCCCCCCGGGGACGGCGGCCGCCACGGCCACCACCACGAGCGTCAGGAGCCCTGCGGCCACCAGCAGCCATTCGACGCGGATGACATCGGCGAGCGGTCCGAACACGAGCATCCCGACCGGCATCGCGGTCGCCATGACGACGCCCACGAAACCGAAGACGCGCCCCTGGAACTCGGGTTCGACGCGCTCCTGCAGCAGCGTCGTCGACGGGGTGGAGAAGAACGGCACCGCCACCCCGACGAGCAGCATGAAGGCGAAGAACACCCACATGTTCGTGGAGAGCCCGAGCGCCACCGTCAGCACCCCGAACAGCACCGAGGCGGCGAGCACCGTGATCACCTTGTTCTTCAGCCCGCCCCACACCGCGACGAGCAGTCCGCCGCCGAGCATCCCGATGCTGAACGCGAGCTCGTTGGCCGTGAGCAGCCACACCTCCTCACCGAAGCTGCGCACCACCATGAGCGGCGTGAGCATCGAGGGCGCCACGGTGAGCACGAACACGATGGCGAACAGCACGAGCAGCCACCGCACGAAACCGTGCGTGAAGGTGTAGCGCACGCCCTTGGCGAGGTCGGCGAAGTAGCCGCTGTCGACCACCGCGCGCACGGTGGGAACGGCGATGAGCAGCAGGAAGCCGATGCCGATCACGGCGGTCACCACATCGACCCAGAAGATCGCCACGATCGAGAACGCGGCGTAGATGCCCGCAGCCGCGGCGGGCGCGATGAGCATCATCGCCGACTGGATCGACTGGAAGATGCCGTTCACGCGCAGCAGCTGCTCCCCCGGCACGAGCTGCGGGATGAGCGCCATCACGGCGGGCTGCTGGATGCCCGCGCCCGTGGAGCGGATCGCGAGCGTCAGGTAGATGAGCCACAGCTCGCTGTAGCCGCTCATCATGAACAGCGCGAGCGCGAGCGTCGTGACGGCGATCGAGCCGTCGGCCGCGATGATGAGCCACTTGCGGTTGAGTCGGTCGGCCCACACCCCGCCGAAGATCGAGACGATCGCCTGGGGCAGCATCCCGAACACCACGGATGCCATGAGCACGAGCCCCGACTTCGTCTCGAGCGTCAGGTGCCACATGATGGCGTACTGCACGAGCATCGAGCCGAACATCGACACCGTCTGCCCGCTGAGGAACACGGCGACGTCGCGCTTCCACCCGACCCTCGGTGCCACGGCCTCATCGGTCACCCGTCGAGTCTCGCATGGGCGACCGACACCGCGGCCCGGTGCTCTCGAGACGCGTCGCGCTGCGCGCGGCGCTCCTCGATCACCTCACAGCGGTGCGCGCCGGAGGCGGGTCGGGGGTGCGCGTGCGCGCCGCTGGCACCGGGTCGGGCGGGAGCGGGCCGTCCAGGCCCGCGAGGGCATGCGGCGCACACGCGCACCCCCGACCCGCCGACCCACCGGAGAGCAGGGGATCTCGAGACGCCGACGCGCGCTCCCCGATCATCGCGGGGACGCGTTCACTCCCACTCGATGGTGCCCGGCGGCTTCGAGGTGACGTCGAGCACGACGCGGTTGACGCCCGCGACCTCGTTGGTGATGCGGTTCGACACACGCGCGAGCCACTCGTAAGGCAGCCGGGTCCAGTCGGCGGTCATCGCATCCTCGCTCGACACCGGTCGCAGCACGATCGGGTGGCCGTAGGAGCGGCCGTCGCCCTGCACGCCCACCGAGCGCACGTCGGCGAGCAGCACGACGGGGCACTGCCAGATCTCGGCGTCGAGGCCCGCGGCGGTGAGCTCGGTGCGCACGATGAGGTCGGCGGCGCGGAGCGTCTCGAGACGCTCCTCGGTGACCTCGCCCACGATCCGGATGCCGAGACCGGGGCCCGGGAAGGGGTGCCGCGCCACGATCTCCTCGGGGAGCCCCAGCTCGCGTCCGATGGCGCGCACCTCGTCCTTGAAGAGGGTGCGCAGCGGCTCGACGAGCTCGAACTGCAGATCCTCCGGCAGCCCGCCCACGTTGTGGTGCGACTTGATGTTGGCGGTGCCGCTTCCGCCGCCCGACTCCACGACATCCGGGTACAGGGTGCCCTGCACGAGGAAGCGGATCGGGTCGCCTTCCGCCGCGAACTCCGCGACCAGTTCGGCTTGCGCCGCCTCGAAGGTGCGGATGAACTCGCGGCCGATGATCTTGCGCTTCTGCTCGGGGTCGGTGACCCCGGCGAGCGCCGTGAGGAAGCGCTCGCGCGCATCCACGGTCACGAGCCGCACGCCCGTGGAGGCCACATAGTCCTTCTCGACCTGCTCGCGCTCGCCCGCGCGCAGCAGCCCATGGTCGACGAACACGCACACCAGCTGGTCGCCGACCGCCTTGTGCACGAGCGCCGCGGCGACCGCGGAGTCGACGCCGCCGGAGAGCCCGCACAGCACGCGACCCGAACCGATCTGGGCCCGGATGCGCTCCACCTGATCCGCGATGACGTTGCCGCTGTTCCAGTCGGCCGGGATACCGGCAGCGCGGTGCAGGAAGTTCTCGAGCACCCGCTGCCCGTAGGCGGAGTGCTTCACCTCGGGGTGCCACTGCACACCGTAGAGCTTGCGCTCGTCGTTCGCGAACGCCGCCACCGGGGTGGAGTCGGATGCCGCGAGCACCTCGAAGCCCTCCGGCGCCTTGACGACCGAGTCGCCGTGGCTCATCCAGGCCGTCTGCTCGATGGGCTGCTCGGCGAGCAGGGTGCCGCCGTCGGCGCCGGCCACGAGCCGCACCTCGGTGGAGCCGTACTCGCGCGCACCGGTCTTGGCCACCTCGCCGCCGAGCTGCTGCGCCATCACCTGGAAGCCGTAGCAGATGCCGAGGGTGGGCACGCCGAGCTCGAGGATGCCGGCGTCGAGGTCGGGCGAGCCCTCCTCGTAGACGCTCGAGGGGCCGCCGGAGAGCACGATGCCGACGGGGTTCTTCTCCGCCAGCTCGGCCGCCGAGATGGTGTGCGGCACGATCTCGCTGTAGACGCCGGCCTCACGCACCCGACGTGCGATGAGCTGGGCGTACTGGGCGCCGAAGTCGATGACGAGCACCGGTCGCTGAGCGGGGGAATCGCTCACGCGGTCACCTCCTGGGCGGCGGGGGCCGCATCCGTGGTCTGGGCGATGCGCGCGCGGATGTACGGCGGCACCTGGATCTCGAAGTAGTACGACAGGAACGGGATGACACCGCCGAGCGCGATGAACAGGAAGCGCCCGAACGAGTACCGGGCGAGCCGCCACATGATGAAGTCGATGCCCAGGTAGATCACGTACAGCCAGCCGTGCACGATGAGGATGATCGCCGACAGGTTGATCGCCGTGATCTGGTCTTTCGGGGTGAGCGCGAGGAAGCCGAAGGGACCGCCGAGCTCGATGTCGACCTTGAAGCCGTAGCGGAACACCATCATGAGCACGAGCAGCAGCAGGAAGGTTCCCGTGACGGCCGCCGAGATGCGGTAGGCCTTGAGCGCGGTCCGGAGGCGCGGCACGTCGGAGGGGCGAGGACCGGAGGGCATGCCTCTAGCTTAAGCGGTGGCTTCCTCGTGCTCGTGCTCCCAGACGTCGCGCACCACGCGATACCAGAGGTAGACCGCGAAGCCGGCGAAGATGACCCACTCGGCCGCGTAGAAGAGGTTGAGCCAGTTGAGGCTCACGTCGCGGAAGGGCGGGGGCTGCACGATCGCCTCGAGCCCCGGCGTCGGGGTCGAGAGCACCACGTAGCCGGCGAACACCGGACCGGGGTCGGTCCACTGGTTCAGCAGCCGTCCGATCGACAGGGCGCTCTGCTCGCCCGACTCGACGTCGTCGACCTCGGGCGACTCGGCGGGCAGGTACCGCCCCGCGATGTCGAGCGGGCCATCGGTCGGCACACGCGACTCCGCGGCGGCAGCGGCGGCCGCATCCGGCGCCCAGCCGAGCCCGACCGCGAGCGATGCGCCCTCCTCGGTGCGGACGTGCGCCACCAGCCAGGCGCCGGCCACCCCGTCGTTCTGCCGGCCGGTGAGCACCACGAAGTCACCGGGAACCACGGTGCCGCGCGCGGTCACCTTCTGGCCGATCGCGGCATCCCGCATGGGGGTCTGCGGCTCGGCGACGCTCGTGAGCGGCACCGGCGTCTCGGTCGCCACCTCCGGCGCGGACGAGTTCTCGACGCTGCGCTCCAGCTGCCACTGCCCGAGCGCGGCGAAGCCGGAAGCCACCGCGAGCGCCAGCACGAGCGCGCCGATCCACCGCGGCCGACGGGCGACCGCGAAGAACTGCGCGATGGTGGGACGCGGCGCGCGGGCCGCGGGGGCGTCGGACATGCTCAGTACTCCGGGTCGACTTCGCGTTCCCGCGCCGACTCGAGGTCGGGCACGGTGTCTTCGAGTGCCGCGATGGGCGACGCGTCCACCGGTTCGCGCACCACATCCGGTTCCACCGCGACCGCCTCCCCGGCCATCGCCGCCTCGGCGAGCGCCAGCTCCCGGGCGCGCTGCACGTCGAGCTCGTGCGGCTCCTCGACCCGCCTGCGCCGGCGGAACAGCCGCCCGATCCGCTCCGAGTTGACCGCGAGCATCGGGCCGACGAGCGCCATCACGAGCACGTAGAGGCCCGCGAAGGGGGTAAGGCGCGCATCCAGCCCGCCCGCGGTCGCGAGCGTCGCCAGGATGAGCGCGAACTCGCCGCGATTGGCGAGGATGACCGCCGTGTTGAGGCCGGCCTGCGGCCCGAAACCGTTGAGCCACGCCACGAACTGCCCGGCCGCGATGTTGAGCACGATCGTCATGAGGATCGCCACGATCACCGGCACGAGCACCTGCCCGAAGGTGGACGGGTCGAGCGCGAGCCCGAAGCTCAGGAAGAAGAAGGCGCCGAAGACGTCGCGCAGCGGGGTCGCGAAGGCCTCGATGCGTGCGCGGAACCGGGTGGCGCCGAGGGCGAGCCCGATGAGGAACGCGCCGATCGCATCCGTCACCCCGAGCAGCTCGCCGATGCCGCCGAACGCCACCGCGAGACCGAAGATCAGGATCGTGAAGAGCTCGTCGTCCTTCGTCTGCACGAGGCGCGACACGACCTGGCCGCCCCACCGGGCCACCGCGAACATCACGACGAGGAACGCGAAGGCGATCACGAGCTTGACCACGACCGCCCAGAAGTCGGTCTCCCCCGAGATCACCACCGACACGATCGCGAGGTACACGGCGATGAAGATGTCCTCCACGACCGTCACGCCGAGGATCATCGGCGTCTCGGGGTTCGCGAGGCGTCGCAGCTCGATGAGCAGCTTCGTGACGATCGCGCTCGAGGAGGTGGCGGTCATCCCGGCGATCACGAGGGCCTCGCGCGTGCCCCACCCCACCGCGAAGCCGAAGCCGAAGCCGACGCCCATGTTGACCAGCACATAGCTGCCGCCCGAGAGCAGCAGCTTGCCCGCGTTGCCGAAGAACTCGTCCTGGTCGAACTCGAGGCCGAGGTTGAACAGCAGGAACAGCAGCCCGAAGACCGCGATGAGCGCCACGTAGCTCGAATCGAACTCGAGCGGGAACAGATGGAAGTGGGGGCTCGCGAGCAGGCCGACGAGCATATAGATCGGGATCGACGGCAGGCCGATGAGCTTCCCGACCCGCCCCAGCGCGTACGCGATGAGGAACAGGACGCCGAGTACGAGGAGTTCTTCACCGAGGTGCATGGCTCACCCCCCGGGAGGCGCATCGCCCGAGCGCGACTTGATCTCGCCCGTGCGGTAGAACTGGAACGCCTTCGCGACCTTCTCGGGCGCCCCCGCCACGACGAGCGTGTCGCCGGGGAACACCTTGAAGTCGTCGTCGGGCCCGGGGTTGGCCGAGTCGCCGCGCACCACCGCGACGACCGTCACCCCCGGGAGGCCGCGCCCGGTCATCGAGCCGAGCGGCTGGCCGGCGATGTGATGGTCGTAGTCCACGTGGAACCAGTCGATCGAGAGCCCCGGCACCTGGTCGAGGCCGCTGAGCGACTCGGTGATCCGGGTGCCGCCGAGCAGCTCCGCGAGGGTGTGCGCCTCGTCCTCGTCGAGCCGCAGCGACACCTTGCGGGCATCGCCGTCTTCGGCATCGGCGAACGAGATCAGGTCGGATGCGCCCGAGCGATGGGTGATGACGCCCACCTTGCCGCCGTCATCCGTGACGAAGGTGTGGAGCATCCCCACACCGGGGAGTTTGACCCGTCGGACGTCGACCATGGCAGCTCCTCCATCAATCGGCTACCCCTCCACCCTATCCGGGCGGCTGCCATGGCGCGGCTGGAGCCGCGACCCCGCGGCGGGGGGCGTTTCTCCCGCCCCGGGGTCGCGGCTCCAGCCGCGCCTAGACCTCGCGGGCTTTGAGGCGGATGCGCTCGGCGGATGCGTCGTCGTGTTCGAGCTGGCTGGCGCGCTCGGCGGCCACCCGCTCGGTGTAGCGCTCCGTCTCGTGAGCGATGCGCGCCTCGTCCCAGCCGAGCACCTCGGCCATCAGACTCGCCGCGACCGGGGCGGCCGAGACGCCGCGATCCCACGCCTCGATCGACATCCGGGTGCGGCGGGCGAGCACGTCATCCAGGTGCAGCGCACCCTCGGCGCTCGCCGCGTAGACGACCTCGGCCATGAGGTAGTCCTCGGAGCCCGGCAGCAGCTCGGCGAGCTCCGGGCGCTCCCGGATGAGCGCCAGCACCTCGCGGGCATGCGTGCCGTAGCGGTTGAGCAGGTGGCCGACCGCGCCCACCGGGATGCGGTGGCGGCGCGCGATCCGTCCCCGGCGATTCCAGGCGGCGCGATAGCCCTCGGCGCCCGTGAGGCCGATGTCCTCGGTGACGCTCACGGGGGTGGGGCGGTCGAGCCCGCGCGCGACCGCGTCCACGGTGTCCTTCGCCATCACCCGGTACGTCGTGAACTTGCCGCCCGCGACGACCACGAGGCCGGGCAGCGGCGTCGCCACGATGTGCTCGCGGCTGAGCTTGCTGGTCTCCTCGCTCTCGCCGGCCAGCAGCGGTCGCAGCCCCGCATAGACGCCCTCGACGTCGTCGCGGGTGAGCGGGGTCGCGAGCACGGTGTTGATGTGCGCGAGGAGGTAGTCGATGTCGGCGGCGGTCGCGGCCGGATGCGCGAGGTCGAGGTGCCAGTCGGTGTCGGTCGTGCCGATGAGCCAGTGCCTGCCCCAGGGGATGAGGAACAGCACGCTCTTCTCGGTGCGCAGCAGCAGCCCGATCGTGCCGCGGATGCGGTCGCGCGGCACCACGAGGTGCACGCCCTTCGAGGCACGCACCCGGAACGGGCGCACCCCCGCCATCCCCTGGATCTCATCCGTCCAGACGCCGGTCGCCGAGACCACCTGGCGCGCGCGGATCGTGAAGGTCTCCCCCGATTCGCGGTCGAGCGCCTCGACGCCGACCACGCGGGCGCCTTCGCGGATGAGTCCCTCGACCCGCACTCGGCTCGCGGCGTGCGCACCGTACTCGGCCGCCGTGCGCACGAGGCTCGCGACGTAGCGGGCGTCGTCGACCTGTGCGTCGTAGTAGACGAGGCCGCCGCGGAAGGCGTCGGGGGCCAGATCCGGGGCCGCCTTCGCGAGCTGCCGCCGGGTGAGATGGCGGTGGTGCGGAACGCCGGGGGGCCGTCCGCCTGTCCAGGAGAACAGATCGTAGAGCGTCATCCCCGCGCCGATGTAGAACCGCTCGATGAGCGGCACGCGCACGGGGTAGAGGAACTTGACGGGCTTCACGAGGTGCGGGGCGATGCGCTGCAGCAGCAGGCCGCGCTCGATGAGCGCCTCACGCACGAGGCGGAAGTCGAGCTGCTCGAGGTAGCGGATGCCGCCGTGCACGAGTTTCGAGCTGCGGCTGCTCGTTCCGGCGCCCCAGTCGCGCGCCTCGACGATGCCCGTGGCCAGTCCGCGCGTCGCGGCGTCGAGCGCTGTGCCGGCCCCGACGATCCCCCCGCCGATGACGAGCACGTCGAGCTCTCGTTCACGCAACGCCGCGAGCGCTGCCGCGCGTCCATCCGGCCCCAGTCCGCCCACGCCTCCACCCTACGCGCGCGCTCACGGCGCGGCTGGAGCCGTGACCCGACGGCGGGGGAAACGACTCCCGCCGCGCGGTCGGTTCTCCCGCCGCGGCTCAGCTGCGGGTGTACGGCGCGACGACCACCTCGACGCGCTGGAACTCCTTCAGGTCGGAGTAGCCGGTGGTCGCCATCGAGCGCTTGAGCGCGCCGATGAGGTTCACCTGGCCATCCGGGTGCGCTGACGGGCCGAACAGCACCTGCTCGAGCGGAGCGATCGTGCCGACCTGCACCCGGTTGCCGCGCGGCAGCTCCGGGTGGTGCGCCTCGGCACCCCAATGCCAACCGCCACCGGGCGCCTCGCTCGCACGCGCCAGCGTCGAGCCCAGCATCACGGCGTCCGCACCCACCGAGATCGCCTTCACGATGTCGCCGCTCGTGCCGAGACCGCCATCCGCGATGACGTGCACGTAACGGCCGCCCGACTCGTCGAGGTAGTCCCGGCGCGCACCGGCGACATCCGCGACCGCGGTCGCCATGGGGGCGTGGATGCCGAGGCTCGTACGGGTGGTGGATGCGGCGCCCCCGCCGAAGCCGACGAGCACGCCTGCGGCGCCCGTGCGCATGAGGTGAAGTGCCGCCGTGTAGGTGGCGGCGCCGCCGACGATGACCGGCACGTCGAGCTCGTAGATGAACTTCTTGAGGTTGAGCGGCTCGACCGTCTTGCTGACGTGCTCGGCGGACACCGTGGTGCCGCGGATGACGAACAGGTCGACGCCGGCGTCGACGACGGTCTTGTAGTGCTCCTGGGTGCGCTGCGGGCTGAGCGCGCCGGCGACCGGTACGCCCGCGGCGCGGATCTCGGCGAGGCGTGCCTTGATGAGCTCGGGCTTGACCGGCTCCGCGTAGAGCTCCTGCATGCGCGCGGTCGCCGACTCGGCCGGCAGCGAACGGATCTCCCCGAGCACCGCCTCCGGGTCCTCGTAGCGGGTCCACACGCCCTCGAGGTCGAGCACGCCGAGGCCGCCCAGGCGCCCGATGGCGATCGCGGTCTCGGGGCTGACCACCGAGTCCATGGGTGCCGCGAGCACCGGGATGTCGAAGGTGAACGCGTCGATCGTCCAGCTGACGCTGACATCCTGCGGGTCACGGGTGCGTCGGCTCGGCACGATCGCGATGTCGTCGAATGCGTACGCGCGGCGCGCGCGCTTGGCCCGCCCGATCTCGATGTCGCTCACCGCTCCACCCTAGTTGTTGCGTTGCTCGTGGCGCGGCTGGAGCCGCGCCACGGCAGCGGGAGAAACGCCTCCCGCCCCGAGGTCACTTCTCCCGCCGCACCCACAGCTGACGACGAGGCACCCCCACCGTGGCGAGCAACCGCGCGAGGCGCGGCGGATCCTGGAGATCGGCCCAGGTGATCCGGACGACGGTCCATCCCAGCGCGCGAAGCCGCGCTTCGCGCTCGCGCTCCCGCCGCAGCTTCTCGAGCGGATCGCCGTGGTTGAAACGCGGATCGCGATACTTCACGAATCCGTCGAACTCCACCAACACCTTCACGTCTGGCCAGGCGTAGTCCGCATACATTGCGCCCTCCGCATCGCGAAGCTCGAGCTGCGTCACCGGATCGACGAAACCGAGATCGTGGATGACCCCGCGGCCGAATGACTCCCCGCCTGAACCCGAGTTCGAGACAGCCGATTCCGCAGCCCGCCACGCGGTGCGCGCCCCCGGTCGCGCGCCCATCTCGCGCAACCGGTCACGCACGACCGCGACCGACGTCGCATCCGGGTTCGCCGCCGAGATCGCCCAGTCCATCGCGGCGAGCGCCGCGGGGAACGTGGATCGAGTGGCGAGATCGATGGCCGTGCGCGCGACGTCGGTGACGTCGATCCCCATCCTCCGGACCGGGTAGGCGAACTCGGCGGCAGCGGTGGCGCGCCGGACGCCCGGCTCGGAACGGCCGCCGCCGCGGTACCCGTCGACAATCTCGACGACGGCACCGAACGGGATGAACACCGGCGCATCCCACACCGCGGCCGCCGAGATGCCGGCCGCCACATACGGACGGACGGCATCGTGGGCGGCCGCGAGCACGCGCGCGATGTGGCGCTGCCGCTCGTCGGCCGCCTCCCACAGCGGCGTGACGACGTACGCACCGCGCCGGATGCGGATGAGGTGCCCGCTGGCGTAGTGGCGCCGCAGTCGGCGCGGATCGTCGCCGGCGCGGGCGACCTCGTCGGCGTACAGGATGTCGAACTCGGGATCGAAGGAGCGTGTCATGCCGACACGATGACTCCCGCGACGCGAGCCCGTGACCGACTCGGCCCGATCGGTGGACGCCTCGCGCGACCCCGCGGCTGGGGAGGGCGAAACGACCGCGCGGCGGGAGGCGTTACCCTCGCCGCCGGGTCACGGCTCCAGCCGCGCCACGAGCGGACCCGAGGTCAGCGGGAGTAGTTGGGGGCCTCCACGACCATCTGGATGTCGTGGGGGTGGGATTCCTTCAGGCCGGCGGGGGTGATCCGCACGAACTTGCCGCGCTGCTTGAGCTCGTCGATGGTGCGGGCGCCCACGTAGAACATCGACTGCCGGAGCCCCCCGACGAGCTGGTAGACGACCGCGCCGAGCGAGCCGCGGTACGCCACGCGACCCTCGATGCCCTCGGGGATCAGCTGCGCATCCGACGGCACATCCGCCTGGAAGTAGCGGTCGCGCGAATAGGAGGTCTTCTTGCCGCGGTCCGAGAGCGCACCGAGCGAGCCCATGCCGCGGTAGTTCTTGTACTGCTTGCCGCCGACGTACACGAGGTCTCCCGGCGACTCGTCGGTGCCGGCGAGCAGCGAGCCGAGCATGACCGTGTCGGCGCCCGCGACGAGCGCCTTCGCGATGTCGCCCGAGTACTGCAGCCCGCCGTCCGCGATCACCGGCACGCCCACCTCGCGCGCCGCGAGCGAGGCCTCGTAGACGGCGGTCACCTGGGGCACGCCGACGCCCGCGACGACGCGCGTGGTGCAGATCGAGCCGGGCCCCACGCCCACCTTCACGGCATCCGCGCCGGCGTCGATGAGCGCCTGCGCGCCCGAGCGGGTCGCGACGTTGCCGCCGATGACGTCGATCCCCGCGAACGCGGAGTCGGCCTTGAGGCGGCGGATGATGTCGAGCACGCCCGCCGAGTCGCCGTTGGCGGTGTCGACGACGATGACGTCGACACCCGCATCGCGCAGCGCACCCGCGCGATCCCAGGCATCGCCGAAGAAGCCGATCGCCGCGCCGACGCGCAGGCGGCCCTCGTCGTCCTTGGTCGCGTTGGGGTATTTCTCGGTCTTCTCGAAGTCCTTCACCGTGATGAGCCCGCGCAGGCGTCCCGCCTCGTCGACGAGCGGGAGCTTCTCGATCTTGTGCTGCGCGAAGATCGCGACCGCGTCATCCGGGTCGATGCCCTCGCGCGCCGTGATGAGCGGGGCCTTCGTCATGACGTCGCGCACGAGCGTCGTCGCCGCCTCGAACGGCGAGACGAAGCGCATGTCGCGGTTGGTGATGATGCCGACGAGCGTTCCGTCGCCCTCGACGACCGGCAGGCCGGACACCCGGAACTGCCCGCACAGCGCATCCACCTCGGCGACGGTCGCGTCGGGCGTCGTCGTCACCGGGTTGGTGATCATGCCGGACTCGGAGCGCTTCACCTTGTCGACGTGGGTGGCCTGATCCTCGATGGAGAGGTTGCGGTGCAGGATCCCGATGCCGCCCTGACGCGCCATCGCGATCGCCATGCGCGACTCGGTCACGGTGTCCATCGCGCTCGACAGCAGGGGCGCGTGCACCCGGATGTTGCGGGTCAGCCGCGAGGAGGTGTCGGCCTCGCTCGGGATCACGTCGGTGTGCCCCGGCAGCAGCATGACGTCGTCGTAGGTGAGTCCGACGAATCCGAACGGATCGTTGTTGTCCATGGGGTCCTCGCAGTACCGGATGTTGAGAGCAGGATGCGCACCCGGCTGCGACGGCGGAGCCCGGTACTCGATGTTAACGGAACCAAGCCCCGCGCATTCCGAGTACCGGCTGGAAACCGGCTAGACGTCGCCGCCGAGATACGCGGCCTTGA
Organism: Protaetiibacter larvae; assembly: GCF_008365275.1. Lineage (GTDB taxonomy): Bacteria > Actinomycetota > Actinomycetes > Actinomycetales > Microbacteriaceae > Homoserinibacter > Homoserinibacter larvae. The sequence goes on along the minus strand of NZ_CP043504.1, from coordinate 909,135 downwards.
CCGCGGGATCGACCGCGAGCTCCGGGCCGGTGCCGCTGCGGACGATCTCACCCGTCTCGAGCACATGGGCGACGTCCGAGCGCTTGAGCGCCTGGTTGGCGTTCTGCTCGACGAGCAGCACCGTCGTGCCCTGCTCCTTGATCTCGTCGATGATCGAGAAGATCTGCCGGATGAGCTTCGGGGCGAGCCCCATCGACGGCTCGTCGAGCAGCACGAGCTTCGGGCGCGCCATGAGCGCCCGCCCGATCGCGAGCATCTGCTGCTCGCCGCCCGACATGGTGCCGGCGTACTGGTCGACGCGCTCCAGGAGGCGCGGGAACAGGCCGAACACCCGATCCATGTCCTCCTTGACGCCGCCCGTTCGGCGGTCGGTGCGCAGCAGCGCGCCCATGTCGAGGTTCTCGCGCACCGTCATGCCGGGGAAGCAGCGTCGCCCTTCGGGCGACTGGGTGAGGCCCAGCTTCACCCGCTCGTAGGGCTTGGTGTTCGTGATGTCTTTGCCGTCGAAGACGATCCGGCCCTTGCGCACGGACCGCAGGCCCGAGATGGTCTTGAGGGTCGTGGTCTTGCCGGCGCCGTTGGCCCCGATGAGGGTCGTGATGGTGCCGACCTCGACCGAGAAGGTGATGTCGCGGATCGCCTCGATGTGCCCGTAGTTGACGGAGAGGCCGTCGACCTCAAGAAGCGCCATCGACGTCCTCCTCTTCGGCGCCGAGGTAGGCCGCGATGACCACCGGGTTCGCCTGGATCTCGGCCGGGGTGCCCTCGGCCACCTTCTTGCCGAATTCGAGCACCACGATGCGGTCGCACACCCCCATCACGAGCTTCATGTCGTGCTCCACGAGGAGCACCGTGTTGCCCGCGTCGCGGATGTTGCGGATGAGCTGCATAAGCCGCTGCTTCTCCGCCGGGTTGAAGCCCGCCGCCGGCTCGTCGAGGCAGATGAGCTTCGGCTTGGTGGCGAGCGCGCGGGCGATCTCGAGTCGACGCTGGTCGCCGTAGGACAGGTTGGTGGAGAACTCCTCCGCCCGCCCGTCGACGCCCACGAACGTCAGCAGCTCGCGTGCGAGCTCCTTCGACTCCCGCTCCGTGCGGCGGAAGTACGGCGTGCGGAAGATCGCGCGCAGCACGCCCACCTTGCTGTGCACGTCCGCACCGACGAGCACGTTGTCGAGCGCCGTCATGGAGGGGAACAGGCGGATGTTCTGGAAGGTGCGCGCGATCCCCAGCTTGGTGATCTGGTAGCGCTTCTTCTTGGCGAGCCGCGTGCCGTCGAAGGTGACCGTGCCGCTCGTGGCCTGGTAGACGCCCGTGATGACGTTGAACGCGGTCGTCTTCCCGGCACCGTTGGGACCGATGAGCCCCAGGATCTCGCCCGGCTTGATGTCGAAGGAGACGTCGTCGAGCGCGACGACGCCGCCGAACTTGATGGTGACGTGGTCGACGTCGAGCAGCGGCTGCGCCGTGGCGGGCGCCTGGGTCGCGGTGTCAGACAACGGGGGCCTCCTCTCGCGCGTCGCGGGCGGCTTGTCGGGCGGCGCGTCGGGCGCGTCTCGAGTTGTACGCGGGGAACAGCCCCTGCGGCCGGAAGCTGACGATGATCACGAGCGCCGCGCCGAAGAACAGCAGGCGCCAGTCCTCGAGCTCGCGGAACCGCTCGGGCAGGTACGCGACGATGACGGCACCGATGATCGCGCCCCAGCGGTTGCCGGAACCGCCGATGACGACGGCCGCGACGAACAGGATCGACAGGTTCGCGGGGAAGCTGATCGGGTTGATGTACCCGGACTTCGCCGCGAACAGCGCGCCCGCGAGGCCGCCGATGAAGGCGCCGGAGGCGAAGGCCAGCAGCTTGAACTTGAAGGTCGGCACGCCCATGATCTCGGCGGCGTCCTCGTCTTCGCGGGTCGCCTCCCACATCCGTCCCACCCGGCTGTTCTTCACGAGCCGCTCGATGAGGATGACGATGATGAGCGCGGTGAGCGCGAGCCAGAAGTAGGGCGTCGCATCGAGCACCCCGAACACCAGGAACTTCGTCGAACGATCGAGGTCGATGAGGGGGTTCAGCCCCTCCCAGTGCAGGTGCGGGATCTGGAACAGCCCGTCGGGGGCCCCGATGCTCTGCGGCGAGGGGATCGCCTTGATGCCCGCCGTGCCGCCCAGCCACTCGGTGTTGCGGATCGTGATGCGGATGAGTTCGCCGAAGCCCATCGTGACGATCGCGAGGTAGTCGCCCCGGACGCGCAGGGTGGGCGCCCCGAGGAGCACGCCGGTCACGAGGGTGACGAGCATCGCGACGGGCAGCACGAGCAGGAACGGCCACGCCGCGTGGTACGCGGTGAGCAGGCCCACCACGTATGCGCCGGTCGCATAGAAGCCCACGTAGCCGAGGTCGAGCAGGCCCGCGTAGCCGGTCACGATGTTGAGGCCGACGGCCACGATCGCGTACACCGTGACCGTGAACAGCACGTTCGGGAAGTCGCTGTTCGGGGTCGTGATGAGCGGCGGGTTGACGATCGGCAGGGCGTACACGAGCAGCACGCCGACGATGATGAGCGGGATCTTGACCGGCCGCTTCCGGGCGACCGCCCCGACCGGCTCGAGCCGGTCCGAGATCCAGTCGCCGACGTTGCCGAAGAAGGTCGCGACTCGCGAGCTGGTGGTCATGCGCGGGCCCTCCCCAGGGTCTGCCCGAGGAGTCCGGTCGGTCGCACCAGCAGGATCAGCACGAGCAGCGCGAACGCCACCACGTCCTTCCATTGGGTGCCGAAGAGCGCCGAGCCGTAGTTCTCCGTGATTCCGAGCAGCAGCCCGCCGAGGAGCGCTCCGCGGAGGTTGCCGATACCGCCGAGGACGGCGGCCGTGAAGGCCTTGATGCCGAGGACGACGCCGATGTCGAACGCGGTCGATCCGACCTTGATCTGGTACAGCACGGCGGCGACACCCGCCATGATGCCGCCGATGAGGAAGGTCTTGCTGATGACGCTCGTCGAGTTGGAGCCCATGAGCGCGGCGGCCTCGGGATCCTGGGCGACGGCGCGGATCTCCCGGCCGAGCCGGGTGCGGCGGATGAACTGGTCGAGCGCCACCATCATGATGAGCGCCGCGAGGATGATCGTGAGATCGGTGTTGCGGAAGTTGAAGTTGCCGATCGTGAGGATCGTCTCGGGCTTGATGGTCATCGGCAGCGTCGTGATGCCGCGAGCGCGAGCCGTGTAGTCGCTCAGGATGCCGACGAGATCGACGTGGCCGCCGAAGATCCCGAGGATCGCGTTCACCGCCCCGTCGATCGCCTCGACGATCCGGTCGCGGATGCCCATCGTCTCGGAGAGCACGAAGGAGGCGCCGATCGCGGAGATCAGGATGATGTAGCTGAGCGCCCGTTTGCGCACGAGTCGCCGGTACGCGACCCGCTCGACGAGCATCGCGAGGCCGCCCGAGACGCTCGCCGAGACGACGAGCGCGAGGAGCAGGTAGGGCAGCGCCTGCAGCAGGGTGCCGCTGCCGTTCGCCCCGGTGAGGATGAACACCCACGCGACGGCGAAGGTGCCCCACATGAACACGTCGGCGTGCGCGAAGTTGATGAGCTGGAGAACCCCGTAGACCAGCGTGTAGCCGAGCGCGATGAGCGCGTACACCGAGCCGAGTACGAGGCCCGTGACGGTCAGCTCGATGAAGTTGTTGAAGAGGAACGAGAAATCCAAGACGGGTTGCTCCCTACACGGTGCAGGGCTCGGGGTCCGAGCGGGATCGAGGCGGCTCCGCGATGCGGGGGACTCCGACGTGCCCCATCGCACCGCGAGTGAGAGTGGTGGGGGTGCCGGAGCTCTCAGGCTCCGGCACCCCCGGGGATCACTCGGCCGGTCCTCCGAGGACGGTCTTGCCGCCCTCGACCGTGTAGTAGTAGACGCCCGACGCGCCATCGATCTCACCGGTGGAGGTGAACTTGATGTGCTTGGTCAGGCCGTCCGCGTCGTACGCGTTGACCCACTTGAGCAGGTCGGCACGGGTGGTGTTGCCCTCGCCGATGCCGGAGAGCAGCACCCACGCGGCGTCGTACGCCTCGAGGGTGTAGGCGCCGATCTCGCCCTTGTCGCCCGAGAGCGCCTCCCACTTGGCGGTGAACTCGTCACCCGCGTCGAGGATGCCGGGGAAGGTGAGGATCGAGCCCTCGGTGAAGTCGCCCGCGGTGAGGAACGCCGCGTCGACCGTGCCGTCGCCCGAGAGGAACACGCCCTCGTAGCCGCCGTCACGGAGCTGCTTCAGGAAGAGGGCGGCCTCCGGGGCGTAGCCCGCGTAGTAGATCGCCTCGGCGCCCGAGTCCTTGACCTTGGTCACGGTGGCGGAGAAGTCGGTGTCGCCGACCTGCACCTTGTCCGAGCCGATGAGGACGTCGCCCAGGGTGGCCTTGATCTGGTCGCCCAGGCCCACGCCGTAGTCGCTCGAGTCGTCGACGAGGTAGACCTTCGTGTAGCCGAGGGTGTTCGTCATGAGCGCGGCGGCCGCCGGGCCCTGCGCCGAGTCGGGCGCGACGACGCGGTGGAAGGTCGCCCAGCCGTTCTCGGAGAGGGTCGGGTTGGTGGCCGACATCGACACCGTCACGAGGCCGGCTTCGGCGTAGGCCGGGCCGGTCGCGTTGGTCTCACCCGAGAAGGCGGGGCCCGTGACACCGAGGAGGGCCTCGTCGTTGATGAAGTCGGTGGCGATGGCGGGAGCCTGTGCCGGGTCGCCCTGGGAGTCGCCGTAGACGACCTCCACGTTGGGGCCGTCCGGGTAGGCCTTCTTGTAGTCGGCGAGGGCGACCTCGATGCCGGCGGTCGCGTAGGTGCCGTAGGCGGCGTTGTCGCCGGAGAGCGGACCCTGGTACGCGATCTTGAACGTCTCGCCGCTCTTGCCGCCGTCGCCGCCGCCGCCGTCACCGCCCGTGGTACCGCAAGCGGTCAGGATGAGTGCCGCGGAGACACCGATCGCCGCGACGATCGAAGCCTTCTTGAATCCCTTCATGGGGTTCACCTTTCAATGTGGCTGTGTGTTGGATCTTGCTTGCACTTCGCTCCGGGCGCCGGGACGGGTCTCGGGTCCGATCCACCGGCTTTCGGGAGTCGCCTCCCGCGGGCGCCGATGTTGCAGAGACACTACTAGAGCGCGTGTGATTCCCTGACGGTACGGGACGTTTGTTTCACCCGGATTTCCGCGGCACTACGACATCTCCCCCGCCGTAACGGGGTGTCGTCAACCGACCGCTGAGCCCTGGCGCGCGTACCGGTTCGCGGCGTCGTAGACGAAGAGTCCATAGCTGGCGCTCGTCGGATCCCCCGCATCGTCGAGGCGGAGTGCACCCGCGATTCCCTCGTAGGCGATGTCGGGTTCGTCGGCGAGCACATCCGCGCACTCCCCGAAGCTCGTGCAGCGGATGCCGTCACGCGTCGCCTTCGCCACCTGCGGCGCGATCGAGCGGCCCCCGTCGTCGCCCGCGACGAGCGCCGCGAGCGCCGCGATGACGGTCGCGTCGTAGGCCTCCGCGGCGTAGCGCACCTCCGCGAGACCCGGATCCTCCTGCCGCAGCCGGGCGATGAACGCGTCGTCGGGCTGCACCCCCTCGAGCACGCCGTTGGCACCCGTCAGCAGTCCGGCGGGGAGCGCCTGCGAGTAGTCGGCCAGGTTCTGGCTGGTCAGCCAGAGTGCGCCGCCGCCGAGCTTCGCGGCGCTCAGCGCCGTGATGAGGGCGAGGGTGAGCTCGCCGTTGTCGGGGGTGGCGAGCACCACGGCATCCGGCTTCGCCTTCACGACCTCGGCGACGGCGGCGGCCACCCCCGCCGTGCCGGCGACGCTGACCGAGGCGACCAGTTCGCCGCCGTTGGCCGTGAGCGACGCCTCGAGAGGTGCCGCGAGCGATGCGGAGACGCCGTCGGCGGCGGCGACGAGCGCCACCTGCTCGGCCTTCCTCTCCGGCAGCAGCGATCCCAGCAGCACACCCTGGAGCGGGTAGCTCGGGATGGTGCGCGAGAAGACGTTCTCGGCATCCGCCTCCGTGAGCCCCGGGTAGGTGGCGGCCGGGGAGATGAACGGGATGCCCGCCTCGACGGCCTTCGGCAGCAGGCGCTCCGCGAGCACCGACGAGGAGGGGCCGATGACGACATCCACCCCCTTCTCGAGGAACGCGGCGAACGAGGCCTCCGCGGTCTCGGTGCTCGCATCGCCCGAATCGCGGTTGACCACCTCGACGGGCTTGCCGAACACGCCGCCCGCGGCGTTGATCTCGCGGATGGCGGCGTTGACGCCGGCCACCTGCGCCCCGCCGAGGAACGCGGCGGCGCCCGTGGTGGGGAAGAGCGTGCCGATCCGCAGAACCCCGTCGCCGCTCGGCGGGATCGAGGTCGGCGTCGGGGTGGGCGTCGACGGGGTCGGCATGGGGGCCGCCGTGCAGCCCGCGAGTGCGGCTGCGACGACAGCCGCGGCGGCGAGCAGGCGGCGGGTGCGGGGCGTGCGCTCGCGCGACATCCGGGGTCCTTCCTCGTCGTCCGGTCGGGCCGGTTCGCCGCGACCCTACCGCGACCTCAGGCGACGGGGACGGAGGCGCGGCGGCTCGCGCGGGCCGCGCGCACCATGTCGACCGTGAGCAGCACGAGGGAGAGCCAGACGAGCGCGAAGCCGATCCAGCGCCCGAGCGGCATGGGTTCGTTCAGGAGGAACACGCCCGTGAGGAACTGCAGGATCGGTGCGAGGTACTGGGTGAGGCCGAGCGCCACGAGCGGCAGGCGGCGGGCGGCCGCCGCGAACAGCAGCAGCGGCGTCGCCGTGATGACGCCCGTCGCGACCATGAGCAGGGTGTGGACGGGGCTGACGGTGCCGAAGGTGAGTCCGACGGTCACGCCCGTGACGACGAGCTGCACGATCGCCACCGGGGTGAGCCACACGGTCTCGAGGGTGAGTCCGCTCACGGCATCCACCTGCCCTCCCACGCGCTTCTTGATGAAGCCGTAGAAGCCGAACGAGAGGGCGAGCGCGAGGGCGATCCAGGGGAAGGCGCCGTAGCCGAGCGCGATCACCAGGATCGCGATGACCGAGACGCCCACCGCGACCCACTGCAGCGGCCGCAGCCGCTCACGCAGCAGCACCACGCCGAGGGCGACGGTGATGACCGGGTTGATGAAGTAGCCGAGTGAACCCTCCACGACGTGGCCGCCGAGGGTGGCGAGCACGAACACCTGCCAGTTGATGTAGATCAGCACGCCCGCGAGCGCCATCGCGCCGAGCACGCGAGGCTGCCGCGCGAGCTCCAGGAACGCTCGCCAACCGCGGGTGACGGTGAGCAGGATCGCGCAGAACACGAGCGACATCAGGATGCGGAAGGCGACGATCTCCCACGGGCTCGCCGGGGCGAGCAGCAGGAAGAAGCCGGGCAGGAACCCCCAGACGCCGTAGGCCGAGATCGAGAAAACGAGGCCGATGCCCTGGCCTCCGACGCGGCGGGCGGGGACGGGCGTCGGGTCGGTCACCCCCCGAGGCTATCCGCGCGTGCGAGCCCCGGGTGACGAGAAAGGCCCCGATGGCAGAGCCTCGGGGCCTTTCGGCAGGATGTCGACGAGTCGCCACCTGAGATGTCCGCTCGTTCGGGCCCTGGCGCGGGGCCGAACGAGCGCACGCGCTGCGGATCATCGCAGCGCCAAGAAATCAGCGGACGACGACCGCCAGCACGTCGCGGGCGGAGAGCACGAGGTAGTCCTCGCCACCGAACTTGACCTCGGTGCCGCCGTACTTCGAGTAGATGACCTTGTCGCCGACGGCGACGTCGAGGGGCACGCGGTTGCCGTTGTCGTCGATGCGACCGGGACCGACGGCGACGACCTCGCCCTCCTGCGGCTTCTCCTTGGCGGTGTCCGGGATCACGAGACCCGACGCGGTGACCTGCTCGGCTTCGACCTGCTTGATGACGATGCGATCTTCGAGCGGCTTGATGGAGACCGACACGTGTGACCTCTTTCTGAAGACTCAGGGTTTGGCACACTCCCTTCGAGAGTGCCAAAGCAACTATAGGCCTTGAGTTAGCACTCATTCAATCCGACTGCCAGCCGGGGCGACTGCCCAACGCTGCAGCGACGCGGCACGCGCGGGCGTGATCTCGGACGTGCACCGATCATCGCTGCAGCGTTGGGCAGGGATACGGTGAGCAGATGACGCCCGAGGAGTTGCGCGCCCTGCTGTCGCCGGAGGGTCTGCGGCTGCTCGAGGGGGTCGGGCCGGTGGATGCGGGTGCCGACGTCGTGCGTCTCGTGTCGCGACTGCGTGCGGCCGGCCACGACCCGGTGCTCGTGGCCGCGGTGCTCAGCCAGGCGCGACTGCGCACCCGCGCGCGCGCCAAGTTCCACGCCTTCGCCGACCGGATGCTGTTCACCGCCGACGGGCTCGAGCAGGCCACCCGCCTGCAGGTCGCCGCCCAGCACGCAGGCCGCTTCGCGCGGGCCGGCATCACCTCCGTCGCCGATCTCGGCTGCGGAATCGGCGCCGACGCGCTCGCCCTCGCGAGCCTCGGCATCCGCGTGCTCGCCGTCGAGCAGGACGAGACGACCGCTGCCCTCGCCGCGTTCAACCTCGCGCCGTTCCCGGACGCGCGCGTCGTGCACGGCGACGCCCTCGCGCTGCCGCTCGACGGCATCGAGGGGCTCTGGCTGGACCCCGCGCGCCGGGGAGGCGGACGCCGTCTCAGCGATCCCGCCGACTGGTCGCCGCCGCTGGGCGCGGTGTTCGCGCTCGCCGCGGAGCGGCCGACCGGCGTCAAGCTCGGCCCGGGGATCGATCGCGAACTGATCCCCGAGGGGAGCGAGGCGCAATGGATCTCGGTCGACCGCGAGGTCGTCGAGCTCGTGGTGTGGAGCGGCGCGGTCGCGCGCGCCGGCGTCGGCCGGGCCGCGCTGCTGCTCGGCGACGGGCGAGCCGCGGAGCTCACCGCGCCCGCCGATAGCCCCGACGCCGACCCGGGCCCGCTCGGCGAGTACCTCGTCGAGCCGGACGGCGCCGTCATCCGTGCGCGGCTCATCGGCGAACTCGCCCGGCAGCTCGGAGGGCGCATGATCGACCCGACCATCGCCTGGATTACGAGCGACACGGAGCCGGCGACACCGTTCGGTCAGGCCTTCCGGGTGCGCGAGGCGCTGCCCCTGGACGAGCGCAAGCTCCGTGGCGCCCTGCGCGAGCGCGGCATCGGCGCCCTGGAGATCAAGAAGCGCGGCGTCGACGTCGACCCCGCCGCCCTGCGTTCGAGGCTCGGCCTGTCGGGACCGGGGTCGGCGACCCTCATCCTCACCCGCGTCGGCGGGCGACGCAGCGCGGTCCTCGCCGACCGGGTGTGAGGTTCACCGACGGGACGGGGGCCGGGGCGCGACGCACCCCGCCCCGGCCGTGGCGCCTCAGTAGCGGCTGCCCGCGACCGCGAACAGGCCGAGCCAGCCGATGATCGAGACGATGCCGATCGCGAGGCCGATGAAGCCCAGGATGATGCCGGTGATCCAGAAGCCCTTCGCCGCCGGCTCCTTCGCCTTGCCGATGAAGCCGAGCACCACCGCGGCCGCGGGGATGAACAGCTGGAGCACTCCGCCGACCACCGGGATGATGACGATGAAGCTGCCGACGATGCCGATGATGCCGGCGATGAGCGAGATGATGCTGAGCACCGGCGCCTTCGCCGCGGGGGCGTAGGCCGCGGACGGCGCGGCGGGCGTGGTGGTCGCGTAGGGGTTCACCGTCGGGGCAGCCGGTGCAGCGGGGGCAGCCGGTGCGGCGGGAGCCTCCGGTGCGGCGGGAGCGGCGGCATCCGCGGCGGGCGGAACCGGCGGAACGACCGCCTCCTCGGGCTCCGACGGGGTGGATGTGGGGTCGGTCATGTGCGTGCTCCTTCGCCTCGGCGTGACCTCGCCATGCTCGCAGCGGGCCCGTGAGCTGTCAACGCACGCGGCCAGCGCGCTGCGACGCTCCCGCTCAGAACAAGCTGCCCGCCGTGGTGAGCACCCACAGCCAGAACGCGATCCCGACGATCGCGATGCCGATGAACAGGTACCCCACGACGAGTCCCGCGATCGCGAGACCGCTGCCGCGCTCGCCGCGCGCCTTGATCTGCGCGAGCGCGAGGTGGCCGCACACGACGCCCGCGATCGCCGCGAAGCTGACCAGGATCGCCCCGAGGGAGAACACGAGCGACAGGATCGCGAGCGTGTTCGTCCGCCCTGCGCTCGCGTAGGCCGGGCCGTGCACCGTGTACGGCACGAGCCCGGGTGCCGGAGGTGCCGGCATCGGCGCGGGCGGCGCCAGCGGCGCAGGCGGCGCGACGGCGGGATTCGCGGCCACGTACGGGTTCACGGGCGGCTCGTCTGCCGTCGGGATCACGGGGTCGCTCATCCACTCTCCTTCCTCGCCATGCTGGCAGCGGGACGGCCGACGGGCAAGCCGCGAGCGCGACCGTCAGGCCTGGATGGTCGTGACCGGCAGCGTCGAGTCGGCACCGAAGCCGAGGCCCGATGGGGCGTGCCCGGCCGCGATGAGCTGGGCGGCGAGCGCGGCGATCATCGCGCCGTTGTCCGTGCACAGCGAGAGCGGAGGGATGCGCAGGGTCACCCCCGCGGCGGCGCAGCGCTCCGCGGCGACCTCGCGGAGCCGCCGGTTGGCGATCACCCCGCCCCCGAGCAGCAGCCGCGGCACCCCGAGCTCCCGGCATGCGTCGAGCGCCTTCGTCACGAGCACATCGACGACGGCCTCGCGGAAGCTCGCGGCGACGTCGGCGACCGGCGGCTCGATCCCGGCATCCCGGGACGCCTCGACGGTGCGCGCGACCGCGGTCTTGAGCCCCGAGAAGGAGAAGTCGAAGCGATGCCGCACGAGATCCTTGGGGGCGGTGAGCCCGCGGGGGAAGCGGTAGGCGGCGGGGTCTCCCGTCGCGGCGGCCCGGTCGATCTCCGGCCCTCCCGGGTAGGGCAGGCCGAGGAGCCGCGCCACCTTGTCGAAGGCCTCACCCGCGGCGTCGTCGATCGTCTCCCCGAGCAGCTCGACATCCGAGACGAGGTCGCGCACGAGCAGCAGCGAGGTGTGCCCGCCCGAGACGAGCAGGGCGATCGTCGGCAGCTCGAGCGCGCCCTCCCCGACGAGCGGATCGTGGCGCAGCACGTCCGCCCCGACGTGCCCGACGAGGTGGTTGACGGCGTAGAGCGGCTTGCCGAGCGACACCGCGAGCGCCTTGGCGGCGCCGACGCCGACCATGAGCGCCCCGGCGAGCCCCGGGCCGCTCGTCACCGCGATCGCGTCGAGCTCGTCGAGCGCGACTCCGGCGGTCGCGAGCGCCTCGCGGATGGCGGGGGTGAGCGCCTCGAGATGCGCGCGCGCCGCGATCTCGGGCACGACGCCGCCGTAGCGAGCGTGCTCGTCCATCGACGAGGCGATGACGTTGGCGAGCAGCTCGTTGCCGCGCACGATGCCGATCCCGGTCTCGTCGCAGCTCGTCTCGATCCCGAGCACGAGACTGCCCCGGGAATCGCGCGACCTGGTCGTCTCAGGCATGGTGAATCGACCAGCTCGCCCGATTCTCGGCCACCGGGAGGGTGAGCTTCATGATGACGGCGTCGACCCCGTCGGGCTGGTAGTAGTTCGGACGCACGCCGATGCGCGCGAAGCCGCGAGAGGCGTAGAGGGCCTCGGCGCCCGGGTTGTCGGCGCGCACCTCGAGGAACACCTCGTGGGCGTCGCGGGCGCGCGCCTCCGCCACCAGGGCATCGAGCAGGGCCGCCCCGATGCCGCGACGGCGCGCGGGCTCCGCGACGGCGATGGTCTGGATGTCGCCCTGGCCACCGCCGCGCGGGGCCAGCAGACCCGCGTAGCCGAGCACGGCGTCCGCCTCGTCGACCGCGACGAAGTACACGCGATGCGGACCGCCGAGCTCGTCGGCGAGCATCTCGCGCGACCAGGCGTCACTCGGGAAGGTGGCCTGCTCGAGCGCGTCGATCGCATCGAGGTCGGATGCGGTGGCCGCGCGCAGCTCCCAGCTCACGAGCTCACCCGCTTCGGCACCGAGAGCGTGACGTCGGGGGCGCGCAGGTAGACGGGCTCGGCGGGTCCCGTCTCGGCGCCCGCATCGCGCAGCGCGAGCGCGAGCCGTCCCAGGGCGCCCGCGTCGATCGTGGCGGCGTCGATGCGCCGGTAGCCCGGTTCGGCCGCGATCGGGTCGATGTCGGCAGCGAGCACGAGGGCCGGTCCCGCGAGTCGTCGCGGGAGCCCGTCGGATGAGGGGGCCGCGTACCGCGACCAGGCGAGCTCGCGGCGGCGGGCATCCGTCACGACGAGCACCCCGTCCTGCTGCCCGAACGCGACCGCGTCGTGCGAGACGACCGGCAGCACGGGACGCGCGATGCCGAGCGCGAAGACCCGCGCGGCCGCGATGCCGACCCGCAGCCCGGTGAACGGCCCCGGTCCCATGCCGACCGCGACCGCCTCGAGCCGCACGGGCACCACGCGCGCCTCGTCGAGCACCGCCTCGATGAAGGTGCCGATCAGTTCCGCGTGCCCACGGGTGTCGGCGCTCGTGCGCACCGCGAGCACCCCGCGCTCACGGTCGACGACCGCGACGCTCGTCCCCGTGGAGGTGTCGATCGCCAGCAGCACCGCACCAGCCTATGTCTCGGGCGGGAGCCGGAGTCCGTCCCACCGGGGGCCGTGAGGGGTGAGACGCACGTGACGGGGCGCGTCGTCGGATGCGGGATCACCCCCGTGGGGGCGCTCGATGTCGAGCGCGAGCCACGAGTCGATCGCGCCGTCGAGCTTGTCCGCACCCCACTCCACGACCGTGATGGAGCCGTCCAGGTCGAGGTCGAGGTCGTCCACCTCGGCGGCCGAGGCGAGTCGGTACGCGTCGACGTGCACGAGGGGCACCCCGGAGGCGGTGGGATGGGTGCGGGCGAGCACGAAGGTCGGGCTCGTGATCGCGCCCCGCGCGCCCAGTGCGGCACCCAGCCCGCGGGTGAGCGTCGTCTTGCCCGCGCCCAGTTCGCCGTTCAGCAGCACGACATCGCCCGCGTGCAGCAGCGCCGCGAGGCGCGCGCCGAGCGCCTCCATCGCCTCCGCATCCGGGACGACGAGCTCGATCGACGCACTCACGGCACCGGCACCCTGCGCACCCGCGGGCCGACGCGCGTGACGATCTCGTAGCCGATCGTGCCCGCGGCGTCCGCCCACTCCCCGGCGCTCGGGGCGCCCGTCGCCGGATCGCCCCACACGACCACTTCGTCGCCCACCGCGACCCGGGCGTCGCCGACGTCGACCACGAACTGGTCCATCGCGATGCGACCCACCTGGGGGTAGCGCACCCCGCCGATCGACACCTCGGCGCGATCCGAGGCGTGGCGCGGGATGCCGTCCGCATAGCCGAGCGGGACGAGCGCGAGCGTCGTCTCACCGCCGGTGCGGTGCACGTAGCCGTAGGAGACCCCGGTGCCGGCGGGCACCCGTCGCACCGCAGCCACCTGTGTCGCGAGCTCCATGACGGGACGCACCCCGAGTGCGGCGAGATCGAGGGAGGCGTCGGGCGCGACGCCGTAGATCGCGATGCCGAGGCGCACGAGGTCGAACCGGGCGTCGGGGGAGGTGAGCGCGGCGAGGCTCGCGGCCAGGTGACGCACCTCGGGCCGCAGTCCGGCGGCCTCCGCCGCGGCGACGAGCGTCGCGAAGGTGTCGCGCTGGACGGCGTCGTCGGCGCGGCTCGCGCCCGAGAGGTGGCTCATGATGCCACGCACCCGGACCGCTCCGGCCCCCTCGAGCGTCGCGGCACGCGCGAACACGGCCTCCGCGTCGCCGGGCGCGACACCGTTGCGGCTGAGCCCCGTGTCGAGTTTGAGGTGCACGGCCGCGCCGACCGCGGCCGCCGCCTCGAGCTGCGCTGCGGAGCTCACCGCCACATCGACGTCGGCCTCGGCGGCTGCCGCGAAGTCGGCGGGCGAGCCGTGCAACCAGGCGAGCACGGGCGTCCGGATGCCCGCCTCGCGGAGCGCCAGCGCTTCAGCGAGGTCGGCGACGCCGAGCCAGTCCGCACCCGCGTCGACGACCCCCTGCGCGACCGGCAGCATCCCGTGCCCGTAGGCGTCCGCCTTGACGACCACCATGACGGCGGCGGGAGCGACCCGGCGACCCAGGGCCTCCACGTTCCCGGCGAGCGCGTCGAGGTGGATGCGCGCCTCCCGCAGCGGGACGCTCACGGCAGCCGCTCCGCGACGACCGTCGCCACGGCGACCCCGGCGTCGTGGCTCATCGACACGTGGACGGCGTCGATCCCGCGGCGCGCGAGCAGTGCCGCGAGCGGACCGTCGATCGCGAAGGAGGGGTTGCCGTTCGCCTCGCTCTCGATCACCATGTCGACCCAGTGCACGTCTTCGGCGTCCCCGAGAGCCTTGATGAGGGCCTCCTTGGCCGCGAAGCGTGCCGCGAGCGATCGCGCCGGAAGCAGGCGTTCGCCCTCGGCGAACAGGCGCTCGCGCAGCCGTGGCGTTCGCGCGACGGCGCGCTCGAATCGGGCCAGATCGACCACGTCGACGCCGAGCCCGACGATCACCGTCACTCCACCGTGACGGATTTCGCGAGGTTGCGCGGCTGATCCACGTCGAGCCCCTTCGCGGTGGCGAGCTCCATGCCGAAGACGTGCAGCGGCACCACCCCCAGCAGGGGCTGGAAGAACGGCGCCGCGAGCGGGACCCGCAGCACCTCGTCCGCGAACGGCACGACGGCGACATCCCCCAGCTCCGCGATCGCGATCACGCGAGCGCCGCGCGCGCGGATCTCCTGGATGTTGGAGACCACCTTCTTGTGCAGCGAGGAGGGATCGCGCGGGCTCGGCACGAGCACGAACACGATCTGACCCGGCTCGATGAGCGCGATCGGACCGTGCTTGAGCTCGCCGGCCGCGAAGCCCTCCGCGTGGATGTAGGCGAGCTCCTTGAGCTTGAGGGCGCCCTCGAGCGCCACCGGGAAGCCCACGTGGCGGCCGAGGAACAGCACCGACTGGGTGTCGCTCATCCAGTGCGCGAGCTCCGCGATCCGGCCCGAGACCGCGTCGACCACCTGCTGGAGCTTGTGCGGCACCGCCTCGAGCTCGCCGAGCTGCGCGGCGATCGCCGCCTCGGAGAGCGCGCCGCGCTGCCCCGCGAGGTGCAGGCCGAGCAGATACAGAGCGGTCACCTGCGCCACGAACGCCTTCGTCGACGCGACCGCGACCTCGGGGCCTGCATGCGTGTAGAGCACGGCATCCGACTCCCGCGGGATGGTCGCACCCTGGGTGTTGCAGATCGAGAGCGTGCGTGCCCCCTGCTCGCGCGCGTAGCGGACCGCCATGAGCGTGTCCATGGTCTCGCCGGACTGACTGACCGAGACCACGAGGGTGCGCTCGTCGAGCACGGGGTCCCGGTAGCGGAACTCGTGCGACAGCTCCACGTCGACCGGGATGCGCGCCCAGGCCTCGATCGCGTACTTGCCGAGCATCCCCGCGTACGCGGCCGTGCCGCAGGCCAGGATGAGCACGCGGTTGATCCCCGCGAGCTCCTCTGCCACCCCGTCGAGCTCGGGAAGCTGCACCGTGCCGCCCACGACCCGGCCGCGGAGGGTGTTCGCGACCGCGTCCGGCTCCTCGCTGATCTCCTTCTTCATGAAGCTCGACCAGCCGCCCTTCTCGGCGGCGGATGCGTCCCAGGCGACCTCGAACTCCTTCGCCTCGACGGGCGTACCGGCGAAGTCGATGACCTCGACCGAGTCGGGCCGGATCGTCACGATCTGGTCCTGGCCGATCTCCATGGCGCGCTTGGTGTGCTCCACGAAGGCCGCGACATCCGACCCCAGGAAGTTCTCCCCCTCGCCGAGCCCGATCACGAGCGGCGAGCTGCGCCGCGCGCCCACGACGACGCCGGGGGCGTCCTGGTGCAGCACGAGGAGGGTGAAGGCGCCCTCGAGGCGATGCACCGTCTGCCGCATCGCCTCCGTGAGGTCACCCGTCTCGCGGAAGGCGCGCCCCACGAGCAGCGCCGCGATCTCGGTGTCCGTCTCGGACTCGAAGCTCTCGCCGGCGGCCGTGAGCTCGGCCTTGAGCTCGGCGAAGTTCTCGATGATGCCGTTGTGGATGAGCGCGAGGCGTCCGCCGTCGCCGAAGTGCGGATGCGCGTTGACGTCGGTGGGCCCGCCGTGCGTCGCCCACCGCGTGTGCCCGATGCCCGTGTGGCCATCGGCGATCGGGGATTCGGCGAGATCGTCGACAAGCACCCCGAGCTTGCCGGCGCGCTTGCGCGCACCGATCCCGCCGTCGTCGGGGAGCACCGCGACACCGGCCGAGTCGTAGCCGCGGTACTCGAGGCGCTTGAGACCCCCGATCAACACGTCGAGGCTGCTGCCGGGGCCGACATAGCCCACGATTCCGCACATGTTGACGATCCTAGGCGACCACCCCGAGCCCCGTCCCGGCGGGGTTCGGGACGAGCGGGGCGCGGTGCGGGACTACGCTCGACGGGATGGCTGACCCCGGCGAGCGTCCCGCGACGGCGACCCCGTTCCTCGAACTCGATCGCGCCGACTGGGCGGCACTGGCCCCCTCGACCGCGCATCCTCTGCGCGAGGAGGAGCTCGTGCGGCTGCGCGGACTCGGCGACGCGCTCGATCTGCGGGAGGTCGCCGAGGTGTACGTGCCGCTCAGCAAGCTGCTGAGCCTCTACGCGGTCGGCGCCAAGGCCCTGCACCGCTCCACACGCGACTTCCTGGGTCAGAGCGAACCGCCCACCCCGTTCGTGATCGGGGTCGCGGGCTCCGTCGCGGTGGGCAAGTCGACCATCGCACGACTGCTGCGCGAACTGCTCGCCCGTTGGGATGACACTCCGCGCGTCGAGCTCGTCACGACCGACGGCTTCCTGCTGCCCAACGCCGAGCTCGAGCGGCGCGGACTGATGACCCGCAAGGGCTTTCCCGAGAGCTACGATCGCCGCGCGCTGCTGCGCTTCGTGAGCCGGATCAAGAGCGGCGTCGACGAGGTGCGCGCGCCCGTGTACTCGCACCTCGCGTACGACATCGTCCCGGACGCCGAGATCGTGGTGAGGCGCCCCGACATCCTGATCGTCGAGGGGCTCAACGTCCTGCAACCACCAGCGCCGGGCGCCCGGCTCGCGGTGAGCGACCTGTTCGACTTCACGATCTACGTCGACGCGCGCACGATCGACATCGAGCGCTGGTACGTCGACCGCTTCCTGCGGCTGCAGCGCGGCGCGTTCGCCGACCCCCGCTCGTACTTCCACCGTTTCGCCACGCTCGACGACGAGGAGGCGCGCGCCCGCGCCCACAGCATCTGGCGCGACATCAACGGGCCGAACCTCGAGCAGAACATCGCGCCCACCCGCGCACGCGCCTCGCTCGTGCTGCGGAAGGCCTCGGATCACACGGTGTCGAGCGTGCTCATCCGGAAGGTCTAGTCGACCGGCTCCAGCACGAACACCGGGATCTCCCGGTCGGTCTTCGCCTGATACTCCGCGTAATGCGGCCAGGTCTCGTTCGCGCGAGCCCACCAGATCGCCTTCTCGTTCCCCGTCACCTCGCGCGCGAGGTAGTCGCGCTTCACGGGGCCGTCCTGCAGCTCGACGTGCGGGTTCGCGACGAGATTGAAGTACCACGAGGGATGCCGCGGCGCACCGCCGCGTGAGGCGACCACGGCGTAGCGTCCGTCGTGCTCGACGCGCATGAGCGCGTTCTTGCGCAGCTTGCCGCTCTTGGCGCCCACCGAGGTGAGCACGATGATGGGGCGGCCGCGCAGCTCGTTCGCCTCCGCGCCGTCAGAGGCCTCGAAGGCCTCCGCCTGCACGCGCGCCCACTCCGAGGTGCTCGGCTCGTACTCTCCGTTCAGCGGCATCGCCGCTCCTTCCTCTCCGTCTCAGAAATGCAGGACACCCGGCACGAAAGCCCCCGATCTCCGGGATCACTCACTCGGCGGGAGCATCATCTCCTGCATTTCTGAGGTTCGCTGTCAGGAGAACGCCAGGCGCTCGCGCACGATTCCCGCGAGTTCGTCGGCGATCCGTTGCGCCTGCTCGGCCTCGAGGGCCTCCACCATGACGCGGACGAGCGGCTCGGTGCCGGAGGGCCGCAGCAGCACCCGGCCGTCGTCGCCCAGCAGCGCGGCGTGCCGCGCGACCGCATCCGCGATGACCGCGTCGCCGTGCAGGGCGTGGTGGTCCACGTCGCGCACGTTCACGAGCACCTGCGGGTAGACGGTCATGATCCGGGCGAGTTCGGCGAGCGTCTTGCCGGTGCGCGCCAGCTCGGCCGCCAGCTGGAGGCCCGTGAGAATGCCGTCGCCGGTCGTCGCGTACTTGCTGAAGATGATGTGGCCGGACTGCTCGCCGCCGAAGCCGAGCCCGTGCTCCGCCATGGCCTCGAGCACGTAGCGGTCCCCGACCGCGGTCTCGACGATGCGGATGCCGTGCTGCGCCATCGCGACGCGGAGTCCCAGGTTGCTCATGGTGGTCGCGGCGAGCGCGTCGTGCGGAAGCTGCCCGCGACGCTGCAGGGAGACCGCGAGGATCGCCATGATCTGGTCGCCGTCGACGACGTTGCCCTGCGCGTCGACCGCGAGACAGCGGTCGGCGTCGCCGTCGTGGGCGATGCCGAGGTCGGCGCCCGAGAGCCGCACGAGCGCCTGCAGCTTCTCGAGGTGCGTGGAGCCCACGCCGTCGTTGATGTTGAGCCCGTCCGGGTCGGCGCCGAGCACCGTCACACGAGCGCCCGCATCCGCGAAGACCTGCGGGGAGACGCCGGCGGCGGCCCCGTGCGCCGCGTCGATCACCACGTGGAGGCCGTCGAGGCGCACGTCGAGCGTGCCGAGCAGGTGCAGGAGGTAGCGGTCCTCGGCATCCGAGAAGCGCCGGATCCGGCCCACGCCCGCGCCGGTCGGGGCAAGCTTGGGCTGGCTGAGCGCCGCCTCGATGCGATCCTCGACCTCGTCGGGAAGCTTGACGCCGCCGAGCGCGAAGAACTTGATGCCGTTGTCGGGTGCCGGGTTGTGCGACGCCGACACCATGACGCCGAAATCGGCGTCGATGTCGCCCACGAGGAACGCGGCGGCCGGGGTCGGGATGACGCCCGCGTCGAGCACGTCGATGCCCGAGCTCGCGAGCCCCGCCGCGACGGCCGCCGAGATGAACTCGCCGGAGACCCGCGGGTCGCGTGCGATGACGGCGCGCGACCGCCGCCCCTCGCCGCGCACCTGATCCGCGTGGCGCCCCTGGGTGAGGACGCGGGCAGCGGCCTGCGCGAGGCCGAGGGCCAGGTCCGCGGTGATCACCTCACCGTTCGCCAGCCCCCGGACCCCGTCGGTGCCGAAGAGACGCGGCATGCGCGTATCGAACGACTAGCGCTTCGAGAACTGCGAGGCCTTGCGGGCCTTCTTGAGACCGGCCTTCTTGCGCTCGATAACGCGGGCGTCGCGCGAGAGGAAGCCCGCCTTCTTGAGGGCGGGGCGGTTGTTCTCGCGGTCGATCTCGTTGAGCGCACGGGCGATCGCGAGGCGCAGCGCCCCGGCCTGACCCGAGGGGCCACCGCCGGTGATCTTCGCGATCACGTCGTACGAGCCGATCAGGTCGAGCACCTTGAACGGGTCGTTGATGAGCTGCTGGTGCAGCTTGTTCGGGAAGTAGTCCTCGAGGGTGCGGCCGTTCACGGTGAACGAGGTGCCGCCCGGGACCAGGCGCACACGCGCGATGGCCTCCTTGCGGCGGCCCACGGCAGCGCCGGGCACATTGAGGACGGCACGCGGGGCGCGGGGCGCCTCGTCAGCCGGGGTCTCGGTCGAGAAGGAGGTGAGAACCTCGTCCGACACGGTGTCTTCGATCTTCGCCATCAGTGATGTCCTTGGAAGTCTCTCGGCGCTTACTGCGCGACCTGGGTGAGGGTGTACTGCTTCGGCTGCTGCGCGGCGTGCGGGTGCTCGGCGCCGGCGTACACCTTGAGCTTCTTGATCTGGGCGCGACCCAGCGAGTTCTTCGGCAGCATGCCGCGGATGGCCTTCTCGACCGCGCGGGTGGGGTGCTTCTCGAGCAGCTCGGTGTAGCTGGTGGCCGAGAGGCCGCCCGGGTAGCCCGAGTGGCGGTAGGCCTTCTTCTGCTCGAGCTTCGCACCGGTGAGCGCGACCTTCTCGGCGTTCACGATGATGACGAAGTCGCCGCCGTCGACGTGCGGGGCGAAGGTGGGCTTGTGCTTGCCGCGCAGGATGGCGGCGGCGTGGGAGGCGAGACGGCCGAGGACGACGTCGGTGGCGTCGATGACGATCCACTCGCGCTTGATGTCCGCCGGCTTGGGGCTGAACGTACGCGTCACGGAAGGACTGCTTTCTTGTCGAGGTGTTCGTGAATCCCGCTCCGGTGCGCGTTCCGCATCCCAGGGATCCGGAACCCGACGATGGAGGGCTCAACTGGTCGTCGGCGCGGACACGCAGACAACCTGTACAGACTAGTCGACGGGGTCGGGGTGGGTCAAACCGTCGGGAGAGGTGCGCCGGGCGCGGGTCCGCTCGGCGCGGGCGGCGAGCTCGTCGTCCGGCGGATAGCCGACCTCGACGAGGGTGAGGCCGCGCGCGGGCATCACGATGAACTCGCTCGTGCGCCGCCGCTCGTCGCGGATGCCGGCCGCGCGCTCGGAGGACAGCCGGCCCTCCCCCGCGGCGACGCACGCGCCCACGAGCGCCCGCACCATGCTGTGACAGAAGGCGTCGGCGCGCACCCGCGCCACGAGCACGCCGTCGGCCGCGCGCTCCCAGGAGAACTCCTGCAGGGTGCGGATGGTGGTGGCGCCTTCGCGCGGACGGCAGTACGCCGCGAAGTCGTGCAGCCCGAGCAGGCCGCCTGCGGCCGCGTCCATCGCGGCGACGTCGAGGTCGGACGGATGCCAGAGGGTGTAGGCGCGGGCCCGCGGGTCGCGCAGCGCCCCGGCGTCCGCGATGCGGTACTCGTAGCGCCGCCAGACGGCCGAGAAGCGGGCGTCGAAGCCGGGGGGTGCTTCACGGGCGGCGAGCACCTGCACGTCGGCCGCCTGCCCGACGATGCCGTTGAGCCGACGGGCGAGCGAATCCGCCCCCGCCGCTCCCGCCCCGCGCCCCCGCGGACGCCGGTCCAGTTGTGCCAGCTGAGCCGGGGCCAGATCGAGGTGCGCGACCTGCCCGATGGCGTGCACCCCCACATCCGTGCGGCCCGCCACGGTGACCCGTGGAGGCTCACCGCTGCGCGCGAAGAGGGTGACGAGGGCGTCCTCCAGCACCCCCTGGACGGTGCGCAGGCCGGGCTGCCTGGCCCAACCGGTGAAGTCGGTGCCGTCGTATGCCAGGTCGAGCCGGATGCGCACGGCGGCCTGGTCGGTGGTCACGAGCCGAGTTTAGGCGGCTCCGCCCCGCCCCCATCTCCGTCCGTTCATGGCGCGGCTGGAGCCGTGACACGTGGGCGGGGGAAACGCCTCCCGCCACGAGGTCGCGGCTCCAGCCGCGCCATGAACGGCAGAACGCGAGAGGCCCCGCTCGGGTGAGCGGGGCCTCTCGGCGGGACGGATGCGGGGAGCTACTTCTCCTCGGACTCCGCGGCGTCGGCGTCGGCGTCGGCGTCGGCCTCGGCGGCGGGTGCCTCATCGGCGGCAGCCTCCTCGACGACCTCGGTCTCCTCGACCGGAGCCTCCTCGGCCTCCTCCACCGGAGCCTCCTCGGCGACCGGCTTCTCGGCGGCCTTCGGGGTCTCGGTGCGGGCGGCCGACTTCTTCGACGACGCCGGCTTCTTCACGACCGGCTCGAGGACGAGCTCGATCACGGCGAGGGGCGCGTTGTCGCCCTTGCGGAAACCGATCTTCGTGATGCGGGTGTAGCCGCCCTCACGCTCGGCGACGAGGGGCGCGATCTCGGTGAAGAGCTCGTGCACCACGGTCTTGTCGTGGATGACGGACAGCACGCGACGGCGGGCGTGCAGGTCGCCGCGCTTCGCGAAGGTGATGAGCCGCTCGGCCAGCGGGCGCAGGCGCTTGGCCTTGGTCTCGGTGGTCGTGATGCTCTTGTGGGTGAAGAGGGCCGCGGCGAGGTTCGCGAGCAGCAGGCGCTCGTGCGCCGGACCGCCGCCGAGACGGGGACCCTTGGTGGGCTGAGGCATGATCAGTCGTTCTCCAGAATTCGTGTCAGATCAGGGCGGGACTCAGACGGTCTCGTCGTCGTCGTAGCCGCCGTAGAAGTGGGCGCCGTCGAATCCGGGCACGCTGTCCTTGAGGGAGAGACCGAGCTCGACGAGCTTCTCCTTGACCTCGTCGACCGACTTCTGCCCGAAGTTGCGGATGTTCATGAGCTGCGTCTCCGAGAGGGCGACGAGCTCGCTGACGGTGTTGATGCCCTCGCGCTTGAGGCAGTTGTAGCTGCGCACCGAGAGGTCGAGGTCCTCGATGGGCATCGACAGCTCGCTCGACAGCACCGCGTCGACCGGGGCGGGCCCGATCTCGATGCCCTCGGCGGCGGTGTTCAGCTCGCGGGCGAGGCCGAACAGCTCGACGAGGGTGCGCCCGGCGGAGGCGATGGCGTCGCGCGGCGAGATCGCCGGCTTCGTCTCGACATCCACCACGAGGCGGTCGAAGTCGGTGCGCTCACCGGCACGGGTCGCCTCGACGCGGTAGGTCACCTTGAGCACGGGCGAGTAGATCGAGTCGACCGGGATCTGGCCGGCCTCGCTGAACTCGCTGCGGTTCTGGGTCGACGACACGTAGCCGCGACCGCGCTCGATGGTGAGCTCGAGGTCGAACTTCGCCTTGTCGTTGAGGGTCGCGATGACGAGCTCGGGGTTGTGGATCTCGACTCCGGCCGGGGCCGAGATGTCGGCGGCCGTGACCTCACCGGCGCCCTGCTTGCGCAGGTAGGCGGTGATGGGCTCGTCGTGCTCGCTCGAGACGACCAGCTGCTTGATGTTGAGGACGATCTCGACGACGTCCTCCTTGACACCGGGGATGGTGTCGAACTCGTGCTGGATGCCGTCGAGGCGGATGCTCGTGACGGCCGCGCCCGGGATGGACGACAGCAGGGTGCGGCGCAGCGAGTTGCCGAGCGTGTAGCCGAAGCCGGGCTCGAGGGGCTCGATGACGAACGCGGAGCGGAACTCCGAGATGCTCTCTTCCGAGAGCGTGGGACGCTGTGCGATGAGCACGTGGTTTCCTTTCGGCGAGGGCGTCCGCCATATGACGCCCACGACAGTTGCGGCGGGTGGCTGGGCCGCCGTGTTGTGAAGTTATGAAGACGCTGAGGCGCTCGGATGACCGGCCGCCGGGGCGCGGTCATCCGAGCGACGCGTTACACGCGGCGACGCTTGGGCGGGCGGCAGCCGTTGTGCGCCTGCGGCGTCACATCGTTGATGGTGCCCACCTCGAGGCCCGCGGCCTGGAGCGAACGGATCGCGGTCTCGCGGCCCGAACCCGGACCCTTGACGAAGACGTCGACCTTCTTCATGCCGTGCTCCTGCGCCTGGCGCGCGGCCGACTCGGCGGCGAGCTGCGCGGCGTAGGGGGTCGACTTGCGCGAACCCTTGAAGCCGACGCCACCGGACGAGGCCCAGCTGATGACGGCACCCGAGGGGTCGGTGATCGAGACGATGGTGTTGTTGAACGTCGACTTGATGTGAGCCTGACCCACGGCGATGTTCTTCTTCTCCTTGCGACGCGGCTTGCGCGCGGCGGCCTTCGGAGCAGCCATTACTTCTTACCTGCCTTCTTCTTGCCGGCCACGGTGCGCTTCGGGCCCTTGCGAGTGCGTGCGTTGGTCTTGGTGCGCTGACCGCGGACGGGCAGGCCACGGCGGTGGCGAAGGCCCTCGTACGAGCCGATCTCGACCTTGCGGCGGATGTCGGCCTGCACCTCGCGGCGGAGGTCGCCCTCGACCTTGAAGTTGCCTTCGATGTAGTCGCGAAGGGCGACGAGCTGGTCGTCGGTCAGATCCTTCACGCGGATGTCACCGGAGATCCCGGTTTCCTTGAGGGTCGTGAGCGCACGGGTGCGGCCCACGCCGTAGATGTACGTCAGAGCGACTTCCACGCGCTTGTCGCGCGGGATGTCGACGCCGGCGAGACGTGCCATGTCGGCTTCTCCTTATGGAGTCGTTCGGAGGTGTGGAGCGCCGCCGGTGCCCGGGCCTCCGACCCGGGGTGTCCCCTCCGTGTGCGGGAGGTTCTGGCGGTGCAAGTTAGCTATTGAGTTGTGAAGTCTGGGGATCTCGTGACGCGTCGCTTCGCGGCGCTCCTCGATCTTGAACCTTCGGTCGAAACCGCTTCGCGGTGTCGACCTTCGGTTCAACCCTGACGCTGCTTGTGACGCGGGTTCGACTTGCAGATGACCATCACGCGGCCGTTGCGGCGGATGACCTTGCAGTGGTCGCAGATGGGCTTGACGCTCGGGTTGACCTTCATGTTTCCTTCTCGCTGTCTTCGTACCTGCCGGGGCAGGCCGTTACTTTCCGAGCCTTACTTGTAGCGGTAGACGATGCGGCCGCGGGTCAGGTCGTAGGGGCTCAGCTCCACGATCACGCGATCCTCGGGGAGGATCCGGATGTAGTGCTGACGCATCTTGCCCGAAATGTGGGCGAGAACCTTGTGCCCGTTGCTCAGCTCGACGCGGAACATCGCGTTCGGCAGAGCCTCGAGGACGGATCCCTCGATCTCGATGACGCCGTCTTTCTTGGCCATACCCTCGTAATCGCTATCGGTAATGCTCGGTCATGCGGGTGAGTGATTCGGTGCTCACGCCGAAAGGCGGAATGCCCGTCGGGCACAAAGCACCAAAGATCGAGCTTAGCCGATAAATCGCGCTCGCGCCACCGCGCTCGCGGCGCGCCTCGCCTCGTCGGCCTCCTCGGCCGCGAGTGCGGCCGCCGCGATGGACTCGGCCTGCTCGCGCGTGCAGCGGGCGAGGGCCGCGCGCACCCCCGCGAGGGCCGCGGGCGCCATCGAGAGGCTCGTGATCCCGAGGCCCGCGAACACGATCGCGAGCAGAGGATCGGCGGCGGCCTCGCCGCACACCCCCACCTGGGTGCCCTGCGCGATCCCCGCCGCGCCCACCTCGGCGACGAGCCGGAGCACCGCCGGATGCCAGGGGTCCTGCAGCGCGCTCAGGCCGCCGAGCGAGCGGTCGGCGGCGAGCGTGTATTGGGTGAGGTCGTTGGTGCCGATCGAGGCGAAGTCGACGTGCCGCAGCATCCGGTCCGCGATGAGGGCGGCCGACGGCACCTCGATGACGACACCGGCGTTCGGGATGCCGGCGTCATGGGCGGCCTGCACGACGAAGCGCGCCTCCTCGACCGTGGTCACCATGGGCGCCATGACCCAGAGCTCGGCGGCCGAGCCGGCTCCCGCGGCGGCGAGCGCGGCCAGCTGGTCGCGGAGCACCCCCTCCTCCGCGCGCAACGCGCGCAGGCCCCGCCGCCCGAGGGCCGGGTTGAGCTCCTCGCCTGCGGGGAGGAAGGCGAGGGGCTTGTCGGCGCCGGCATCGAGCAGGCGCACGACGACCGGCATCCCGGGGAAGGCGTCGAGCACCGCGCGGTAGCTCGCGAGCTGCGCGTCGACGGTCGGCGGTTCGGCGGCATCCAGGAAGAGGAACTCGGTGCGCAGCAGCCCGACCCCCTCGGCGCCCAGCCGGGCCGCGTCACCGACCTCCGACGGCGATCCGATGTTCGCGAGCAGGGCGATCCGGGTGCCGTCGGCGAGCGCGCCGGGCGCAGCCGGTGTCGCGAGGGCCGAGGCCTGGACGGCGAGTCGCAGCTCGGCCTCCGCGCGCTCCGCGGGGTCGGGGTCGGCGACGACGCGCCCGTGGAGGGCATCGACGAGCAGCTCGGTCCCGTCGGCGACGGCGGCGACCCCCGTCGCCCCCACGACGGCGACGATGCCGCGCTGCCGCGCGAGGATCGCCGAATGCGAGGTCGGGCCGCCCTCGCTCGTCACGAACGCGAGCACGCGGTCGAGATCGAGCACCGCGGTGTCGGCGGGTGCGAGGTCGCGGGCGACGAGCACGTAGGGGACGCCGGGGTCGACGATCGCCTCGCTCGGAAGGCCCTGCAGCGCCCCGACCGCGCGGTCCGCGAGGTCGCGCAGATCCGTCGCCCGCTCGGCGACGTAGCCGCCCGCCGCGACGAGCAGCTCGGCGAAGGCTCCGAACGCGCCCGCGATGGCCGCCTCGGCCGTCACGCCGTCGTCGAGCCGCAGCTGGATCGCATCCCGCAGGGCGGGGTCTTCGACCATGAGCGCCTGCGCCTCGAGCACCCCGCGCACCACTCGGTCCGCGTGCACGGCACGGCGGCGCAGCAGCGCGGCGACCGAGCCGAGGGCCACGACGACGCGCTCCGCCTCCGCCTCCGCACCGAGCGTGCTCAGGGTGTCGGTCGGGGTCGGCGCAGCGGACTGCTCGAGTCGCACGACCGGGCCGATCGCGATGCCCGCTCCGATGCCGGCCCCGCGCCACTCACCGATGCCGGACACCGCGGGGATCCGTCAGCAGCTCAGGCGGACTGCTCGGGAAGCTGCAGTCCGTTGGCGTCGAACGCCGCCCAGATGCGCTCGGTGACCTCGTCGACGGTGCCGAGACCGTCGACCTCGACCAGCAGCCCCTGCTCGCGGAACATCTCCAGCACGGGGGCCGTCTCGCGACGGTAGACCTCCTGGCGGTGGCGGATCGCCTCCTCGGAGTCGTCCGCACGCCCCTGCTCGAGAGCGCGCTTGCGCAGCCGCCGCACGATCTCGTCCTGGTCGGCCACGAGCCGCAGCACCGCGTCGAGCTTGTGCCCGTGGGCCGAGAGCAGCTCGTCGAGGTAGCGCACCTGCTCGGGGGTACGGGGGTAGCCGTCGAGCAGGAACCCGCCGCGCGCGTCGGCCTCCGACAGGCGGTCCGACACGAGCTCATTGGTGAGCGAATCGGGAACGTAGTCGCCCGAGTCGACGATCGCCTTCACGCGCTTGCCGAGCTCGGTCTCGTTCGCGATGTTGGCCCGGAAGATGTCGCCCGTCGAGATCGTCGGGATGCCGAAGCGCTCCGCGATCCGCGTCGCCTGGGTGCCCTTCCCCGCCCCGGGGGGGCCCACGATCAGGAGCCGCAGGCTCACCGCAGCAG
Organism: Protaetiibacter larvae; assembly: GCF_008365275.1. Classification (GTDB taxonomy): domain Bacteria; phylum Actinomycetota; class Actinomycetes; order Actinomycetales; family Microbacteriaceae; genus Homoserinibacter; species Homoserinibacter larvae. The sequence continues at coordinate 881,991 of NZ_CP043504.1, read as the reverse complement.
GCCCTCGTAGTGGCGCTGCTGCAGCTGCGAGTCGATCTGCTTCACCGTCTCGAGACCGACGCCCACCATGATCAGGATCGAGGTGCCGCCGAACGGGAAGTTCGAGTTGGCCCCCACCGCGGCGAGCGCGATGAGCGGGATGAGGGCGACGAGACCGAGGTAGATCGAGCCGGGCAGCGTCACGCGCGTGAGCACGTAGTCGAGGTATTCGGCGGTCGGACGACCCGCGCGGATGCCGGGGATGAAGCCGCCGTACTTCTTCATGTTGTCGGCGACCTCATCCGGGTTGAAGGTGATCGCGACGTAGAAGTAGGTGAAGCCCACGATGAGCAGGAAGTACAGCGCCATGTAGAGCGGGTGGTCGCCGCGCGTGAGGTAGACGGAGATCCACTGCACCCACGGCTGCGCGGTCTCGCCCGCCTTCGGCTGGTTGAACTGCGCGATGAGCGCGGGCAGGTACAGCAGCGAGGAGGCGAAGATGACCGGCACGACGCCCGCCATGTTGACCTTGATCGGGATGTAGGTGTTGTTGCCGCCGTAGGTGCGGCGACCCACCATCCGCTTGGCGTACTGCACCGGGATCCGACGCTGCGACTGCTCGACGAAGATGACGGCGAACATGATGAGCACGCCGATCGCGAGCACGAGCAGCAGCGTCTCGATGTTGCGCTGCTGCGCGATCGAGACGAGCGAGTTCGGGAAGGAGGCCACGATCGAGGTGAAGATCAGCAGCGACATGCCGTTGCCGATGCCGCGCTCGGTGATGAGCTCGCCCATCCACATGATCACGCCGGTGCCGGCCGTCATGGTGATGACCATGAGCAGGATGCCGTACCAGGTGTCTCCGCCCGGCACGATGAGCTGCGAGCACTCGGCGCCGCCCGTGGTGCCGAAGAGGGCGCCCGAGCGCGCGACCGTGATGAGCGTGGTCGACTGGAGCACGCCGAGGGCGATCGTCAGGTACCGGGTGTACTGCGTGAGCTTGGCCTGGCCCGCCTGGCCCTCCTTGTAGAGGGTGTCGAAGTGGGGGATGACCACGCGCAGCAGCTGCACGATGATCGACGCGGTGATGTACGGCATGATGCCGAGCGCGAAGATCGACAGCTGCAGCAGCGCGCCGCCGCTGAAGAGGTTGACGAGGTCGTACAGACCCGAGGCGCCAGCGTTGCCCGCGAGACACTGCTGGACGTTGCCGAAGTCCACGAACGGCGCGGGAACGAAGGACCCGAGCCGGAACAGGGCGATGATGCCCAGCGTGAATGCGATCTTGCGGCGGAGGTCCGGCGTGCGGAAGATCCGCGCGACGGCACTGAACACGACGCCTCCCGTTGAGATTTCTTGGAGCTGCCGTACGCGAGTGCGTACGGCGAGGAGGTGGCCCCTCGCGGGGCCACCTGCCCGATGGCTACTTGACGGAGCCGCCGGCGGCGACGATCTTCTGCTCCGCAGAGCTCGAGACCTTGTCGACCGCAACGTTCAGCTTAACCGCAATCTCGCCGGTGCCGAGCACCTTGACCTTCTCGTTCTTGCGCACGGCACCCTTGGCGACCAGGTCGCCGATGGTGACGTCGCCGCCCGAGGGGTAGAGCTCGGCCAGGCGGTCCAGGTTCACGACCTGGTACTCGACCCGGAACGGGTTCTTGAAGCCGCGGAGCTTCGGGGCGCGCATGACCGAGTTGAGGTTGCCGCCCTCGAGGCCGACGCGCACCTGGTAGCGGGCCTTGGTGCCCTTGGTGCCGCGACCGGCGGTCTTGCCCTTCGAGCCCTCACCGCGTCCGACGCGGGTCTTGGCCTTCTTGGCGCCCTCGGCGGGGCGGAGGTGGTGAGCCTTCAGCACCTGCGGGCGCGACGCGACATCCGAGGACTTCGCGGCGGGCTTCTTGGCGGCGGGCTTGGCCGCGACGACCTCGTCGGCCTTCGCAGCGGCGGCAGCCGTCGGAGCAGCAGCAGCCTTCGGGGCAGCAGCAGCCTTCGGGGCAGCAGCAGCCTTCGGGGCAGCCGCCTTGGCGGGCGCCTTCTTCTCAGCAGCGGGCTTCTCGGCGGCAGCCTTCGGAGCGGCAGCCTTCGGGGCGGCGGCCTTCGCCGGCGCCTTCTTCTCAGCGGCGGGCTTCTCGGCAGCAGCCTTCGGGGCAGCAGCCTTCGGAGCGGCGGCCTTCGCGGCCGTGGCCTTCTCGGCCGGCTTCTTCTCGTCAGCCATTAGTCAATCTCCTCGACCTTCACGAGATGCGCGACCGCACGCACGTACCCGCGGTTGGCCGGGGTGTCCTCGCGCACGACGACGTCGCCGATGCGCTTGAGGCCCAGGCTGCGCAGGGTGTCGCGCTGGTTCTGCTTCTCGCTGATAACGGACTTGATCTGGGTCACCTTGAGTCGAGCGGACATCAGGCACCAACCTTCGCGGTAGCGGCCGCACGAGCGTCGGCGTCGGCGCGGATGAGGCGCTCGGGCGCGACGTCCTCGAACTCGAGGCCGCGGCGGGCGGCGACGGCACGGGGCTCCTCGAGCTGCTTGAGGGCCTCGACGGTCGCGTGGACGATGTTGATCGTGTTCGACGACCCGAGGGACTTCGACAGCACGTCGTGGATGCCGGCGCACTCGAGCACGGCGCGGACGGGACCACCGGCGATGACACCGGTACCGGCGGCGGCGGGGCGCAGCAGCACCACACCGGCGGCGGCCTCACCCTGGACGGGGTGGGGGATCGTCGCACCGACGCGCGGGACGCGGAAGAAGTTCTTCTTCGCCTCCTCGACGCCCTTCGAGATCGCGAGCGGCACCTCGCGGGCCTTGCCGTAGCCGACGCCCACGAGGCCGTTGCCGTCGCCCACGACGACGAGCGCCGTGAAGCTGAAGCGGCGGCCGCCCTTGACGACCTTCGACACGCGGTTGATGGTCACGACGCGCTCGAGGAACTGGCTCTCGGCGCGGTCACGCGAACCGCGGTCGTTGCGGGGGTTGCGCTCGCGGCTGCCACGACGGGCCTCGCGGGGCTCCTGGCCCTGCTCGGTGCCCGCGGCGGTCTCCACGACCTGACCCTCGGTGATCTCTTCGGACGTCACGTCCTGCTCCTTGTTCTGGATCTCGTCGCTCACAGCTCGAGCCCTCCCTCACGGGCGCCCTCGGCGATGGCCGCGACGCGTCCGGCGTACTTGTTGCCTCCGCGGTCGAACACGACCGCCTCGACGCCGGCCTTCTTGGCACGCTCGGCGACGAGCTCGCCGACCTTGCGGGCCTTGGCGGTCTTGTCACCGTCGAAGGTGCGCAGGTCCGCCTCGAGCGTCGAGGCCGACGCGACGGTGAAGCCCTTGCTGTCGTCGACGACCTGCACGAACACGTGGCGGGCCGAACGGGTGACGACGAGACGCGGGCGCTCCTCGGTACCGACGATGCGCTTGCGCAGACGCGTGTGACGACGGTCGCGCTGAGCCGACTTGCTGATGCCAGCCATGATCACTTACCACTCTTTCCGGCCTTGCGGCGCACGACCTCACCGAGGTACCGCACACCCTTGCCCTTGTAGGGCTCGGGCTTGCGGAGCTTGCGGATGTTGGCGGCGACCTCGCCCACGGCCTGCTTGTCGATGCCGCGGACGTGAAGCTTGTTGTTGCCCTCGACCTCGAAGGTGATGCCTGCGGGCGGGTCGACGGTGATGGGGTGCGAGTAGCCGAGCGCGAACTCGACCGAGCTGCCCTTGGCGGCGACACGGTAACCGGTGCCGACCACCTCGAGGCTCTTCGCGTAGCCATCGGTCACACCGATGATCTGGTTCGCGATGAGCGTGCGGGTGAGGCCGTGCAGCGAACGCGACTCGCGCTCGTCGTCCGGACGCGTCACGAGCAGCTGGCCGTCCTCGAGCTTGACCTCGATGGGGGTCTTCACGGTGAGCGCGAGCTCGCCCTTCGGGCCCTTGACGGTGACGTCCTGGCCGTCGATCGTCACGGTGACGCCGGCGGGAACATCGATGGGGAGTCTTCCGATACGGGACATCTCAGCTCACCACACGTAGGCGAGGACTTCCCCGCCGACGCCCTTCTTGCTCGCCTCGCGGTCGGTCAGCAGACCGGAGGAGGTGGACAGGATGGCGACGCCGAGACCGCCGAGGACGCGGGGGATCTCGGTGGACTTCGCGTAGACGCGCAGACCCGGCTTCGAGACACGCTTGATGCCGGCGATCGACCGCTCGCGGTTCGGGCCGTACTTGAGGTCGATCGTCAGGGTCTGGCCGACACGCGCCTCCTCGACCTTCCAGCTCGAGATGTAGCCCTCGCGCTGGAGGATCTCGGCGATGTGGGTCTTGAGCTTGCTGCTCGGGAGCGAGACCGTGTCGTGGTACGCACGGTTCGCGTTGCGCAGTCTGGTCAGCAGGTCTGCGACCGGATCTGTCATCGTCATTTCGTTGGTTTCCTTATTCCTTGTGGTTTCGGGCCCGGTTCACCGGGGACCGACCTTCTTGGGTACCCGCGGGTCTCGATACACCGCCTGCGGCGGCACTCGACCAGCGGGGGTTTCTTACTCGGCCTTGAAGGGGAAGCCGAGCGCACGGAGCAGAGCCCGGCCCTCGTCGTCCGTCTTGGCGGTGGTCACGACCGTGATGTCGAAGCCGCGGACGCGGTCGATCTGGTCCTGGTTGATCTCGTGGAAGATCGACTGCTCGGCGACACCGAAGGTGTAGTTGCCGTTGCCGTCGAACTGCTTCGCGCTCAGGCCGCGGAAGTCGCGGATGCGCGGGAGCGCGAGCGACAGCAGGCGGTCGAGGAACTCCCAGGCGCGGTCGCCGCGCAGCGTCACGTGGGCGCCGATCGGCATGCCCTCGCGCAGCTTGAACTGCGCGATGGACTTGCGGGCCTTGGTCACCTGCGGCTTCTGGCCGGTGATGAGGGTGAGGTCCTTGATCGCGCCGTCGATCACCTTGGAGTCGCGGGCGGCCTCGCCGACACCGGTGTTGACGACGACCTTGACGAGGCCGGGCACCTGGTGCGGGTTGGTGTAGCCGAACTCCGCGGTGAGCGTCTTGACGATCTCCTCGCGGTACTTCGACTTCAGTCGGGGCTGGATTTTGCCAGCCACATCCGTCTCGGCCATTTAGATCTTCTCTCCGGACTTCTTCGCGTAGCGCACGCGAACGGTCTTCTTCACGCCGTCCTTCTCGACGGTCTCCTCACGGAAACCCACGCGGGTCGGCTTCTTGGTCTTCGGGTCGACGAGCGCCACGTTCGAGATGTGGATCGGCGCCTCGTGGGTCTCGATGCCACCGGTCTTCGTGCCGCGCTGGGTCTGGCCGACGCGCACGTGCTTGGTGACGAAGTTGATGCCCTCGACGATCACGCGGTTCTTCTCGACCTGGACCTCGATGACGCGCCCCTGCTTGCCCCGGTCGCCGCCGCGGTCCTGCGAGGGACCGCTGATGACCTGGACGAGGTCGCCCTTCTTGATCTTTGCCATGACTAAATGACCTCCGGGGCCAGCGAGATGATCTTCATGAACTTCTTGTCGCGAAGCTCACGGCCGACCGGCCCGAAGATGCGGGTACCGCGGGGGTCCCCGTCGTTCTTCAGGATCACGGCGGCGTTCTCGTCGAACTTGATGTACGAACCGTCGGCGCGGCGCGTCTTCTTGACGGTGCGGACGACGACCGCCTTGACGACGTCGCCCTTCTTGACGTTGCCGCCCGGGATCGCGTCCTTGACCGTGGCGACGATGACGTCGCCCAGGCCGGCGTAGCGACGGCCGGAGCCGCCGAGCACGCGGATCGTGAGCAGCTCCTTGGCGCCGGTGTTGTCGGCGACCTTGAGGCGGGATTCCTGCTGGATCATGGGTTACTTCGCCTTCTCCACGATCTCGACGAGACGCCAGCGCTTCGAAGCCGAGAGCGGGCGGGTCTCCGAGATGACGACGAGGTCGCCGATGCCGGCGGTGTTCTGCTCGTCGTGGGCCTTGATCTTCGAGCTGCGGCGGATGACCTTGCCGTACAGCGGGTGCTTCACGCGGTCCTCGACCTCGACGACGATGGTCTTGTCCATCTTGTCGCTCGTCACGTAGCCGCGGCGCACCTTGCGGTAGCCGCGCGCGTTCGCGTCGCGCACGTCGTGAGCGGCGTGCTCGTGGCCAGCCACGACCGACTCCTCGGTCTTCTTAGCCTGTGCCATTACTTGCTCGCCTCCTCGGCGGTCTCAGCCTCGGCCTCGGCGGCCTCGGACTTCTTGGGGGACTTCTTCGCCGCCTTGACCGGCACCTCGATCGGGGCCGGGGTGGCCCGGATCCCGAGCTCGCGCTCACGGATGACGGTGTAGATGCGGGCGATGTCGCGCTTCACGGCGCGCAGGCGGCCGTGGCTCTCGAGCTGACCGGTGGCCGACTGGAAGCGCAGGTTGAACAGCTCCTCCTTGGCCTTCTTCAGCTCGTCGACGAGACGGTCGTCCTCGAAGGTGTCGAGCTCGATGGGGGTGAGCTCCTTGGATCCGACGGCCATTATGCGTCGCCCTCCTCGCGCTTGATGATGCGTGCCTTGAGCGGCAGCTTGTGGATGGCCCGGGTGAGCGCGCCGCGGGCGAGCTCCTCGCTGACGCCGGAGACCTCGAAGAGGACCCGACCGGGCTTGACGTTGGCGACCCACCACTCGGGGCTTCCCTTACCGGAACCCATGCGGGTCTCGGCGGGCTTCTTGGTGAGCGGACGGTCCGGGTAGATGTTGATCCACACCTTGCCGCCACGCTTGATGTGACGGGTCATGGCGATACGAGCGGACTCGATCTGACGGTTGGTCACGTAGGCGGGAGTGAGGGCCTGGATGCCGAACTCGCCGAAGGTGACCTTCGTGCCGCCGGTGGCCTGCCCGGAGCGACCCGGGTGGTGCTGCTTGCGGTGCTTGACCTTACGGGGGATGAGCATGGTTACGCCTCGACTCCTGCTGCGGCCTCGGCCCGGGGGCCGCGGCGTGCGCCGTCACGACGCTCGGGACGGACCGACTTCTGTGCGGCCTGCTCGCGAGCGAGTTCCTTGTTGGTGATGTCGCCCTTGTAGATCCAGACCTTCACGCCGATGCGGCCGAAGGTGGTCTTGGCCTCGTAGAAGCCGTAGTCGATGTTCGCGCGGAGGGTGTGCAGCGGCACGCGACCCTCGCGGTAGAACTCCGAGCGGCTCATCTCCGCGCCTCCCAGGCGGCCCGAGACCTGGATCCGGACGCCCTTGGCGCCGGCGCGCTGGGCACCCTGGAGGCCCTTGCGCATGGCGCGACGGAACGCGACACGGGCGGACAGCTGCTCCGCGATGCCCTGAGCGACGAGCTGGGCCTCGGCCTCGGGGTTCTTGACCTCGAGGATGTTCAGCTGGATCTGCTTGCCGGTGAGCTTCTCGAGGTCGGCGCGGATGCGCTCGGCCTCGGCGCCGCGGCGGCCGATCACGATACCCGGGCGGGCCGTGTGGATGTCCACGCGGACGCGGTCACGGGTGCGCTCGATCTCGATCTTGGCGACGCCGGCGCGGTCGAGGTTCTTCGTCAGGAGGTTGCGGATCTTGACGTCCTCGGCCACGAAGTCGGCGTAGCGCTGACCGGGCTTCGTCGAGTCGGAGAACCACCGCGACGTGTGGTCGGTGGTGATGCCCAGACGGAAGCCGTAGGGGTTGACCTTCTGGCCCATTACTTACCTGCCTTCTTCGCCGGAGCGGCCTTGGCCGCGACCGTGAGCTCGTCCGGCGTGGCCAGCACGACGGTGATGTGGCTCGTGCGCTTGTTGATGCGGAACGCGCGGCCCTGCGCTCGCGGCTGGAACCGCTTGAGCGTGGTGCCCTCGTCGACGAAGGCGCGGGCGACCACGAGGTCGGCCTCGTCGAGGTAGCTGTTCGTCGCATCCGCCTTCACGCGGGCGTTCGCGATCGCGGACGCCACGAGCTTGTAGACGGGCTCGCTGGCACCCTGCGGGGCGAACTTCAGGATGGCGAGCGCCTCCTGAGCCTGCTTGCCACGGATGAGGTCCACGACGCGACGGGCCTTCTGAGGCGTCACGCGGATGTGTCGCACGCGGGCGATCGACTCCACCATTTCTCTTCCTCCTCAGTCACCGCGTCAGCGGCGACGACCCTTCTTGTCGTCCTTCTCGTGTCCACGGAAGGTGCGGGTCGGCGCGAACTCGCCGAGCTTGTGACCCACCATGGTCTCGGTCACGAAGACCGGGATGTGCTTGCGTCCGTCGTGGACGGCGATCGTGTGGCCGAGCATGGCCGGGACGATCATGGAGCGGCGCGACCAGGTCTTGATCACGTTCTTCGAGCCCGCCTCGTTCTGAGTCTGAACCTTGCGGAACAGGTGCTCGTCGACGAAGGGCCCCTTCTTGAGACTGCGCGGCATCTTCTACTACCTCTACTTGCGCTTCTTGCCGACGGTCCGGCGGCGGACGATGAGCTTGTCGGATTCCTTGTTGGGGCGACGGGTGCGACCCTCGGCCTGACCCCACGGGCTGACCGGGTGGCGACCACCGGAGGTCTTGCCCTCACCACCACCGTGCGGGTGGTCGATCGGGTTCATGGCCACACCGCGGACGGTCGGGCGGATGCCCTTCCAGCGGTTGCGGCCGGCCTTGCCCCAGTTGATGTTCGACTGCTCGGCGTTGCCGACCTCGCCGATCGTGGCGCGGCAGCGCACGTCGACGTTGCGGATCTCGCCCGAGGGCAGACGCAGCTGGGCGTAGGGGCCGTCCTTGGCGACGAGGCGCACCGAGGCGCCGGCCGAGCGGGCGAGCTTGGCGCCACCGCCCGGCTTCAGCTCGATCGCGTGGATGACGGTACCCACGGGGATGTTCTTGAGCGGCAGGTTGTTGCCCGGCTTGATGTCCGCGCCGGCACCCGACTCGACGACGTCGCCCTGGTTGAGCTTGTTCGGCGCCAGGATGTAGCGCTTGGTGCCGTCCACGAAGTGCAGCAGCGCGATGCGCGCGGTGCGGTTCGGGTCGTACTCGATGTGCGCGACCTTGGCGTCGACGCCGTCCTTGTCGTTGCGACGGAAGTCGATGACGCGGTACTGGCGCTTGTGCCCGCCGCCGATGTGGCGGGTCGTGATGCGACCGGTGTTGTTGCGGCCACCGGTCTTCGGGAGCGGGCGCAGCAGCGACTTCTCGGGCGTCGAGCGCGTGATCTCCGCGAAGTCGGCGACCGACGAGCCACGACGACCGGGGGTCGTCGGCTTGTACTTGCGAATAGCCATGATTCTCTTCCTGGTCCTTAGCCGACAGCCGTGAAGATGTCGATCGAGCCGGACTTGAGCGTGACGATGGCGCGCTTGGTGTCCTTGCGCTTGCCGGTGCCGAAGCGCGTGCGGCGGGTCTTGCCGGCGCGGTTGGCGGTGTTCACCGAGGCGACCTTGACGCCGAAGATCTTCTCGATCGCCAGCTTGATCTCGGTCTTGTTCGAGCGGGGGTCGACGAGGAAGGTGTACTTGCCCTCGTCGATGAGCCCGTAGCTCTTCTCGCTCACGACCGGCGCGATGATGACGTCGCGCGGGTCCTTGTTGTAGCCGCTCACTTCGCAGCCTCCTCGGTCTGGGCGCTCTTCGACGCCACGAAGGCGTCGAAGGCGGCACGGGTGAAGACGATGTCGTCCGAGACGACCACGTCGTAGGCGTTCAGCTGGTCCGCGTACAGCACGTGCACGAAGGACAGGTTGCGCACGCTCAGGGCGCCGACCTCGTCGCCGCGGTCGATGACCACGAGCACGTTCTTGCGGGCACCGAGCTGCTCGAGGATCTCGACGGCACTCTTGGTGGAGGGGGCGTCGGAGCCGAACGAGGTGATGACGTGGAGACGCTCACCGCGGGCGCGGTCCGAGAGGACGCCGAGCAGGGCCGCGGCGATCATCTTCTTGGGGGTGCGCTGCGAGTAGTCGCGCGGGGTCGGTCCGTGGACGACGCCACCACCGGTGTGCTCCGGGGCGCGGACCGAGCCCTGACGGCTGCGGCCGGTGCCCTTCTGCTTGAACGGCTTGCGACCGGCGCCGGAGACCTCACCGCGGTTCTTGGTCTTGTGGGTGCCCTGCCGCGCGGCGGCGAGCTGGGCGGTCACGACCTGGTGGATGAGGGGGACGTTGGTCTGCACGTCGAAGACGCTCGCGGGAAGCTCGACCGAACCGGCCTTCTTGCCCTTCGCGTCGACCACGTCGAGGTTGGTAGCGGCCATGATCAGGCACCCTTCACGGCGTTGCGGACGAAGACGATGCGGCCGCGCGCGCCGGGGACGGCGCCCTTGACCAGCAGGAGGCCCTTCTCGGCGTCCACCGAGTGGACCTTGAGGCCCTGGACGGTGACGCGCTCGCCACCCATCCGGCCCGCCATGCGCATGCCCTTGAAGACGCGGCTGGGGGTAGACGAGGCACCGATCGAGCCGGGCTTGCGGTGGTTGCGGTGGGCACCGTGCGAGGCGGAGACGCCCTTGAAGTTGTGGCGCTTCATGACACCGGCGAAGCCCTTGCCCTTGCTCGTGCCGACGACGTCGACGAGCTGACCGGCCTCGAAGATGTCGACCGCGAGCTCCTGGCCGAGCGAGTACTCGGCGGCGTCGGCGGTGCGCACCTCGGTGAGGTGGCGGCGCGGGGTGACCCCGGCCTTTTCGAAGTGGCCCGAGGCGGGCTTGTTGACCTTGCGGGGGTCGATCTGGCCGTAGGCGATCTGGACGGCCTCGTAGCCGTCCTTCTCGGTCGAGCGGACCTGGGTCACGACGTTGGGGGTGATCTGGACCACGGTCACGGGGACGAGCTTGTTGTTCTCGTCCCAGACCTGGGTCATGCCGAGCTTCGTGCCCAGCAGACCCTTGGTCGTCTTCACTGCAGACATGGGTTTCCTTCTGGCTTCCGGGTTCAGCTCGGGCTAGAGCTTGATCTCGATGTTGACGTCGGCGGGCAGGTCGAGACGCATGAGCGAGTCGACGGCCTTGGGCGTCGGGTCGATGATGTCGATGAGGCGCTTGTGGGTGCGCTTCTCGAAGTGCTCGCGGCTGTCCTTGTACTTGTGCGGCGAACGGATCACGACGACCACGTTCTTCTCCGTCGGGAGCGGCACGGGGCCGACGACGGTCGCGCCCGCACGGGTCACGGTGTCGACGATCTTGCGCGCCGATGCGTCGAGGCCGGCGTGGTCGTACGACTTCAGCCGGATGCGGATCTTCTGTCCCGCCATGGTCAGCTCTCTTCCTTGTTCCCGTGCGAGACCGATCCCGGCCCGCACATCCGCGCATCCTTCGATGCGCACCGCTGTTCTTCTGTCAATCACCTGTCCCCGCCGGGATTCCGCGCGCAGGGCACACGTCTTCCCCGAGGGAATCGGGATTCGATTGAAGCTGTGTTCTGCTCCCCGCGGCCCAGCCGCTTCCGATCCATCGGATCAGGGGCTGTGCACTGCCAGGGGAGTGAGCCACGCGCCAGGCGCGGCGTGTTGAACCATGAAAGTCTGCCATACCCGGGCAACTGCTGCAACCCGGGCGTGTCGCGCTCAGCTAGGAGCTCCCTGGGAACGTCGCCGCGCCACGATGACGGCCCCGATCAGGAGCGTGAGCAGGGCCGCCGCGCCCACGGCCGCGAGGGCCGCACCGTCCGCCCCGCCGTTCGCGAGGGCCCGCAGATCGACCCGCTCGTCATCGGTGTTGGAGGTGACTTCGCCGTCGCGGCCGTCGCCCGTGGCGAACGCGGTGTTGAGCACCTCGCCGCGTTCGAGGTCCTCCTGGGTGAGCGTGTAGTACGCCCAGCACGTCATCGACTCCCCCTCGGCGAGGTCGGGCTGCGGGCAGGTCACCGGCCCGACCGTGTCGTCGTGGACGACGATGCCGGTGATCGTCCCACCCCCGACGTTCGACACCAGGAAGTCGTAGCGGATCTGATCGCCCACCGACTGCGGCCCCGGCACGAGCGGGACGCCGGTCTTGGTGAGGCTGAGCGCCGGGACCGGGTCGAGCGCCTGCACGCGCATCGTGCGGATGAGGTGCACATCCGTGAAGGCGCCCGTCGAGGCGGCGAACCCGAACTTGACGCTCGCCGGCACCGGCTCGGGCGCATGGAAGAACAGCACCTGCTGCGGACCGGAGCCGAAGTCGACGTACACGGTGACGTTGTGGGTGGGCTCCGGCTCGAGCACGATCGTCACGATGCGCTTCGCCGGCTCGAGGAAGGCCACCGCCGCTGCCGGGTCGGTCGGCACCGGGCCCATGAGGGCGCCGTGCAGGGCGCCGGGCAGCGTCGAGGAGAACGGCGGGGTGACCGAGCTGTCGTCGACGTAGCTCGCGGTGAGGAAGCAGTAGCCCACGGCGGTGCTCGCCCCCACCGGCCCGCGCACGGTCACCATGTTCTGGCCCGCGGGCGGATCCAGGAACGCGGCGCCCGCGGGCGAGGCACCGGCTCCCGTGCAGCCCGCGCCGCGTTGCTCCCAGTCGCCGAAGAAGTTGCCGAGAACGTCGAGTCCGATCCCGAGGTAGCCGCCCACCACGCCGTCGACGAGGGTCTCGCCGGGGTCGTTGTCCGGGAGCTTCTGGGCGTAGCCGAGGCTTCCGCCGAATGCGCCCGGCGCGAGCAGCGTGGCGTCGCCGTCGACGAGGAAGAAGGAGATGCCGTCGGCCGTGCGGCCGGCGTACTCCGGCATGGTGGAGTACCCGCCGTACTGCCACTGCTCGAAGGTGATCTCGACGCCGTCGGTCGCCTGGATCGGCACCTCGTACAGCACCGCGCCGGTGCGGTCGGGGATCGCGTCCGTCAATCGGAGGTACCCGTTGCCGTCGGCGCCGAGGGGCGGTGAGATCGGCAGGGTCACGGCGGGGTACGTGGTACCCGGCAGCTCCGCCTGGGCGGGGCACCCCGGTACCGGATCGTTGTTGACGTGCGTCCCGGTGAAGACCGGCGCGCCCGTGAGGCACGCGTCGCCGTGGGCCCGGAAGTCGTCGATCGCCGTGGCCCCCGTGAAATCCTCATCGAGCAGGAGCGGCCCCGTGGCCCGCACGGGCATCCGCAGTTCGGGGGCGCCGGTGGCAGCGGGCGCGCTCCCGGCGCTCGCCAGCAGGATCCCCACCGCCGAGAGGGTCACCCCCATCGAGGCCACACGCCACGCGCGCATACGCGCAAACTATCGAGCGGCTGTGCACGCGGCGACCCCGTTGACGTGCGTCCGACGACGTGGTACCCGAGTTTCACTCGGAGCGCGGCCGTCGCCGCGCTCGCGCGAACAGCACGGCACCCAGCAGCACCGCTGCCCCCGACGCCGCGCCTACCGCTCCCAGCACCGCCCCGTCCACCCCGCTCGCGGCGAGCTCGGCGAGCTCGACGAGGGCGTCGGCCGGATTCGAGACCACCCCGCCGTCGCGCCCCGTGCCGTTCGCGACCGCCGTGCTGAGCACCGAGCCGCGGTCGATGTCCGCCTGCGTGAGGGTGTAGATCACGGAGCAGGTCATCGAGGCGCCCTCGGCGAGGTCCGCCTGCGGGCAGCTCACGGGGCCGATGACGGGGGCGTCCACGGTGATGCCGTGCACCGTGCCGCCGCCCGTGTTCGTCACCACGAGGTCGAAGCGCACCTGATCGCCCACCCCCAGCGCACCCGGCACGACGGGGGTCGCGGTCTTGGTGAGACCGAGCGCCGGCAGCGGATCGAGCGCCTGCATCGTCAGGGTGCGGATGAGGTGCACATCCGTGAAGGCCCCGGTCGAGGCGGCGAACCCGAACTTGACGGCGGGCGGCACCGGCTGGGGCGCGAGGATGTCGAGCACCATCACGGGGCCGGACCCGGTGTCCACGTACACCGTGATGTGATGGCTCGGCTCGGGCTCCAGCACCATCGTGACGGTGCGGCGGGAAGGCAGCAGGTCGGTGACGGCCTGCGCGGGATCGCTCTGCGAGACGACGGTCGTCGGACCGTGCAGCGGGCCGGGAAGGCGGCTCACCCAGCTGCCGCCCGCGAGGTCCGCCGAGATCCCGAGATAGCAGTACCCGGCCGCCCCCTGGCCGGGGCCGCGCACCGTGACGTTGTTGGCGCCCGGCGCGGGCGCGACGAGCGCGCTGCCGACGGGCGAGGTGAGGCCGTCGACGAAGGGCCCCGGCTGACCGCAGCCGCTGCCCCGGTTCTCGCCATCGTTGAAGAAGTTGCCGAGCACATCGAACCCGAACCCGAGATACCCGCCGTCGACGCCGTTGAACAGGGTGCCGCCGTCGAGCTTCTGGGCGTAGCCGAGGCTGCCGCCGAACGCGCCCGGCGCGCTCAGGGTCGTCACCTGGGCGGCGTCGACGAGGAAGAAGGAGATGCCGTCGGCGGTCTGCGTGGGGAACTGCGGGATGGTCGAGAACCCGCCGTACTGCCACTGCTCGAAGGTGATCTCCACGCCATCGGTCGAACGGATGTCGGTCTTGAAGAGCACCGCGCCCGCCTGGTTCACGACGGCATCGGTGAGCCGGAGGAAGCCGTCGGGCGCTCCGCCGAGCGGCGGCGAGACGCCCGAGCCGCCCGCCGGGCATCCGGCGAGGGGATGGAGACCCGCGGGGAGCGCGGCGCCCGCGGGGGCGCCCGTGAGACAGGCATCGCCGTAGGCGCTGAACTCGGGGATGGCGGTGTCACCCGTGAAATCCTCCTGCAGCAGCAGGGGACCGCTCGCGAACAGCGCGGTCGCTCGGGCCGGCGCGCTCGACGCGAGTTGCGCCGTCGCACCGCTCGCCAGCACGAGCGCCACCCCGGCCAGGGCCGCGCTCGTTCGCACCACACGCCGCGCGCGCATCCTCGGAAGCTACCGAGAGCGCGTCAGTCCGGCAACCCCGTTGACGCGCCCGGGGTGGCTGTGTGTCGCCGCCGCGGGGCGCGGCCCGCGTAGGCGACGTAGGCAACGCCCATCACGAGGACGATCGACAGGATGACGATCCACCACGGGAAGCCGGGGATCGTCGGCGGGTTGCCGGCGCTCGCGACGTCCCCGATCGGGGTCGGCAGCACCCGCTCCCCGGTGAGGAGGATGCGGTGGCTGTTGATGCCGAGCGGCGTGCAGGTGACGAGGGTGAGCAGATCGCGATCGGGATCCGGGTAGAGCGCCTGGGAGTCCTCGGGCTGGACGACCTCGCTCGCGATCACCCGATAGCTCAGCACCTCCCCGAAGACCTCGATCGTGAAGGTGTCGCCGAGCCGCACCTTGTCGAGGTTCGTGAAGAGCTCCGAGGTGGCGAGTCCGCGGTGGCCGGTGAGCACGGAACGCGTGCCGACCCCGCCGACCGGGAGCGCCGTGCCCTCGAGATGTCCGACGCCCTGCTCGAGGGTCGCGTCGCTCGTGCCGTGGTAGACGGGCAGGTCGACGCCGATGCGGGGGATCTTGATGCGTGCCATGAGTCCCAGCGAGTCCGCCATGAGCAGCTCGTCGTAGCTGCGGGAGTCGGCTCGGCTGGGTGCGGTGGCGGGGAGCGGGATGCGTTCGTTGGCGGCCACCACCGCGCCGCCCACCAGGGTCGTGTTGTAGGCGCGCGCATCGGCGAGCTCCTGACGGAGCGTGTCGGCTCCGAGGTCGTGGACCTCGCTCGCGAGGTCGCTGATGTGCGACGCCTGCTCGACCTGCGAGAACCAGTTCGCGATCGAGGGGGCGAGCAGCACCACGGCGCCCACGAAGAACACGACGGCGGTCGCGAACGCCAGCCACGGCATCCGCCAGCCCCGAGGCCTCGCGGAGGCCCGGCGGTGACGGATCACGACGGCGGTCATGCTCTTCCCCTCATGCCGATGGCGGGAGCGTCGCACGACACTCCCGCCATCGGGTCACGCGGTGATCAGGCCTGCTCGGCCTGCTTGCGGCGGCGGAACGCGACGAACGCGAAGCCGAAGGCGAGCGCCATGAGGCCGGCCCCGACGATCGTGAAGGTCAGCACCCCGTTGCCACCCGTGAAGGGCAGCAGCCACGGCGGAAGCTGGCTGTTCTCGACCTCGACGTAGTTCTGCACCGTGCCCGTGGCGACGACGTCGCCCGCGACGACCGTCGCGGGGACCACCGCGCTGAGCGCCTGGTAGCCGACCGGCGCCGCGGTCTCCTTGAGGAGGTAGGCACCCGGCTTGAGGGCCGGGATGTTGACGATGCCCGCCGCGTCGGTCGTCCAGCTGGTCGCGCCGTTCACGGTGACCAGCTCGCCGGCATCCGCGACACCGTCGGCGTCGGCGTCGGCGTACACCTCGAAGGTGGCGCCCGCGAGCGGGGTCTTCGTGGGCACATCCGCCACGTCGGTCATGGCGAACTTCAGGACGCGCAGCTTGCCGAAGTCCTGGCTCGAGGAGGCGTCGGAGGTGCCGCTGTTGGCGACCAGATGGGTGCTGTTGAGCACCGTCCCGGCCGTGGGCACCGCGACCACCTGGGTCGGCACGTCGAACTCGACGCGCCCGCCTGAGGCGTAGGTGGCGAGGTCGGCGCGCCCCGTCGAGGTGAAGGCGAGGGTCTGCACCTCGTTGTTCGTGCCGCTGACCGTGTAGGTGTAGTCGGTCGTGAGCGTGAAGTTCGAGGTCACGTCGGTGCCCCCGGCGTTGAACACCCGGATCGCGCGCGGGGAGATGCCCGAGGGCACCGTGCCGGTCACGAAGCTCAGCTGCGCCGGGTCGACCGTGTCGGCGACCGTGAAGGTGTTGATGCCGCCGCTCGCGACCGTGGGGACCGTCGCGCCGATGGTCCAGGTCACGTAGTCGGCCGCGGTGCGGAACGCCGTGTCGGCCGACTTGACGGCCTTGGTGACACCCGTGACGGCGTTCTTCGGGTACACGTGCACGGCGTACAGCCACTCGTTGGGGTTGGTGGCGTTCGCGGCGCCGGTCGGGAACGGAACGGTCACCAGGAACGGCAGCGACGGGTCGGTCACGTTCGCGGGCGCCGCCGTCTCCTGCACGAGGTAGAGGCCGTAGTGCAGGTTGGCGAAGGCCGCGTCGCCGCTCGCATTGGTGACGACGCTGGTGCCGGCGGTGAGGGTCACACCGCTGATCGCGGTGAGCGAGGCTACGGGGCTCGCGGGGCTGAACGCGCCCTGGATCGCGTTGGCGGTGGTCCAGCCGGCGTTCGTCAGCAGCGGCAGCGATGCGGAAGAGCTGAGCACCTCGCGGACCGTGAAGGTGACGCCCGGGATCGGAGCGCCCGTCGGGGTCACCTGGGTGCCGTCGCCGGCGGTGCTGCCGTTCGTGCTCGTCTTCGTGTACTTGTGCACGGTGATCGAGCCGGTGCCCGGGTCGGGGCTGACGATGTTGCCGACGCCCCCGATCGGGTCGGCGGAGGCGGAGCCCGCGAAGCCGAGCACGCCGGCGGCGGCGAGGGCGAACGCCCCGGCCGCGGCGGCGATACGACGCGACCGGCTGTGGGTGATGGTCGTCATATCCATCTTTCTGTTTCGGGTTGTCGGGTGTGCAGGTGGATCAGGCGGATCCCGACGCCGAAGCAGCTCTCCGCGCAGGCGGACACGCCGGAGGCGGCGCGCAGCACACCGCTGCCGTGTCCGCGCGCGCGGGTGCGCAAGCGACCACGACGGGGTGACGCGTGCGTCTCCGGGGTTCGAGTCGGGTATCGCACACTGCCGGGGTAAGCGGCGCGGGTCGGGTAAGGGCCCTGGGTACGACGATTCGAGTGTATGAGTGGCCGAGTGCGGGGCTCTTCCCCCCGTTGTGGTCGCAGACGGCCGCCGCGCCCGCCCTCGCGCCGGGGGCTCGGGCGGCGCTGTCTACACTTGCCCCGTGCCTCGACGCCTCGCTGCCGCCGCCCTCGCGGCCCTCGCGGCGCTGGCGTTGTGCGGCTGCGCCGATGCGGCCCCGGCGACGAAGGCCGAGGTGCACGTGCCCGCCGACGCGGCGACCCTCTCCGCGGCCATGGAGCTCGTGAGCCCCGGGGGGCTGGTCGTGATCGCACCGGGCCGATACGAGGAGCAGCTGCTCGTCGACAAGGCGGACGTGACGGTGCGCGGCGAGGACCGCAACGCGACCGTCATCGACGGCGGCGGCATCCGCCCCTACGGCATCGTCGCCATCGCCGACGGCGTTCGGATCGAGAACCTGACCGTGACGGGCGCGACCTTCTACGGCGTGCTGGTCACCGGGCTGCACGACGGCGACGGCCCCGCCGATCCGGGCGAAGGCGGCTACACCGACTGGGATCCCCGCGCGTTCCCCCCGCTGCAGCGCTTCCTCGTCGACCACGTGACCGCCTTCAACAACGGCCTGTACGGGATCTACGCCTTCAACTCCCAGCACGGCGTGATCCGCGACTCCTACGCCTCCGGCTCCGCCGACAGCGGCTTCTACGTGGGGCAGTGCGAGGAGTGCGACATCCTCGTCACGGGAAACGTGGCCGAGCGCAACGCGGTCGGGTTCGAGAACGCCAACGCGAGCGACTCGGTCGTCATCGTCGGCAACCGTTTCGCGGGCAATCGGGTCGGCATGACCCTGCTGTCGAGCTACCAGGAGGCGTTCACCCCGCAACGCGCGAACACCGTGGTCGGCAACCTCGTGACCGACAACGTGGAGCCCGACTCGCCCTCGCAGGCCGAGGGCGGATTCGCGACCGGGATCGGCATCGCGGGCGGCCAGCGCAACACGATCGAACGCAACCGGATCACGGGCAACCCGCGCGCCGCCGTGATCCTCACCAACACCGAGGACATCGCGGCATCGGGCAACCGTGTCGAGGCCAACCTCGTCGACGACGGCGCCCGGCTCGCGAACCTCTCGGCGGCGCGCACCCCCGCCGTCGGCAACTGCTGGACGGATGCCGCACCGAGCCGGCCCGCCGAGCTCGCCGCCGAGGCCGCAGCCGCGTGCGACGGCGACACGACGCCGCAGAGCGCCACCACCGCCCTCCCCGGTCCCGAGGCTCCCCCCGGGGTGAGCTTCCGCCGCGTGGCCGCGCCGCGCGACCAACCGCAGCTCGCCGCGTCCGGGAGGCCCGCGCGGCTGCCGGGGACCGTCGCGATGCCCGAGCTGACCGGCGTCGCGGTGCCCGACGCGACCCTCCTCGCCGACCGCGCGGGAACCCGATGACCCCGGCGGCGCTGCGCCTCCGGCCGGCGGCGGTGCTCGTGTGCCTCGCGCTCGCCGGATGCACGGCAGCGCCCGCACCGGACCCGGAACCCACGCCGCGCCCGGTGTCGAGCGAGGAGGCGCAGCTGCTCGCGATCGCCCGCTTCACCAACTACGACCGCGGCAGCAGGCCGTTCTCGACGGTCGTGCTCGAAGACGGCGTTCAGCTCACCCTGACCGGCTGGGTCGACTACGGCGCGCATCTCGGCTTCGCGACCGTCGCCGGCGACTTCGCGCCGCAGGCGCTGCTGTGGACCGACACCACGGTCGGCATCCGTGCGGGCGAGCCCGACCCGGACGGCAACCCGGTGCTGCCGATCCCCGACCTCGCCGACCAGGGCTGGCAGAGCCACCGCCTCGACGGCACCGCCTCGGATCTCGAACTGCTGCTCACCACGATCGGCAACCTCGGAAGCGACCGACCCGACAACCCGCTCCTGCTGCAGCAGTCGGGCGCGTTCTGGCTGCGCGCGGACACCCTCGACGGCACCGCGGTGACCGTCTTCGCGAGCCCGCCGAGCGACCAGCCGGCGGACGACGCCGACACCGCGCCGACCGCGGACGACTCGCCGCTTCGACTCTGGGTCGACGCCCACGGTCTCATCCTGCGTGCCGAGGTGCGCATCGCCGAGCGCTGGACGACGGTCGAGTTCCCCGATCGCGAGGCACCGCGGCTCGAGCTCCCGGGAGGCACCGGATGAGCGAGGCGGACGGCGCCGTCGAGCAGAGCGAGACGTCGGGGCTCTCCCGGCGCGGACTGCTCACGGGTGCGGCGATCGCAGGCGCGGCGATCGCCGGAACCGTCGCAGCGGTCACCGGACGCACCGGCCGCGCGCCCGCGGCGGGCGCCGATCGCCCTGTGCCCGCCGGCGGCGAGCAGCAGGCCGGCATCCAGCGCCCGGCGATCCCCCAGCAGCACTGCCTGCTCGCCGTGCTCGACCTCGACCTCGACGCCCTGCAGGGCTCGCTGAGCGCCCTCGGGACGCGCATCGCCGAGGTCACCGCGCAGCCGCGCGGCATCCCCGAGCTCACCCCCGACGGCCCCGCCGATCTGACCGTCACGGTCGGCCTCGGGGCTCGCGCCCTCGTCGCCACCGCCGCCCCCGAGCTCGCCACGCTCGTCGAGCTGCCCGACTTCGCGGGCGACGCCGAGCTGCCGCCCGAACGGCGTGGGGGCGAGCTGCTGCTGTCGGTGAACGCGTCCGACCCGACGGTTCTCGAACCGGTGCTCTCATCACTGCTGGCCGCACTGAGCGGTCCGCGGCTGCGCTGGACCGAGTTCGGCTACCGCGGGCCCGCCGTCGACGGCGTCTCACGCAATCCCTTCGGCTACTTCGACGGCATCATCCGCCCGCAGACCGAGCAGGAGTTCCGCGACGACGTCTGGATCGCCGACGGACCTCTCGCGGGAGGAACGGTGTGCGTCGTGCGCCGCTTCCACCTCGGCGTCGACGAGTTCCGTGCGCTCGCGCCCGCCGACCGGGACGCCGTCATCGGGCGCGCGCAGTCCACCGGGGCGCCGCTCTCCGGCGGCTCGCGCGACGACCAGATCGACCTCGACGCGAAACGCGCCGACGGCAGCCTGCTGATCCCGCTGCACGCGCACGCGCGCGCCGCGCATCCCTCCTTCACGGGGAGCCCGCTCATGCTGCGCCGCAGCTACAGCTACCGCGCCTCCGACGACGACCGCGGGCACCTCTTCATCTCCTACCAGAACGACGTGGCCACCTTCACGCGCACCCAGTTGCGGCTCGACGAGGTCGACGACCTCATGCGGTACTCCTCGCCGACCGCGACCGCCGCATTCGCGATCCTGCCCGGCGTGCTGCCGGACCGACCGCTCGGCGCGACACTGTTCTGAGCGACCGAGCCGCCGGACGAAGGCTCAGGCGCGGTGCGCGGGCGGCCGTCGATCCCGCCGCCGCACCCGGAGCTGCCAGAACCCGAGGCCGAGCGCCGTGACGATCACGAGCGCGCCGCCGACCGTGAACAGGTCGGCACCGATCCCGCCCGCGAACGGCAGGGCGGGCGGCTGGTACGGGTGGTTCGTGAGGGTCAGCTGCAGGGCCGTCGTGCTGGACGGCGCCGTCACCGTCACCCAGCCGCTGCCGTCCGGCACGAGCGCTGTGGCGCCTTGCGCCCAGCTGCCCGTCGACCAGATGTAGCCACCCCACGAGAACGGACCGGTCAGGTTCTCCCGCAGCCGCACGGTCGACCCCCACGGGATGCCGGGGATCGTGACCGCGCCGCCCGCGCCGACCGCCAGCTGCGCGGTCGTGATCGCGCCGCCGTTCACGGAGTACTCCACGGGGAAGGTGGTGCCCGCGGGCAGCGTCGCCGCCGGCGACAGGGCCTTCGTGACGGTGATCGCGGTGAAGCTGTTGGTGGCGGTCAGCTTCACGCCGCCCGCCTCGGCGGTGGGTGCGATCACGAGCCGACCCGTGTCGTCGTTGCCGACCGCAAGAGGGGGCGTGAAGGCGATCGCGGCACCCGGCATGTTCGGCTCGGTGACGGTCAGCACATAGCCGTACGGCAGTTGCTCGGTCGTCGTGAGGGTCTGCCCCGCGGCGAGCGAATAGCTGAGCGTGTCCACGATCGGCACGCTCGCCGCACCCGAGACCCACCGGCGGTCGTCCCCCCGGAAGTTGGTGGCCGTGGCGATCGACAACGCGAAGCTCGCCCCCGCGGGCGGCGTGCCCACCACGGCCTTCTCGAGCCGATAGCTGCTCAGCCCGAACCATCCGGCATCGATCGTGTGATCGTTCTCGCTGCCTCCCCCGACCGTCACAGGTGCGTACCCCGTCGTCGGGTTCGGGTTCGAGTCGTTGCGCGTCGTCGACCCGCTCGCGGCCGCACCCGTGAGCTGCACCTGCGCCCAGGTGAGTCCCGCGAACCCGGCGGGCACCGTCGCAGTCGGCCACAGCAGGTTCACGGCGGTGGCCGTGTTCGCGGGTTTTCGGAACACCAGCACGTAGCGCGCGTTCTTGGTGAAGTTGGTCACCCCGCCGGCGACGGCATCCGCCGACCGGAAGAAGAAGCTCCCCGGATCGGTGCCCGTGTAGCCGAACGTCGTCGCCCCGTAGACGGTCGAGCCCTGGGCGGCGCCGGTCGTGGTCGCGGTCGCGAGCAGCGTGTTCGGCACGCCGTCGTTGTTGGTGTCGCTCCACAGCTCGACGATCGCACCGCCGACCGCCGGCTCGTCGGCGTCCTGGATGCCGTCCAGATCCGCGTCGTACCAGACCCGGTTGCCGATCTCGACGGGGGCATCGCGCAACACGAGGGCGAGCGCACCGATGCCGCCGCCCTTCTGGAACGAGGTGCTGAATCCGCCACCGCCGGTGTCGTTCTCCTGCTGGTAGCCGCGCACGTTGTTGCCGTTCGCGGCATCGAACCAGCCGATGCCGGTGACGCGCACGGGACCGAGCGGGTCGACGAAGGTGGACGCCACCTGCGAGACGCCGGGCGCCGTGAGCACAGTGCCGAGGCTCGCCTCGCGGTGGTTGGCCTGCGTGCCGATCGCACCGCGGTCGTAATAGAACTCGTTCCCGCCAGGCGCTTCCGCGTTCGCCGGCTGCGCATCGCGCCCGGCCGCGCCCACGCGCGACCCCGCCGTGCCCGTCGCCGTGCCGTTCGACTCCAGGGTGTAGGTGCCGTTCGTGTTCGGAGCGGCGAGCAAGGTGTCGCCCGAGGAGATCGTCTCGTAGGCGGTCGAGGCGGTCGAAATCGTCGTCTCGTTCGCGGCGACCTGACGGTTGCCGCTCTGGATCTGCGTGCGGTCGCCGAGACCCAGGGTCAGGAAGCCGGCCGAGTCGAACGCCACCGAGGCGACGAAAGGCTGCGGGTACATCTGGATGAAGCCGTTGCCCCATCCGCCCGTCGTCGCGATCCCGACGCTGCGCTCGGCGGGAGCCGCCCCGACCCCGCTCCAGGTGTCGGTCCAGGTGTTCCAGCGCAGCGTCTGGGTACGCCCGTTCGCGACGGCGCCGCCGGCGCCCTGCCAGTCGTAGATCTGGTTGCCCTTGGCGTAGCCGAGCGGAACCGTGAGCTCGGTCGTGAAAGCCCCCGGCGCACCCGTCGCACCCAGGGTCGCGCGGGCGACGTACGCCTGCAGCGCGGTGCCGCCCGTGCAGCTGCCGTTCGCGCCCGCGCCGTAGGCGGTGCCTGGCGACGACGCCGGACAGAACGGGTACGCCTCGCCCGTGTCGTTGTAGCCCACATGGAGCGCGTTGCCGCGAAGCGTGAGCGCGAACGGGCGCTGCGTACTCGAGGCGGGGGTGGCCCAGTTGCCCACATTCGCGGGCGTCGCCGCGAGGGTGATGCCGTAGATGCGCTTGTCGTTGAGGTTGACGAAGTAGAGGATGCGGCGGTCAGGGTCGATCGCCATCCCGCCGATCCCGACCTTCGTCGCCTTGGCGAAAGCATCCGAATCGGCGAAGACGCCCTGCGCCTGATCCAGGAGACGGCTACCCGCACCGGTGTTGCCGCGCGCCGTGCCCACATTGATGCCGAGGTTGGTGCCGCCGGTCGCCGCGACATTCGTCCAGTTGGTGACGGTCGGGACGCCCGCCGTCAGGTTGCCGGCGGCGTCGATCACATCGTTGATGCGGTAGATGCCGCCGAGGCCCAGCGCACCGAGACCCGCACCGCGCTTGTAGGTGGCCGCGACGTACAGGTCACGACCGGCGGGATCGTAGGCGACCGAGTAGACGGCGCCGAGCTGGTCGATCGTGGCCACCGTCTTGCGGGCCGAGAAATCGGCGCAGTTCTGGTTGGTCGTGCAGTTCGGATTCTCCACCTGGGTGACGGTCGCGTTGTTGGCCGCCGACCACCGGTTCAACACGACCGCGGGCGCGCCCGTGTTGGCGGGCGAGGTGGGGATGCCGGCGCGTTGCAACACGGTGGCGATGAAGGGATCGTTCGAGTTGAAGTCGTCGGGGCGCACGATCCCGAGGTTGACGTTCTCGGCCCCCGCCTGCACGAAGCGCACACTCGTGTTCGAGTTGGTGCCCTGGAAGGAGTCGTAGCTCCCCGCGGGCAAGGTGTACTCGATGCGCAGCGGGTCGCCGTCGACGACGCCCGTCAACGCGATGGTGTAGTTGGGGTTGCCGGTGGCCGCGGTCGTCGCGGTGCCGACCAGGGCGTTGTACCGGTTGTAGGCGTTCACGGTGATGCCGGCCGCGGGGATGTCGTTCGCGATGCCCGAGCTCGCCGTGTTGCCGGTGTCGAGCGCGCCGTCGCCGTCGAAGTCCACGAACACCTGCCCGCGGACCTGCCCCGTCGCGGCCCAGGCGGCCGGGGATCCGGCGGCGAGTCCCCCGCCCACGATCGCCAGCACCGCGATCCCCGCCGTGAGCGCACGCCGAAGGAGCCTGCGCGTTTCGGGGCGCGCAGGCGTCTTGGCGCGGGCGCGGGGCATGCGTCTCCACGGGACGGTTCGGGATGTCCGCGTGTCGCCGGGTAAGAGCGAGCCAGGGTAAGCAGTCGGCGGACATCGCCAGCCTAAAGAACGCGAGCAGCACTCCGAGACCCCGAGAAGGGGTGCAGAACGTCCTGTCTACACCTCGTCCCCCTTCCCGGCCGGCCCGCCCCCTCCCGGCCGGCTCGCACCCCTCCGTGGTGCGGTTTCGGCTCGATGGCGCGGTTTCGCGGGTGCCATCCGGCCGAAACCGCGCCATCAGCTGAGACGTGGACGCCGGAGCCCGACCCGCACCCCGAGCTGCACCATCCGGATGCGCAGTCGGTCAGGATCGAGACCCACCGCCATCGGCCATCGGCCGAAGGCGCGGCAGCGCGCTCGAAGCTCGTCCTCTCGGAGCTTCTCCCGGTAGACGACCTGGTCCGCGTCGCGGCCGTCGCGGTACCGAGGGTCGAGGTACTTCTGCTTGCCATCGACCTCGCCGATCGCGTCCGCCTCCTCGAAGGAGAAGTCGACGTCGTAGTCACCCGACTCCCCCACGTAGCGAAGTTGCAGCTCGGGAGGCGGCGTACCGATGAGTGCCATCGTCACCCGGCTTCCCGACTCGGCCGCCGTCGCAGCGCCCGTCTCGCCGAACTCGATGCGGGCGCGGGCCCGCGACCAGCCGGTGAGCGGCATGGGCGCGTTCATATGCCTCGGCGAGCGACTCGCGGGTCAACTCCGTCCGCGCGCGACCGAAACGGTCAACGTGCAACACGTGGTCGACGGCGCTGACGGCGGTGTAGACGTCGGCGGCCGCGGCGAGGTCGATGACCGTGCGGGCGAGGCTCGTCACGAGCACCCCGTCTCGTGCCAGACCACATCCTCCGCCGCGAGTCGCGAGAGGTGCACGCGCACGCCGGCGGCTCGGCGTCCGTTCCGGCGCTCGTCGGTCGCGACGTGGATCTCGCGCGGGGTGTCACCGATGATCGGCAACCCCCAGACGACCGCGGCCGATTGGTGCGACAGGACAGGCGGCTCGCCGCGGCTCGCCGCGTAGCCGCGGCAGATGGCAAGGTACTTCTCGCGCCCCGTGAGCTGCGCCCATTCGTCCGGAGCCGCGTAGATCCCCCGACGCAGGCGGATGAGCTCCCCGCGCGCGCGCGCATGGCGCGCCGCAGGGTCGTCGTAGACGAATCGACTCAGCTCGCGCGCGAGGATGAGGTGCGGGTGGCGGGGCTCGGGTGCGTCAGCGGGCATCCCGCCAGCATCGGGTCGCGCGCGTCGTCACGTGGCGCGGTTTCGGCACGCCGTGCACAGCATCCGCGCCGCAGTCCCGTGGAGGAGCGGCCGAGCCCGCAGCGGTGGTGCGGTTTCGGCTCGATGGCGCGGTTTCGCGGGTGCCATCCGGCCGAAACCGCGCCATCAGCCACGCGGGCGCCGAGCGGGGGCGGCGCAACCGGGGCCGCGGGAACGACGAAGGGGCCGAATCCGTGAGGATCCGACCCCTTCGGGCTCAGCAACCGAAGTTACTTGAGGATCTTGGTGACCTTGCCGGCGCCCACGGTGCGGCCACCCTCACGGATGGCGAAGCCGAGGCCCTCCTCCATGGCGATCGGCTGGATGAGCTCGACCGTCATGTCGGTGGTGTCGCCGGGCATGACCATCTCGGTGCCCTCGGGCAGCGTGATGACGCCGGTGACGTCGGTGGTACGGAAGTAGAACTGCGGACGGTAGTTCGCGTAGAACGGGTTGTGACGCCCACCCTCGTCCTTGGAGAGGATGTACGCGGTGCCCTCGAAGTTGGTGTGAGGGGTGACCGAACCCGGCTTCACGACGACCTGACCGCGCTCGACGTCCTCGCGCTTGGTGCCGCGGAGGAGCAGACCACAGTTCTCGCCGGCCCAGGCCTCGTCGAGCTGCTTGTGGAACATCTCGATACCGGTGACCGTGGTCTTCTGCGTCGGGCGGATGCCGACGATCTCGACCTCGGAGTTGATGGCGAGGGTGCCACGCTCGGCGCGGCCGGTGACGACCGTGCCACGACCGGTGATGGTGAAGACGTCCTCGATGGGCATGAGGAACGGCTTGTCCTTGTCGCGCACCGGGTCGGGGATGTTCTCGTCCACGGCCTCCATGAGGTCGAGCACCGACTGCACCCACTTCTCGTCGCCCTCGAGAGCCTTGAGGCCCGAGACGCGCACGACGGGGGCGTTGTCGCCGTCGAAGTCCTGCGAGGAGAGCAGCTCGCGCACCTCGAGCTCGACGAGCTCCAGGATCTCCTCGTCGTCGACCATGTCGGACTTGTTGAGGGCCACCAGCAGGTAGGGCACGCCGACCTGCTTGGCGAGCAGCACGTGCTCACGGGTCTGAGCCATCGGGCCGTCGGTCGCCGCGACCACGAGGATCGCGCCGTCCATCTGAGCGGCACCGGTGATCATGTTCTTGATGTAGTCAGCGTGACCGGGGGCGTCGACGTGCGCGTAGTGGCGCTTCGGGGTCTCGTACTCGACGTGCGAGATGTTGATCGTGATACCGCGCTGACGCTCCTCGGGAGCCGAGTCGATCGAGGCGAAGTCGCGAACGACGTTGACCGACGACGGGTACTTGTCGGCGAGCACCTTCGAGATCGCCGCGGTGAGCGTGGTCTTGCCGTGGTCGACGTGACCGATCGTTCCGATGTTGACGTGCGGCTTGGTCCGCTCGAACTTGGCCTTAGCCACTTGGTGTCCTCCTCAGGACTCGGTTGCAGGCATCCGGATGGCTTTCCGGATGCTCTGACGTGTGGGTTGTACTTACTTTAGTTGTTTTGAGTTGTTGCGAGGGTCCGGGACCCGAGACGGGCCCCGGCGCTGGCGTCGCGGCGAAGGCCAGAAATGGCCTTCGCTTCTAGCTCCAGCGCGCGGGGTGCGATCAATCGCCCTTGCTCTTCTGGACGATCTCGTCGGCCACGGCCTTCGGGACCTCCGAGTAGCTGTCGAACGACATCGAGTAGACCGCGCGACCCGAGGTCTTCGAGCGCAGGTCGCCGACGTAGCCGAACATCTCCGACAGCGGCACGAGGGCACGCACGACCTTCACGCCAGTCGCGTCCTCCATCGCCTGGATCTGGCCGCGCCGCGAGTTGAGGTCGCCGATGACGTCGCCCATGTACTCCTCGGGCGTGCGCACCTCGACCGCCATGAGCGGCTCGAGCAGAACAGGGTTCGCCTTGCGCGCGGCCTCCTTGTAGGCCATCGACCCGGCGATCTTGAACGCCATCTCCGAGGAGTCGACGTCGTGCGCCGCACCGTCGACGAGCGTCGCCTTGACGCCGACCGTCGGGAAGCCGGCGAGCACGCCGACCTGCATCGCGTCCTGGATGCCCGCGTCGACCGAGGGGATGTACTCGCGCGGCACGCGACCGCCGGTGACGGCGTTCACGAACTCGTACGAGGTCTCCGGGGTCACCTCGAGCGGCTCGAGCGTGATCTGCACCTTGGCGAACTGGCCGGATCCACCGGTCTGCTTCTTGTGGGTGTAGTCGTACTTCTCGACCGTCTTGCGGATGGTCTCGCGGTACGCCACCTGCGGCTTGCCGACGTTGGCCTCCACGTTGAACTCGCGCTTCATGCGGTCCACGAGGATGTCGAGGTGCAGCTCGCCCATGCCCTTGATGACCGTCTGACCGGTCTCCTGGTTCTGCTCGGTGCGGAACGTCGGGTCCTCTTCGGCGAGCTTCTGGATCGCGGTGCCCAGCTTCTCCTGGTCGGCCTTGGTCTTGGGCTCGATCGCGACCTCGATGACGGGCTCCGGGAAGGTCATCGACTCGAGGATGATCGGGTGGGCCGCGTCGCTCAGGGTGTCACCGGTGGTGGTGTCCTTGAGGCCGATGACGGCGTAGATGTGGCCGGCGGTCACCGAGGGGACCGGGATCTCCTTGTTGGCGTGCATCTGGAAGATCTTCCCGATGCGCTCCTTCTTGCCCTTGGTGGAGTTGATCACCGCGGCGCCCGACTCGAGCGCACCCGAGTAGACGCGGATGTAGGTGAGGCGACCGAAGAAGGGGTGCACGGCGATCTTCGACACGAGGGCCGCGAAGGGCTCCTTGGCGTCGGCGTGACGCTCGAGCACGAGCTCCGGGTCCTTGACGTCGTGGCCCTGCACCGGCGGCACGTCGAGCGGGCTCGGCAGGAAGTCGATGACGGCGTCGAGCATCGGCTGCACGCCGCGGTTCTTGAACGCCGAACCGCACAGCACGGGGTAGACCTCGGAGGCGATGGTGAGCTTGCGGATCGCGCCCTTGATCTCGGCCACGGTCAGCTCCTCGCCACCGAAGTACTTCTCCAGCAGCGCGTCGTCGGTCTCGGCGACGGTCTCGAGCAGAGCCGCGCGGTACTCCTCGGCCTTGTCCTTGAGGTCGGCCGGGATCTCCTGGATCTCGTACTTGGCACCCATGGTCACGTCGCCCTTGGCGTCGCCCGGCCACACCAGCGCGCGCATCTCGACGAGGTCGACGACGCCCACGAAGTCCGACTCGGATCCGATGGGCAGCTGGATGACGAGCGGCTTGGCGCCCAGGCGGCTGACGATGGTGTCGACCGTGAAGTAGAAGTCGGCGCCGAGCTTGTCCATCTTGTTGACGAAGCAGATGCGCGGCACGTTGTACTTGTCGGCCTGGCGCCACACGGTCTCGGACTGGGGCTCGACGCCCTCCTTGCCGTCGAACACGGCGACCGCGCCGTCGAGGATGCGCAGCGAGCGCTCCACCTCGACCGTGAAGTCCACGTGTCCGGGGGTGTCGATGATGTTGATCTGGTTCTTGTTCCAGAAGCAGGTGACGGCGGCGGAGGTGATGGTGATGCCGCGCTCCTTCTCCTGCTCCATCCAGTCGGTCGTCGAGGCGCCGTCGTGGGTCTCGCCGATCTTGTGGTTCACGCCCGTGTAGAAGAGGATGCGCTCGGTCGTCGTCGTCTTGCCGGCATCGATGTGCGCCATGATGCCGATGTTGCGGACCTTCGTGAGGTCGGTGAGCACGTCTTGTGCCACGGGGTGTTCCTTCTTTCGGGAAATTCGATCCGGGGCCCCGGATGCGAGGGCCGCGAGAGGCTATCGCATCCGGGGAACCGACGGGTTTACCAGCGGTAGTGCGCGAACGCCTTGTTCGACTCGGCCATCTTGTGGGTGTCTTCGCGGCGCTTGACCGCGGCACCGAGGCCGTTCGAGGCGTCGAGGATCTCGTTCTGCAGACGCTCGGTCATCGTCTTCTCGCGACGCGACTTCGAGTAGCTCACGAGCCAGCGCAGCGCGAGGGTGTTCGCGCGGTGCGGCTTGACCTCGACCGGCACCTGGTAGGTCGAGCCGCCGACGCGGCGGCTCTTGACCTCGAGGGTGGGGCGCACGTTGTCGAGAGCCTTCTTGAGCACGACGACCGCATCCTGGCCCGACTTGGTGGCGACGCCGTCGAGCGCGCCGTAGACGATGCGCTGGGCGAGATCCTTCTTGCCGTCGAGGAGGATCTTGTTGACGAGCTGGCTGACGATCTGGGCGCCGTAGATCGGGTCGCTGACGACCGGACGCTTCGGGGCGGGTCCCTTGCGAGGCATGTTCCTTAACCCTTCTTCGCGCCGTAGCGGCTACGGGCCTGCTTGCGGTTCTTGACGGCCTGGGTGTCGAGGGCGCCGCGAACGATCTTGTAACGCACGCCGGGGAGGTCCTTCACTCGCCCGCCGCGCACGAGCACCATCGAGTGCTCCTGCAGGTTGTGGCCCTCGCCGGGGATGTAGGCGGTGACCTCGGTGCCGTTGGAGAGCTTCACGCGGGCCACCTTGCGGAGGGCCGAGTTCGGCTTCTTCGGGGTGGTGGTGTACACACGGGTGCACACGCCGCGCTGCTGCGGGTTCGCCTTGAGGGCGGGCGCCTTGGTCTTGGTGACCTTCGGCGAGCGGCCCTTGCGGACCAACTGCTGAATAGTGGGCAAAACTGCTCCTTGTTCACGCTGCACGGTGACAGCTGATGGTGGATCCATCGGGATCCGTCACCCGCCGAGGAACCTCGACGGGACTGCTGACGGACATGCCGTGGGGGTCAGCTCCGGCGGATGCCGAGGCCTGGCCCTGCGATGCGCTCGCCCCGTTTCCCGCTCCGGACGCACGCCGAGGGCGACATCACGAGGGCAGGGGAAACGTGCGCGAATGCACACACGCGGTCAAGCATACCCGGGTGCGTAATTTGCCGCAATGTAGGGCCCCTCCCGCTGGTCGGGTAGCCGCCGAAGGCGGCGTATCGAGACCCCCGTGCCCGGACCCCTCAGTCCATCGCGCGCTTGACGAGCGCCGACACATCCCGGTCGATGCTGTCGATGCGTTTCTCCAGCGCGGTGAACCGCGTACCGACCGCTTCGAATTTCGCATCCACAGCCTCGAATCGCGCGTCGACCGCCTCGAACCTCGCGTTCATCTCGCCGTGCAACCCCCGCACCTCGCCCTGCAGCGCGTCGATGCGCCCGCCCAACTCACCTCGCAGCCCATGGATCGCCGAGGTCGTGCTGCGGTTGGTGAGGGTCACGATGATCGTCGTGCCGCCGAGCATCACTGTGGTGAGCGCGGCGATGTACAGCCAGTTGCCGGGGTCCGTCAATTCGCTCACCCTCCCATTGTGTGCCGTCGGATGCGATCCTGCCAGGGCCTGCTGCCACCCCCTCGCACGGAGACGGCACGTGGTGGAGAGGCGTGCAACCTCCGGCATCGGGAGGAGTCGATGCGGCTCCGAGATCACCCCGCCGGGCAGACGACCTCGCTGAGCGGAATCGGGCGCAGCGACTCGGCGGGCAGCGGGTCGAGCATGAACCCGGCGACTGCCGCCGCGATGAGCACTCCCACGAGCACCAGGTTGACGAGGAGCCTGGTGCGCGTGGTCGCCCGCATCGCGAGCACCGGAGCTGCGGCGATCCCGCCCGCGAGTCCGGCTACAGCGAGCAACGCCGGGTATGCCCAGTCGAAGTCGAACGCGGCGTGCCCGAGTGCCACGACGAGGGCCAGCAGTGCGCCCCAGCGCGCCGGGTCGGCCAGCAGCTCTGCCCCGCTGGGCAGCCACGAGATCCGGCGCGGAATGGCGACACCATCCGCCGGGCGACGGAACGAACGGATCACCAGCACCACGGCACCCAGCAGCGCGGCGAGCAGCGGCAGGGCGCCGAGCGCTCCGGTCTCGGCCCACGCCAGCAGGTACTCGTTGTGCGGGTGCGAGGAATAGGCGCCACCGGACCGCCCCAGGCACTGCAACCGCGGCCCGAAGGCCTGCAGCCCGACGCCGATCAGCGGCGAGCTCGCGCCGAGCCGCAACGCGTCGAGCCAGAAAACCAGACGGGCGCTGACCGAGCTCTCGGCGGACTCGCCGTTGGTGAGTCGGTCGACCTGAGCGCCGCCGCCGTCGCCGCCGTCCGAACCGCCCGGGAAGAAGACGGAACTCGCGAAAAAGAGGGCCGACAGCGCGATCCCGGCGGGAAGCAGTGCCACCCGGATGAGCCCGCGCCAGCCGCGGGCGGCGAGGGCGATGGCAGCCGCGACGACGATCACCGCCGCCAGCAACGACACCGCCGCGCGGGAACCCGACCAGATGGCTCCTGCGCCGGCGAGGAACGTGACGACGAAGCCGAGCAACGCGAACACCCGTCCACCGGCGACGGCCAGCACGGCGGCCATCGCGATGCCGATCACCATGTAGATGCCGAACTGGTTGTGCCAGTAGAAGTTGCCGCGCATGAGGAACGAGGCGTCCCCCTGCCCCCACCAGATCCACCAACCGGTGAGGTATCCGTCGGCGACGAGGATGGCAAGGCCCGCGCCCGCGGCCAAGCGGCGCGCAGGAGTGCGCGCCCAGGCGGCGACGGAGAGGACGAGGAAAGCGGCGTAGGCGAAACGCGACGCCCGCGCCATGCCTTCGCCATACCCGTGGCTCAGCCCGACGATCACGATCGTCGCCGGAAGCGCCGCGGCGACGGCGTGCGTCCACCACGGAAGTCGCCAGCCGCGTGCCACAAGGTACAGCGGCACGACGGACGCGAGTCCGATGAGCACCCACGGACCGGCGAGACCGGCATCCATTCGCGCGGTGAGGATCGCGCCGACGAGGGCACCGAGCGCTGCGAGGACGTCGATCGTGCGCGCCGCCCGGGCGCGCCCATTCTGCTCTGTCATGATGTGTCGAACACCGGCGGCCGCGTCGGGAGGGGCGCGGCCGCCGGTGGTCTGCTACCTAGCGCGCTGCCGCGCTAGGAGTCGGTGCGGGCGGCGTCGGTGTGGACGACGGGTCGGGCGTCTGCTCGGCGCCTTCCTCCGTGCCCGCCGCGGCCTCGTCGCCCGCGGCAGTGTCGCCCTCGGCGCCATCACCGGCTGCCTCCTCGTCTCCGGGTGACACGATCGGACCGACCGTCGGGTCGTAGACCACGAAGATGTAGCCGTCGATCGATCCGCTGAGACTCGTGCCCAGGTCGATTCCCACGCGGTTCAGCAACTGGAGCCGGCCGTCGGTCTGCAGCAGTTCGAGGAAGGCATTCATCTGGTCGGCGTTGCCGCCGACCTCGAGGTGGATCGGGATGAGGTAGAGACTCTTCTTCAGCCCCTCGCTGAAGGAGGCGGGCGCCCCGTCGGCGACCGCGACGAGCTGCGGCTCTCCCGCGTTCGCGACGGTCAGCGAGACCGCCGCGGCCGTCGAGGCCACGGCCACCCAGTCGAAGTAGTCCTCGAGCTCCGCGACCGTGGGCACATTGGTGCGCAGTTCGTCGAGCTCGTCCAGGAGGTCGTCCTTTTGATCGTCGAGCTTCTTCATCCCGGCGAGGGTGATCTTGAGCTGTTCGTTGTTGGCTTCGACGTCGGCTCGCTGGGAGTCGGCGCTCGCCGCCTGGGCGAAGAGCGGCGATGCTCCGACGAGCCAGCCGAGGCCGATGATCGCGACGGCGAGGACGCCGCCGATGACGAGCCAGATGCGGCCACCGTTCATGGTCTCAACCCTCCGATCCGTCGGTTGCCGCCGAGTCGTCCTCGGCGGCGTCGGTCGTCTCTCCGGCGGCGGCGTCGCTCGCGTCGTCCGAGTCCTCGGCCTCGTCGGTGAAGCGGCCCGACTCGGCGCCCGTGGTGAGCACGAGCCCCAGTTGGGTGGTGACCCGGCCGTCCGTGCCGACCGCGACCTTCGCGACCGTCGCGGCCGCGAAGCCGTCGAGGTCGGAGAGGCTGCGCGAGAACGCCGTCGCATCCTGGATGGTGAGGGTGCTGAGGCTGAGCGACAAGGTGGCGATCTGCGGCTCGTCCGAGGAACCGACGGTGGGCATCTGCTCCCAGGGGGCGACGTTGGCAGCGTCGATCGTGAGGATGTAGGCGCCGGCGGGAAGCTTGGCGAGCAGCTTGCGCACGAGCGACGCCCAGTCGATCTCCGTCGACGTGGCGCCCTTCTGGAGCTCCTTGATCTGCTCGACGAGGCCGTTGATCTTCACGGCGTCCGCATACTGCGCCTGCTGCCCGATGAGGTCGGTCGTGTCGTCGTTGGCCGCGTTCAGGGCATCCTGAGCCTGCGTGTTGCGCAAGGTGCCGACGGCCACGAGCGCCGCCGCGACGATCACACCGAGGATGACGAGCAGGACCCCGGTCCGCACCCGAGAACGCGCCAGCGAGCGGTCGCGGATCGTCGACGGCAGCAGCTGAACGGTCGGCTCGCCGCTCAAGTTGAGCTTCACGGCCGACGCCGAGGGCTTGCGGCCGAGCGCGAGCCCCCTGGACTTCTGCTCCTGCGGGGTCTCCGCCACCTCGGGCGGGGTCAGCGTGGCGGTCATGCGTGCCTCCCCAGAGCCAGACCGAACGCGGTCGTGTAGCCGTTGAGCTGCTCGTGCGTGTAGCCCGGTGCATCCTTGGGACGCGGCAGGGCGTAGGAGTTCAGCGGGTCGGCGATGCCCACCGGGAGGCGGGTCACGTCGGCGAGGGCGTTCGCGAGCCCGCCCAGCAGCGCGCCCCGCCCTGTGAACAGCACCCGCTCGATGGGCTCGCTGGGTCGCGCGTTGGCGTAGTAGCTGAGCGTGTTGCGGATGTTGCCGAGCAGCTCGCCCGCGACCTCGTAGATGATCTCGATGATCGGGCGCTCATCGGGCGAGACCGAGTTCATGCCGAGTCCGATCGCGCGCTTCGCGTGCTCGGCCTGGTCGGGATTCCACCCGAGGCGGCTCACCATGGTGCGAGTGATGTCATCGCCGCCGTTCGGAATGATGCGCACGAACTTCGGCACCCCGTCGACCACGACCACCACGTTGGTGGTCGCGGCGCCGATGGCGACGATCGCCTCACGCCCACGCGCGCTCCGCCGCGGCGCGAGGGCCCGGCACAGCGCGAAGGGGATGAGGTCGACATGCACGGGGCGCAGTCCGGCGGAGACGACGGCCTGCACGTTGGCGTTGATCGCCTCCTTGACCCCGGCGACCAGGAGCCCGGAGACCTGAGGGCCGTTCTCGCCCTCCTCCGTGGAGATCGGGTAGAAGTCGAGGATCACATCGTTGATCGGCACGGGCAGCATGTCCTGCGCCTGGAACGGCAACGATTCGCGGATGAGCGCCATGGGCGCGAGCGGCACCGCGAAGTCACGGGCGAAGACCCGCTGGCCGCCCATGCCGAGCACGACGTCCTTGGACTTGAAGCCCGCCGTCGTCCACAGCCGCTTCAGCGCGGTGGCGACCGTGCCCACCTCGACGACTTCTCCCTTGCGAACGGCCGTCTCGGGCAGCGGGACTTCGCCCATCCGCACGATCGTCGGCTTGGCCGAGGTCGAGGCTTGCACCTCCACCCCGCGGATCGAGTTGGCGCCGATATCGACGCCGACCACGCTCTTACCCATTTCTGTTCTCCCCCCGATGGACAGTGACTATGCGGTGAGGCCGAAGAGCCCCAAGTACCCCGCGAGCAATGCCTCGCCCGCGAAGACGCCGATCCAGGCGCCGGCCAGCATCCACGGCCCGAAGGCCACGCGCGCTGACCGGCCCTTGCCGGCGACGATGAGGGCGACCCCGAAGAGGCCGCCGAGAATGAACCCCGCGACGATGCCGACGCCGAGCGCCGACCAACCGAGCCAGCCGAGGAACAGGCCGAGCACGCCCGCGAGCTTGACGTCACCGCCCCCGATCGCGTTCGGGCGGATGAGCGCGGGAATCGCGTAGACGCCGCCCATGATGAGCAGGCCGAGTCCGGCGGTCGCGAGCTGCGCCCAGGCGCTGGTGAGCACGGCGGCGGCGACCAGCAGTACTCCGCCCACGAGGTACGCGGGCAGCACGATGGCGTTCGGCAGACGGAGCGTCTCGAGGTCGATGGCCGCAAGGCTGATGCTGATCGCCGCCAGGTAGAGGAACGCGGCAAGCACGAGCCCGGAGGCGACGATCGCGGCCGCACCGCCCGCGGCGAACACCTCCGGCACGAAGCGCACCGCGACGACCGCGAAGGCGACCGCGGTCGCCAGCTCGATGAGCGGGTACCGCACCGAGATCCTGGCCGAGCAGTCGCGGCAGCGCCCGCGCAACGCGAGCCAGGAGATCAGCGGGATGTTGTCGTACCAGCGGATCGCATGACCGCACGCCCCGCACGCGCTCGCGGGGCTCACGAGGGAGCGCCCGCGCGGCACGCGGTAGATGACGACGTTCAGGAACGATCCGATGATCGATCCGAACGCGCCGAGGACGAGGGTCGCCGCCATGGTTCAGCCCGTGACGTTCCGCTGGGAGACGATGGGGCGATCCCACTCGCTCGCGGTCACCGAGGTCTCTTCACCTGTGTTGAGGTCGTACCCGGGGAGTCCGACGGGTGCGTAGGTGATGACCGCGCCGCCCGCGATCTGCGTCTCGCCCGCGAAGATCTGCCCCTTCAGCTGGGTGCTCGATCCGATCGTGATCTTGCACGGCGAGTACAGCAGGGTTCGGAGCTTCGGGAAGCTCGCCCCACCGTCGATCTTCATCGAGGTGCCCGTCGCACAGTCCGGAGATCCGTTGGCGATGGTGTCGGGGTTGATGAGCCACAGCTGACTCTCCGTGCCGGCACCCGTGAATCGCGAACTACCGGAGAGGTTGAACTTCTTGGCGATGATCACGAGATCGTTCTTGAGGGTGAATCCGTTGCGCGAGAGGTCGTCGCCCCACGAGAACGGTCCGGTGTACTCCGTGCTGCTCCCGGTGAGCTCGATGCCGTTCGTGCAGTTGCGAGCGTCGATCACTCCGGGGGCCGTGCCGATCGTGTTCAGTGCGTTGTAGATGTGGAACGGGGTGCAACTCGTACTGCCCAGCGCAACCACGGTGTGACCCGGCCATCCGGTCGAGGTGAAGTGATCGGCCTTGCTGCCGAAGTCGATCCAGTTCGGCACGACGATCGCGGCGGGCTTGAGGGGCGATGCCGCGAGGGTCGGCGCGGCGACACTGGGCGCCGTCGATGCGGAGACGGTGATGTTGCCCCACGACCATCCGGTCGTCTTGGGCTTGCACGGGTTGGTGTCATTGATGCTGCCGACCGTCGTCGCGCCGACGCTGCCGTTTCCCGTGAAGCAGCCGACACCCGAGATCGCGCCGCCCCCGAAAGTGCCGCCTTCGATGCGCACACCCGTCGCCTTCACGGGCGCGCTCATGGTCGCTCCTCCACCGAGGACCGTCGCCGTTCCTCCCGCCGTCACGCCACCGTTGATCGTGCCACCGGACATCGTCACCCCGCCGACCGCGGTCACCCCGCCGGTCACCGTTCCGTTCGACACCGTCACCGTTCCGCCCGACTTGATCCCGGAGGCCACGTTGATCTTGACCGAGACGTCGCCTGTCGCGACCACCGCCGACTGCAGGTTGCCATTGGTCGCGGTCACCGTTCCGTTGGCGGTGAGGATGCCGCGGATCGTGCCGCCGCTCTGGGTCACGTTGCCCGCGCGCGCCCAGGCTGCTCCGATGGAGCCCTGCGAGATGGTGATCGAGGTGGCGCTCACCGTGCCGCCCACGTACACGCCGCCACCCGTCGACGAGAACGCGCCGTCCGACCACACGTTCCCGGCGACCGAGCCGTTCGACATGCTCACGACCGAGCCCGTCACGCTGCCGCCGATCGCGGCACCGCCATCGACGTTGACAGGGCCGTTGACCCACACGTTACCGGCGAGGTTGCAGCCGCCGACCGCGTTGAACGTGCCGGACTTGACCACCACGTTCGCCGCTCCCTGGAACCCGCCGTCGCAGGTGACCGTGCCCGTGCGAAGCATGACGTCGACGTTGGTGCCGTCGAGCGAGACGAGCTTTCCACCCGCACCCGCACCGCTCGCGCTGTAGGCGAAGATCGCGGGTCCGCTTGCGTCGAGGGTGATCGAGGAGGAGAAGCTGCCGAGAATCGCCTCGACATTCGCCTCATCCCCCGAGGTGTCGCCGTTCACGCCGCCGTTCTCCGCGTCTCCCATCGAGACGATGCGGGCATCCTCCGAGATGGTGGGGCAGCCCGTGGTCCAGCCGCCCGTGCCGTCGGGCTTGAAGATCTGCACCCGGTAGAAGGGGTCGGTGTTCTCGTAGAGTCCGGGCGTGGGCTGCGTCGCGCAGGTGCCGTTCAGCAGCCCGGCGCGGGCCGCGGCGATACCCGCCTCGGCGGCCGCTTGCGACTGCACGCTCGCCTTGACGCTCGACGAGAAGGTGTACGAGTACAGCACCGTGCTCGCGACGACGAGCGAGAGCAGCACGCCGGCGAACATGAAGATGATGACGGTGGGCAGCGCGACGCCGCGGTCGTCTTCGCGGACGGCGCGGATCGTTCGGGTGAAGCGCGCGATGCTCATGAGCAGGGCTCCGATCCAGGTGCATAGGTGGGGTGGGGTGCGAGGTGGGTGGCGAAGTCGATCGTGGCCGAGTCGGTGTCGTCGCCGAAGGTCGAGAACTGGGTGGTGACCTTCGTGTCGTCGCTCGCGTCCAGAGTAAAGACCGTGTTCGCGGCGCCGCGGGGTTCGATGTTGGTGAGCAGGAGGGTCCAGGTCTCGAGCGCGGCGGCGTCCGGGACGACGGGCGGGAGCCCGGTGGTGAAGCTCTTGGTGCGCAGTTCGCCGTCGCCGGTGGGCGAGTAGTACCAGGCCTGCCACTTGTAGCTGATGGCGGCCTGCGCACCCGCGGTGCAGACCACGAGGAGTTGCCCGCCATCCGTGCCCGTGGCGATCGGACGCAGTTCGACGCCATTGCGCACCCCGTCGTCGATCGAGCGGGCCACGAGCTGCGCGCCGTTGGTGGAGCCGGAGAGCGCGACGACCGTCTGCTCGACGCGGAGGGTGCCGATGTACATGCTGCCGACCGCGAGCAGGATCATCGTCGTGATGAGCATGACCACGAGCATCTCGGCCATCGTGACGCCGCGATCCTCACGGAGCGTCATCGCACGCGATGTCGTCATGGCGTCACCGCCTGGGTGACGAGCACGAGGGTGGTCGCCGAGGCGAGCCGCGCGTTGGTGTCGGTGCGAGTGACGACCGTGGTGACGTTCAGCGTGTCAGCGCTTCCGGGTGCCGGGCAGACGCCGACGACCGTCGTGACGGCCTGCAGCGGCACGCCGCGCTTGTCGGTGGTCTCGAAGGTGCCGTTGACAGCAGCGGTCACATCGGCACAATCCGGACTCGCGGCCTGCGCCACCCGGATGCGGTCGTTCGCGAGCTGCGTGGCGGCGGCGATGGTGGTGTTCTCGACAGCCTGCTTGAGGCCGGTGATGAGGAGGGGAAGGAGCGAGAGGGCGATGATCGCGAGCAGGAACATGGCAACCATGACCTCGATGAGGCCCATGCCCTCGTCATTGAGTGCGGCGAGCCTGCGCCGAATCGCGTCCATGAGCCTCGACCTCCCCTCTGGCCTCGGTGGAACGGAGTGTGCGGGGTGACGTCGAAACGTCACCCCGCACGGCGATGCTGAATCGCTTACTTCTTGGTCGCGCCGGCAGCGTCGGTCGCCTCGTACGGCGCGTCGGCGTCGGTGACCGCGTAGAACTTGCCGTTCGATGCGGTGGCCGACACGCGCCACGGCGCGGTCGCGGAAGCCGGGGCGAGAGCGAACGCCGGGGTCACCGAGTAGTTGCCGTCATCGATCTTCACGGCGAGGTCGTCGATGTCCGGCACCTCGTCGTTCTGCACGATGTAGGCGACGATGGCGGTCTTGACGGCCGCGAGGTCCGACTTCACGGCGCTCTCGCGAGCGCTGTCCTGGATGCCGAGGTAGACCGGCACGGCGATCGCGGCGAGGATGCCGATGATGAGCACGACGACGAGGAGCTCGATGAGCGTGAAGCCCTTCTCCTCGTTCGCCTTGAGCGCGTCACGCTTCGCGATGAGCGTGCGGTGGATTGCAGAAATCAATTTCCCATCCTTTGTTAGTTGGTGAACATGGACGGGTGGTCCCCCAATGAATGACCCCCCGTCGATAATGTCGCGGTTCGCGCCCCCGTCGCGCGAGGCCCCAGTGCGGGGGGCCACCGAACGGGGGCCGCTGTTCAGTTGGACTGGTTGGTGATGGCGCTGAAGACGGAGAACATCGGCAGGTAGAGCGCCACGATCATGCCGCCGACGATCACGCCGATAACGGCGATCATGAGCGGCTCGATGAGCGAGGTGAGCGACTCGGTCGTCGTCTGCACCTCCTCGTCGTAGAAGTCCGCCACCTTGCCGAGCATGGTGTCGAGGGCGCCGGCATCCTCGCCGACCGCGATCATCTGCACGACCATCTGCGGAAACACCGGCTCCTCCGCAAGCGGCGCCGAGACCGACCTGCCCGAGCGCACCGAGTCCTGCACGCGCTGCATCGCATTCGCGATCACCCAGCTGCCCGAGGTCTCGCCCACGATCGAGAGCGCCTGCAGAATCGGCACACCCGACTTCGTCATCGTGGAGAAGTTGCGGGCGAAGCGCGCCACCGCGACCTTCTTGAACAGCAGGCCGAAGACCGGCAGTTTGAGCTTCAGGCTGTCGACCTTCTGCCGCACCTTCTCGTCGTGCTTGTGACTTCGCCACCAGAGCGCGAAGACGATGCCGATCACGATGAGCAGCGGCACGATCCAGATCATGTTCTTCGAGAGAGTCACGAGGATCTGGGTCGGAACCGGCAGCTCGGCGTTGAGCCCCGCGAACATCGTCTCGAACACGGGCACGATGAACACGAGCATCGCGATCGTCGCGACGACGGCCATGCAGAGCACCACGATCGGGTAGGTGAGCGCCGACTTGATGGTCTGGGTGAGCTTGACCTCCTTCTCGAAGGTCGACGCCACCGACTCGAGCGAGCGATCGAGGAAGCCGCCGGTCTCACCGGCCCGGATCAGATGGACCATGAGAGGCGGGAACACCTGCGGGAACTTGCCGAACGCCGCCGACAGCGAGGCGCCCGTCTCCACCTGCACGCGCACGGCGTCCAGTGTCGTGCCGAGCTTCTTGTTCTCGGTCTGATCGGCGAGGATCGTGAGCGTCCGCAGCAGCGACAGGCCCGAGGAGACCATGGTCGCCATCTGGCGGCTCATGACCGCCAGATCCTTCAGCCCCACCTTCTTCTCGAGGAAGCCGATGTTGATCTCCATCTGGAGACCGGTGCCCGCAGCCGACTGGGCGAGCTCGGTGGGCATGACACCCATCGTCTTGAGCCGCGCGACAGCCGCCGCCTCGCTCGGCGCATCGAGCTTGCCCTTGACGATCTTGCCGCCACCGTCACGCCCCTTGTAGGCGTAGTTGAGCATCGTCATAGCTGGGCCACCGCATCGCTCCGGTGCACGAGGCGCTTGAAGTCCTCCATGTCCTGCGCCTTCTCGGCGGCCGCCCCATACGAGACGACGCCCGAGTTCACGAGCTCGGCGAGGTGCTGATCCATCGTCTGCATGCCGAACTGGCGTCCCGCCTGCAGCGCCGAGCGCACCTGGTGGGTCTTGCCCTCGCGGATGAGGTTGGCGATGGCCGGCGTCGTGATCATGATCTCGGTAGCCACCGCGCGACCCGAGCCGGAGGCCCGCTTCACGAGGGTCTGACACACGACCCCCTGCAGGGTGGCCGCGAGCTGGATGCGGATCTGGTCCTGCTGGTGCGGCGGGAACACGTCGATCACGCGGTCGATGGTCGCGCCCGCGTTCTGCGTGTGCAGGGTCGCGAAGACCAGGTGGCCGGTCTCGGCTGCGGTGAGCGCAACGGAGATCGTCTCGAGGTCGCGGAGCTCGCCGATGAGGATCACGTCGGGGTCCTGCCGCAGCACGTGCTTGAGGGCGGCGCCGAAGCTGTGGGTGTCGGCCCCCACCTCGCGCTGGTTGACGAGCGCCTTCTTGTTGGTGTGCAGGAACTCGATCGGATCCTCGACCGTCACGATGTGGTCGGCGCGGGTCTGGTTCACGAGGTCGACGAGGGCCGCGAGCGTCGTCGACTTCCCCGAGCCGGTCGGTCCCGTCACGAGCACAAGCCCGCGCGGCAGCTTCGAGAACTCGCCGATCTGGTCCGGCACCCCCAGCTGTGAGAGCTGCTTGATCTCGGTGGGGATGATGCGGAAGGCGCCACCGAGCGCACCGCGCTGCTGGTAGAAGTTCACGCGGAAGCGGGCGTTCGCCGAGAGGGTGAAGGCGAAGTCCAGCTCGAGGTGCTCATCGAAGGTCGCTCGCTGCGCGGCGCTCAGGATGCTGTACAGCGCCGTGGCGGTTCGCTCGCGGTCCCAGTAGTCCTGCCCGTGCACCGGCATGAGCGTGCCGTCGATGCGCAGCAGCGGCGGAGTCCCCACCGAGACGTGCAGGTCGGAGGCACCCGCCAGGAGCACCTCCTGCAGGCAGTGCAGCAGGTCGGGGTCGGCGTTCACGCGGGCAGCGCGGGCGAACTCGTCGTCGATGAACACCGAGCTCGGGTCGACGGTCGGCGCGGGAGCCGCCGGAAGCGGAGGCGGCGGCGGGGGCGCCGCCGCGAAGTCGGGCACGGCCGACTCGGGCTCCGGCGCCGGCGTCAACCCGGGGATCGCCCCGAACCCGGACGGGATCGGAGGAACGGACCCGCCCAGCGGGACGGGGTAGGCCTCGGGCGCGGGCGCACCGTACGCCGGCGCACCGAACGCCTGCGGTTCACGCACCGGCGGCGGCGCAGCATCTCCCGGCGCCGCACCCGGCGGGGGCAGGCGCGAGAAGTCGGTCGTCGGTGCCGCGTTCGGCGGCAGCTCGGCGTGCGGCGGCGGCAGAGTGCCGCCGGTCCCCGGCACGCCGAACGGCGGTGCCGCGGGATCCGTCAACGGGATCTCGTAGATGTTGTTGCTCACGCGCTGGTCCTCCCCCTCCATCGGAACTCGCGCATCCGCGCCGCCGTTATGCGACGACGCGCAGGATCTCCTCGATGCTCGTCATGCCGAGCAGGGCCTTCGCCCACCCGTCCTGACGGAGCGTGGCCATTCCCTGCCCGACCGCGACCCGGCCGATGTCGGCACTCGAGGCGCGCTGAACGGCCAGGCGTTCGATGTCCTCGCTCACCGACATCACCTCGTGCAGCGCCATGCGTCCGCGGTAGCCGGTGTTCGAGCAGTGCTGGCAGCCCACCGGGCGGAACAGCGTGGGCATGCCCATCCGCGGGTCGTAACCGAACCCGAGCGCGGCGAGCTCCTCGGCACCGTGATGGTACGGCTGCTTGCACTTGTCGCACAGGCGCCGCGCAAGACGCTGGGCGACCACGCAGTCCAGCGCGGAGCCCACGAGGAACGGCTCGATGTCCATCTCGATGAGCCGCGTGACCGCGCTCGGCGCGTCGTTGGTGTGCAGCGTGGAGAGCACGAGGTGACCGGTGAGCGACGCCTCGATGGCGATCTGCGCCGTCTCCTTGTCGCGGATCTCACCGAGCAGCACGACGTCCGGGTCGGACCGCAGGATGCTGCGCAGCGCGCTCGCGAAGGTGAGGCCCGCCTTGACGTTCACCTGCACCTGGTTGATGCCGGGGAGTCGGTACTCCACCGGGTCTTCGACCGTGATGACGTTGATCTCGGGCTTCGCAACCTCGTTGAGGGTCGTGTAGAGCGTCGTGGACTTACCGGAACCCGTCGGGCCGGTCACGAGGATCATGCCGTAGGGCTTCGAGTACGACTTCTTGAAGCGGTCGAGGTTGTGGTCGAGCATCGCCATCTGCTGGATGCCGAGCTGCGTCGCCGAGTTGTCGAGGATACGCATGACGACCTTCTCGCCGTACACCGTCGGCAGGGTCGCGACACGGAGGTCGATCTTGCGGCCGCCGTGCATGACCGACAGGCGGCCGTCCTGCGGCTTGCGACGCTCGGCGATATCGATGTCGCTCATGATCTTGAGGCGGCTGATGACGCCGTTCTGGATCGACTTGGGCGCCCGCTGCATCTCGTGCAGCACGCCGTCGATGCGGTACCGCACGTGCATGTCGTGCTCGGCCGGCTCGATGTGGATGTCGGATGCGTGGTCCTGGATCGCCTGGCTGATGAGCAGGTTCACGAAACGCACGATCGGCGCGTCGTCCTCGACCTCCTGCACCGCAAGGTCGGTCGACGTTTCGCCGGTCTCCTCCTGAATCGCGGAGGTGAGGTCGTTGAGCTCACCGTCGGCACGCACGAAGCGCGCGATCGCGTTCATGAGGTCCTGGCGCTCGGCCACCACGGGGCGCACGGAGATGCGCACGGCGGCACGGATGTCATCGAGGGCGAGCACGTCCTGCGGGTCGGCCATCGCGAGCAGCAGGCGGTCGCCGTCGCGGCCGATGGGCAGGATGTTGTGGCGCCGCAGCAGCCCGATCGGCACGAGCGAGACGGCCGAGTGGTCGACCGGGTACTCGGTGAGGTCGACGAACGGCAGGTTCAGCTGGGCCGCCCGTGCCGACGCCACCTGGCTCTCGGAGAGCACGCCCTGGGCGACGAGGCCGCGGATCTGGTCCTCGTCGGCGTCGGACCCGGCGGCCGCCGTGTCGATGCTCGTGATCGGCAGCTGACCGCGGATGATCAGGATCTCAGAAAGGGAGGCCATGCCACCCCCTCGGTGTCGGCACGGTTCCACGCGTGCCGACCCCCCGACCGACAACACGCCAGGAGCGCCACGTACGTTCCTGAGTTCGTCACGCTACCCGGCGCGACCCCTTCGGACGAC
Source organism: Protaetiibacter larvae (assembly GCF_008365275.1). Classification (GTDB taxonomy): domain Bacteria; phylum Actinomycetota; class Actinomycetes; order Actinomycetales; family Microbacteriaceae; genus Homoserinibacter; species Homoserinibacter larvae. Next base: position 837,488 of record NZ_CP043504.1, on the reverse strand, counting down.
CCCCGCATCCGGGGGATACGGCCCGGTCAGCGCACGGCGACGATCCGCATCCCCACCTCACCGAGGAAGAACTCGCCCGTCACGGCGACGCTCGCACCGGGCTCGAGCTCCGTCTCGGTGCCGTCATCGGCCACGACGACCACACCGTTGGTCGACTTCAGGTCGGTGACCGTCCACTCCTCACCGTCGCGGCGCAGGCGGGCGTGCACCTTCGAGAGCGTGCGGGTGGCGTCGGGCACGGCGATGTCCTGGATGTCGGGGTCGCCGCTCGCGGGGTTGCGCCCCAGCACGACGGTCGTCGCGGTGAGCGGGAACTCGATGCCGCCGTCGAGCTCCAGGCGCCACCGGGTGCGCGATCGGCGCTCCACGAAGACCGTCTCGACCTCGGCCTCGGCGAGCGCCGGCTCGGCGGCTGTCGGCGCGATCGCTTCGCTCGGGGCGCCCGGCGGCAGCCCGATGAGCCCCTCCGCGGGAGCGGCCGGAGGCGCGGGCGGAGCGGGAGGGGCAGGCGGCGCGGGAGGGGCAGGCGGCGCCGACGGGGCGGGAGCCGGAGGCGGAGCCGGAGGCGCAGGAGGCGTCGGCAGAGCCGGAGGCGCGGGTGGAGGCGCCGGGGGTGCAGGGGGCGCCGGAGGTGCAGGCGGAGCAGGAGGCGGGGGCGGCGGCGGGGCCGGCGGAAGCGGAGGCGCAGGGGGCGGCGGGGGCGGGGGCGGCGGAGGGGGCGGGGGCGGCACGGCGGCCGCGCCGGAGTCGTTCGCGAGATCCGTCAACGCTGCCCTTCCGCAGAGGCCGATGGTGGTGAGCTGGGCGAGCCCGCGATCACCCTACCGGGGTGCCCGCCCCGGTCGGGCACGACGTGCGGGATGCAGCACCGCCCAGCACACGATGGGCGGCGCCGCCGCGAGCACCGCGGCGACGGCCGCGAAGGGACTGCCCGCCTGCGCGACGGCGAGCGAGAGGTCCACGAGCGCCGCCAGACCCACGATCGCGAGATACACCCCCGCCGCCGTCGTGATCGCCCCGAGCCACGGCCGACGCGCGGGCACCGTCAGCACGATCCCCAGGTAGACGACCACGACCGAGACGCCGATCGCCGCCACGCCGTACAGCGGGCCGACGGGATGATCGACGGGATCGCGGTCGAGGAGCACCGCGAGCACCCCGAAGACCGCGAACACCACCGCCGCCCAGCTGACGGCGACGAAGACGCCGACGACCCGCTCAGGATGCGGGGTGCGCTCGCTCATACTCGGCCCGCCGCTCGGCGACGGTCTGCTCGAACTGGGCCCGATCCGCCGCGTTGCGCTCCTTGACCCGGCGACCCCGCCAGGCGATCGCGAGCCCGAACCACAGCGCCGTCTCGCGTGCGATCACGAGCGCGGCGATGAGGAACGGACTCGTCGCGATGGAGCCGAGCAGCACCACGGCCTCGGCGGGGGTGCTGTTGATGATGTCGCTCGCGAGCGCCAGCACCCCGAGCGAGACCGCGTAGCTCAGCGCCGCCACGAACAGGCTGCCGAGCACATGCGACCACCAGGCGGCGCGGTTCACGATGAGCGCGAAGGCGACCGAGAAGACCAGGTAGCTCGCGACGGGCACCCAGAACACGGCGCTCACCACGAACTGGCCGAGCACCCGCTCGACGTCGATCCCGGGGCGCACGGCGATGATGATCGCGGCGACCGCGAGATAGAGCAGGGCGAAGGCGAGGGTGCCGAGCACCGAGATGAGCGCGCCGAACCCGCGGTTGTGCCGGGCCGCGGGCGGCGTCGGCGCCTGCACGTAGACCACCTCGCGTGCGGACGCGGGGGTCGGCAGTGCGGTCGGTGCGACGGCCGCCGGGGCCTCGACCGGTTCGGCCACCAGGGGGGCGGTCTCCACGGGGGCCGACTCGGCGGCGACGGACTCGGCGGCGGATTCGGCAGCGGCGGACTCCGCCGGGCCGGCCTCCACGGGGCCGGCCTCGACAGGCGCCGCAACCGGCTCGACCAGCGCGACAGGCTCGGGCGCAGCATCCGCCCCGGCGGCGGGGGTCGCGGAGGTGTCGTCCGTCGGGGTTTCGGTGGGTTCGCTCGGCTCGGACATGACAGCTCCTTCACTGGACGGAACCAGCCTAGTGAGCGCACATCCCTCGGACGAGGGGCTACGGAGGCGAGGACGCCTCGTGATAGTTTTCAGGCCATCTGCGGCGAGAGATTCGTAGCTCCTCATGCCGCTGAACAGCCGGCTGACCACCCCGACCGCTCAGCATGAGAGGGCACATGAACGACCACGACGCGCTCCGGATCGAACTGCAGAACCCCACGACCGCGCCCGCCCGGCTCTCGGAGATCGCGGCGGCCGCCCCGGAGCTCGGGGCGGAGGTGGCTGCGCACCCGGCCGTGTACCCCGGGCTGCTCGACTGGCTCGCCCAGTACGGCGATGAGCGCGCCCGCGCCGCGGTCACCGCGATCCGCGCCGGCGGCGCCCCCGCCCCGGCGGTCGCGGCACCGATCGTGCCGCCGGTCGCGCCGAGCACCCCGGCGACCCCGGTCGCCTACCCCGCGTCGCTGGGCGAGGTGCCGGCGGCCGGCGCATCGCCGTTCGGCGTCCCGTCCGCGGACGCAGCCGCCCCCGGCGCCGCGCGCCCGAAGAAGTCCCGCGTGCCCCTCATCGTCTCGCTCAGCGTCGTCGGCGCCCTCGTGGTCGGCGGCGGCGTGACCGCGGCGATCTTCCTGCCCCGACTGCTTCCCGCGACCTCGCCCGAAGGTGCGGCGCAGAAGCTGCTGAGCTCCTCGCTCTCGCTCGACCCCCTCGGGATCGCCGGCAGCCTCGCCCCGAGCGAGATCGCGAGCCTCCAGGGCGCCGTCCAGAAGCTCGGTGAGATCCAGACCGACGACACGGACTCGGCCACCGCGCGCCAAAACATCGAGCGCATCAAGAACGCGGTCACCGTGACGACCGACGACCTCGAGTTCACGAGCGACGAGCTCGCCGAAGGCGTGCAGCGCGTCACGGTGAACGACGGCACGCTCACCATCGACGGCGACGAGAAGGAGCTCGCCGACGCGATCATCGACCTCTCCCGTCAGGCGAACAAGGAGCAGTTCGAGAGCTACGGCTACTCGGAGGACGAGATCGACGACATCCTCGAGCAGTCGCGGCAGAGCCTCGAAGACAGCCTCGACCTCCCCTACACCGTCGACTTCGGCGAGCTCGACGAGGAGACCCCCGGCATCGTCTCCGTGGTCACCGTGCAGGAGGGCCCCGGCTGGTACGTGAGCCCCCTGCTGACCGCCGCCGACTTCGCCTACCAGGCCTCGTGGCGCTGGTCGGACGACCCGCCCGCACTGGGCGACACCATCCCGGCGGCCGTCACCTCGCCGGATGCGGCGAGCGCCGCCGAGAAGACCGTGCGCGCCGCCCTCGACACCGAGGCGGGCGACGACTACTGGGAGCAGCTCGCGGCCACCCTGCCGCTCGCGGAGCGCCGGGTGATCGCGCTCTACGGCCCCGCCTTCCTGCCCGACAGCCCCTGGAGCTACTGGAGCGACGAGGGCGGAGTGCTCAGCATCGACTCCGCGGCGTTCGCCAACGCGGACGCCGGCCACACCACCATCGACGACGTGAGCGTCTCGTGGAGCGCCCCCTACGGCGACTCCGAAGGCGAACTGCACCTCTCGGGCACCTGCGCCGACTGGACCGTGTCGTCCACCTACTGGGACTACTACTGGGAGGAGTACGAGTACTCGACCGACGACGGCAGCAACTGCCTCGCCGACCTCCCCATCGACCTCGAGGAGCTCGAGCTCGACAACCCGACGCTGACCGCCGTGCAGTCCGACGGCGGCTGGCAGTTCAGCGTGCTCGCCACGGTCGGCGAGTGGTCGGCGACGGCGGCCAACCACCTCGTGGAGCTCAGCCGGGAGGGCAAGCTCGACTCCCTCGTGCGCGCCACGGACTACTGAGCGGCACGCGGTCGCCTGAATAGGGAATGATCTCCCCCATGACGAACCCGTATCCCGAGCTGGCCCCGCAGCAATCCACCCCCGCCCCGCGCCGACTGCTGCCCCCGATGGGCATCGACGACTGGGCGCGGGATGCCGCGGCCGCGGTCCTGCTGCTCATCTCGCTCGCCCTCCCGTGGACCGTCAGCGGCTTCGGGATCTCGACCGCGGCGACGCGCATCGACGTGCTGCTGGTGACGATCCTCACGGTGCTCGGGGTGGGGCTCACCTTCCTGGTGCGCGCGGGAGCGCTCGGGCCGATCTCGATCCCGACGGTGCTCGGCATCCGCCTGGCGTTCGCCGCGCCGTACGGGATCCTCGTGCTCGTGTACCTCGTGCTCTCGGGGTTCGGCCTCGTCTCCGGGATCGGCTTCGCGGCCGCCATCGGCCTCGCCGGCACGGCACTCATCGCGCAGCCGCGGCGCGCCGAGCTCGCCGCCGACCCCGGTGCGGTGCCCGCCGCGGCACGCATCGGCCTCATCCTGCTCGCCGTCGTGGGCGGCGCGGCCGCACTCACGACGCTCCTCGGCGTCGTCATCGGGTCGATCCAGGTGTCTCAGTACCTCGCCTCGGCGCTCGTGATCATCCTGCTCATCGTGGTGCTGCTCGCCAAGGGCGCCGCGCTCCTCGCGATCATCGGTGCCGTGCTGCGGCGCTCGGCATCCGGCCGGATCATCGGCTGGGGGGTCAGCGTCGCCATTCTGCCGCTCGTGCTCATCTCGGCCCTGTCCGACTGGGCCCTCACGGGGTTCGGCGTCGAGACCCTCACCGACGGCACCTTCGTGCTCTGGCTCGCACTGCTCGCCGGAGCTCTCTGCTCGCCCGCGCTCGCCGCCGCGGTGACCCCGCTTCCGCCGCTGCAGCTCTGGTTCCGCGTCGCCCGCGACGCCCTCACCGTCGCAGCCGTCGCCTCGGGCGTGCTCGCCGTGGTCGTGCTGCTCTCGCTCTTCCTGCCCTCCGCGCAGATCGGCTACTCGATCGCCTTCCTCGTGGCGCTCGCCGCCGCCGCGATCGCCGCAGTCGTGGCGCGCACGCGCCTGCTCGCCGACCCCGCAGGATCGCGCGTCGTCGTGCTCGGCCTGGCCGGCGCAGTCGGGGGCCTCGGCCTCGTGACCTTCATCGTCGCGATCGTCGGATCGCTCAACACCTCGTTCACGGGGATCGCCGTCAGCCTGCTGCCGTACCCGTTCGTGCTCGCCCTCCTCGCACCCGCGGTCGTCACCCTCGTGGCCCTCACCGCACCCGCCGCGGTGCGCGCGTACGCGCTCGAGAACGCACCCGTGCACCCCGGCTACCCGGGCACGCCCACGGCGGCGGCCGCGCCCGCGGCGCCCGTTCCCGCACCACCCGCGCCCGCCGCCGCCCCCGCACCCGCGGCGGTGTCGCGCGCGGCCGACCCCGCCACCCCCGCGGCCGAGCTCGCCGAGCTCGCCCTCGACCAGGCCAACTGGGTCGCCCTCGCGGGCAACCCGTCGAGCTACCCCGACCTCGTCGCCTACCTGCGCGAGCACGGCGACGCCGCGGTGCAGCAGGCGCTCGACGGCCGCGCGGGCTGAGCCCCGAACGACGAAGAAGGCCCCCGCCGACAGGCGGGGGCCTTCTTCGTGTGGTCTCGATACGCCGCTGCGCGGCTACTCGACCAGCGGGTTGGGTAGCTGCGCGGCGCGAACCGCGGGTGAAAGCTGCGCGGTACTCGACCAGCGGGTGGGTGGGCGGCGCGAGCTGCCCACCCACCCGGGCGATCAGTTGTAGGTGCCGGGCTGGAAGTCGTCCGAGCTGAAGCTGTCGAAGTCGACGAAGCTCAGATCCGCCTCGCTGAACGCCGAGTCGTCGGCGAAGATGCGGTTCGGGTAGCGCTCCGCCTTCGCCTCCTCCGTGGCATCCACCGACACGTTGCGGTACTTCGAGAGACCGGTACCGGCCGGGATGAGCTGACCGATGATGACGTTCTCCTTGAGACCGACGAGCGGGTCGGAGCGACCCTCCATCGCCGCCTGCGTGAGCACGCGGGTGGTCTCCTGGAACGACGCGGCACTCAGCCACGACTCGGTCGCCAGCGACGCCTTGGTGATGCCCATGACCTCCTGACGCGCCGAGGCGGTCTTCTTGCCCTCGGTCAGCGCGGCACGGTTGATCTCGTTGTACCGCGAACGGTCGACGAGCTCACCCGGCAGCAGCTCGGTGTCGCCGTGCTCGACGACGGTCACCTTGCGCAGCATCTGACGGACGATGACCTCGATGTGCTTGTCGTGGATCGGCACGCCCTGGCTGCGGTAGACGCCCTGCACACCGTCGACGAGGTGCAGCTGCACGGCGCGGACGCCCTGCACGCGCAGCACCTCCTTCGGGTCCAGGTTGCCGACCACGAACTGCTGACCGAGCTCCACGTGCTGGCCGTCCTCCACGAGGAGGGTGGCGCGCTTGAGCACGGGGTAGATCTGCGGCTCGTCGCCGTTGTCGGGAGTCAGGATGATGCGACGCTGACGCTCGGTGTCCTCGATCTCGATGCGACCCGCGGCCTCCGCGATCGGGCTCGCGCCCTTCGGAGTGCGAGCCTCGAAGAGCTCGGTGACGCGCGGCAGACCCTGCGTGATGTCGTCCGCACCGGCGGTACCACCCTGGTGGAAGGTACGCATCGTGAGCTGCGTTCCGGGCTCGCCGATCGACTGGGCGGCGATGATGCCGACCGCCTCGCCGATGTCCACGAGCTTGCCGGTCGCGAGCGAACGGCCGTAGCAGGCGGCGCAGACGCCGACCGCCGACTCGCAGGTGAGCACGGAGCGCACCTTGACCGTCTCGACGCCCGCGGCGATGAGCTTCGCGATGAGCACGTCGCCGACGTCCGAGCCGGCCTCGGCCACCACGGCGCCCGTGGCGTCGACGGCGTCCTCGGCGAGCGACCGGGCGTAGACCGAGTTCTCGACGTTCTCGTCGCGGACCAGCACGCCATCGGCGCCCTTGACCGCGATGCGCAGCTCGAGACCCTTCGAGGTGCCGCAGTCGTCCTCGCGGATGATGACATCCTGCGCGACGTCGACGAGACGACGCGTCAGGTAGCCGGAGTCCGCGGTGCGCAGCGCCGTGTCGGCGAGGCCCTTACGGGCACCGTGCGTGGCGATGAAGTACTCCGCCACCGACAGGCCCTCGCGGTACGACGAGATGATCGGACGCGCGATGGTCTCACCCTTCGGGTTCGCGACGAGGCCGCGGATACCCGAGATGTTGCGCACCTGCAGCCAGTTACCACGGGCGCCCGACGACACCATCCGGAAGATGTTGTTGTCCTTCGGGTAGCTCTCCTGCATCGACGCGGCGATCTCGTTGGTCGCCTCCGTCCAGATGTCGATGAGCTCCTTGCGGCGCGTGGCGTCGTCGATGAGACCCTTGTCGAACTCGCCCTGGATCTTGGCGGCCTGCTTCTCGTGCTTGGACACGATCGCGGGCTTGTCCTTCGGCGTGATGATGTCCGACAGGGCGACGGTGACACCCGAGCGGGTGGCCCAGTGGAAGCCGGCGTCCTTGATGCGGTCGAGCGCCGCGGCGACCTCCACCTTGGGGTAGCGCTCCGCGAGGTCGTTGACGATCGCGGAGATCTTGCCCTTGTCGGCGACGGCCTCGGTGTACCAGTAGTCCACCGGAAGCGCCTGGTTGAACAGCGCGCGGCCGAGCGTGGTCTGGAGCACCTTCGTCGAGCCCTGCACGAAGTCGTCGTCCGCGTTCTCGAGGTACACGCCCTCGAGACGGATCTTGACGAGCGCGTTGAGGTCGAGCGTGCCCTCATCCTTGGCGAGGATCGCCTCGGAGATCGACGAGAACGCACGACCCTCGCCGACGGCACCCTCCTTGACCGTGGTCAGGTGGTGCAGACCGATGATCATGTCCTGCGAGGGCAGGGTGACCGGGCGGCCGTCCGACGGCTTCAGGATGTTGTTCGAGGCGAGCATCAGGATGCGGGCCTCGGCCTGCGCCTCCACCGAGAGGGGAAGGTGCACGGCCATCTGGTCGCCGTCGAAGTCGGCGTTGAACGCGGTGCAGACGAGCGGGTGCAGCTGGATGGCCTTGCCCTCCACGAGCTGCGGCTCGAACGCCTGGATGCCGAGACGGTGCAGGGTGGGGGCGCGGTTCAGCAGCACGGGGCGCTCGCGGATGATCTCCTCGAGCACATCCCACACCTGCGGGCGCGAACGCTCGACCATGCGCTTGGCAGCCTTGATGTTCTGCGCGTGCGAGAGGTCGATGAGGCGCTTGATGACGAACGGCTTGAACAGCTCGAGCGCCATCTGCTTCGGCAGACCGCACTGGTGCAGCTTGAGCTGCGGACCCACGATGATGACCGAACGGCCCGAGTAGTCCACGCGCTTGCCGAGCAGGTTCTGACGGAACCGGCCCTGCTTGCCCTTGAGCATGTCGGACAGGCTCTTGAGCGCACGGTTGCCGGTGCCGGTGACCGGGCGGCCGCGGCGGCCGTTGTCGAACAGCGCGTCGACGGCCTCCTGCAGCATCCGCTTCTCGTTGTTGACGATGATCTCGGGGGCCCCGAGGTCGAGCAGACGACGCAGACGGTTGTTGCGGTTGATCACGCGACGGTAGAGGTCGTTGAGGTCGCTGGTCGCGAAGCGGCCGCCGTCGAGCTGCACCATCGGGCGCAGCTCCGGCGGGATCACCGGGACGACATCCAGCACCATGGCGGCCGGCGAGTTGCCGGTCTGCAGGAAGGAGTTCACGACCCGCAGACGCTTGATGGCGCGGATCTTCTTCTGACCCTTGCCATTCGCGATCTGGTCGTGCAGCAGCTCCGCCTCGGCCTCGAGGTCGAACGCCTGCAGGCGACGCTGGATCGCCTCGGCACCCATGTAGGCCTCGAAGTACAGGCCGTAACGGTCCTGCAGCTCGTGGAAGACCGAGTCCTCCGCCTTCAGGTCGCCGACCTTGAGGGTGCGGAAGGCCTCCCACACGCGCTCGAGCTGGTCGATCTGCTCGTCGTACGACTTGCGGATCTGGCCGGTCTCCTTGTCGGAGGCGTCCTTGACCTTGCGCTTCTGGTCGGCCTTGGCGCCCTCCTCCTCGAGCGCGGCGAGGTCGGCCTCGAGCTGCACGAGACGGTCGCTGATGCGGCTGTCGCGCTGCTGCTCGAGCGCCTTCACCTCGAGCCGGAGCTCGTTCTCGAGGCCGGGGAGGTCGGCGTGGCGGCCGTCCTCGTCGACGTTGATGACCATGTACGCGGCGAAGTAGATGACCTTCTCGAGGTCCTTCGGCGCCATGTCGAGGAGGTAGCCGAGGCGGCTCGGCACACCCTTGAAGTACCAGATGTGCGTGACGGGCGCGGCGAGCTCGATGTGGCCCATGCGCTCGCGACGGACGGAGCTCTTGGTGACCTCCACGCCGCAGCGCTCGCAGACGATGCCCTTGAAGCGCACGCGCTTGTACTTGCCGCAGGAGCACTCCCAGTCGCGGGAGGGTCCGAAGATCTGCTCACCGAACAGACCGTCCTTCTCGGGCTTGAGGGTGCGGTAGTTGATGGTCTCGGGCTTCTTGACCTCGCCGTAGCTCCAGGCGCGGATGTCCGCGCTCGTCGCCAGGCCGATCCGAAGCTGATCGAAAGTGGTTGCGTCGATCACTGAATGTGTTCTCTCTCGCTCGTCGTTCGAAATCCTGTGGGTGGCCCGGCTCAGATGTCGTCGATCGACGACGACTCGAAGCGGGTGGAGATGTTGATGCCCAGCTCCTCGGCGGCGCGGAAGACCTCGTCATCCGTGTCCTTGAGGCTGAGGGCGGTGCCGTCGGCGCCGAGCACCTCGACGTTCAGGCACAGCGACTGCATCTCCTTGATGAGCACCTTGAAGCTCTCCGGGATGCCGGGCTCCTGGATGTTCTCGCCCTTGACGATCGCCTCGTAGACCTTCACGCGGCCCAGGATGTCGTCGGACTTGATCGTCAGGAGCTCCTGCAGCGCGTACGCGGCCCCGTAGGCCTCGAGCGCCCACACCTCCATCTCACCGAAGCGCTGGCCGCCGAACTGCGCCTTCCCACCGAGCGGCTGCTGGGTGATCATCGAGTACGGGCCGGTGCTCCGCGCGTGGATCTTGTCGTCCACGAGGTGGTGCAGCTTCAGGATGTACATGTAGCCGACCGAGATGGGCTCCGGGAAGGGCTCGCCCGAGCGGCCGTCGAACAGCACCGTCTTGCCGGTGTGGTCGATCATCCGCACGCCGTCGCGGTTCGGGGTGGTCGAGTCGAGCAGACCCTCGATCTCCTCCTCGAGCGCGCCGTCGAACACCGGGGTCGCGACCTTGGTGTTCGGGGCGGCCTCGTGGGCCTCCTTGGGCAGACGCGCCGCCCACTTCGGCGAACCGTCGACCTTCCAGCCCTGCTTGGCGACCCATCCGAGGTGGGTCTCCAGCACCTGGCCGAAGTTCATGCGGCCGGGGATGCCGAGCGGGTTGAGGATCACGTCGACCGGGGTGCCGTCCGCGAGGAACGGCATGTCCTCGACGGGCAGGATCTTCGAGATGACGCCCTTGTTGCCGTGACGACCGGCGAGCTTGTCGCCCGCGGTGATCTTGCGCTTCTGGGCGATGAACACCACGACGCGCTGGTTGACGCCCGAGCCGAGCTCGTCGTCGCCGTCCTGGGCGTCGAACACCTTGACACCGATGACGGTGCCCTCCTCGCCGTGGGGCACCTTGAGGCTCGTGTCGCGCACCTCGCGGCTCTTCTCGTTGAAGATCGCGCGCAGCAGGCGCTCCTCCGCCGAGAGCTCGGTCTCGCCCTTCGGGGTGACCTTGCCGACGAGGATGTCGCCGGGGCGCACCTCGGCGCCGATGCGGATGATGCCGCGCTCGTCCAGGTCGGCGAGCAGTTCCGGGCTCACGTTGGGGAGATCGCGGGTGATCTCCTCCTTGCCGAGCTTGGTGTCGCGCGCGTCGACCTCGTACTCCTCGATGTGGATCGAGCTCAACGTGTCGTCCTTCACCAGGTTCTGGCTCAGGATGATGGCGTCCTCGAAGTTGTGACCCTCCCACGGCATGAACGCCACGAGCAGGTTCTTGCCGAGCGCGAGCTCGCCGTTCTCGGTCGCCGGGCCGTCGGCGATGACCTCGCCCGCCTCGACGCGGTCGCCCTGGTTGACGAGCACGCGGTGGTTGTAGCTCGTGCCCTGGTTCGAGCGGTCGAACTTGCGCAGGTAGTACTCCTGCGTGCCGCCCTCGTCGAGCTGCACGCTCACGACATCCGCCGACACCTCGGCGACGACACCGGACTTCTCGGCGATGACCACGTCCCCGGCGTCGATGGCCGCGAAGCCCTCCATGCCGGTGCCGACGAGCGGCGACTCGGAACGCAGCAGCGGAACGGCCTGACGCTGCATGTTGGCACCCATGAGGGCGCGGTTGGCGTCGTCGTGCTCGAGGAACGGGATGAGCGAGGTCGCGACCGACACCATCTGGCGCGGCGAGACGTCCATGTAGTCCACCTGGTCGGCGTCGACGAGCTCGACCTCGCCGCCCTTCTTGCGGACGAGCACCTTCGCCTCGGCGAACTTGCCCGTGGCGTCCAGCGGCGCGTTCGCCTGGGCGACGACGAAGTCGTCCTCCTCGGAAGCGGTCAGGTAGTCGATCGTGCTCGACACCTTGCCGTTCGAGACCCGGCGGTACGGGGTCTCGATGAAGCCGAAGGAGTTGATGCGGGCGAAGGACGCGAGCGAGCCGATGAGGCCGATGTTCGGGCCTTCCGGGGTCTCGATCGGGCACATGCGGCCGTAGTGGCTCGGGTGCACGTCGCGCACCTCGACGCCGGCGCGCTCACGGCTGAGGCCGCCGGGGCCGAGGGCCGAGAGGCGGCGCTTGTGCGTGAGGCCCGCGAGCGGGTTGTTCTGGTCCATGAACTGGGAGAGCTGGCTGGTGCCGAAGAACTCCTTGATCGCGGCCACGACGGGACGCACGTTGATGAGCGTCTGCGGCGTGATGGCCTCGATGTCCTGGGTGGTCATGCGCTCGCGCACGACGCGCTCCATGCGGCTGAGGCCGGTGCGCACCTGGTTCTGGATGAGCTCGCCCACCGCGCGGATGCGACGGTTGCCGAAGTGGTCGATGTCGTCGGTGTCGAGGCGGAACTCGATCTTCTTGCCGTCGCGCACACCCGGGAGCGTGGTCTCGCCGGCGTGCAGCGCCACGAGGTACTTGATCGTCGCGATGATGTCGTCGATCGTGAGCACCGAGTCGCTGAGCGGGGCGTCGAGGCCGAGCTTGCGGTTGATCTTGTAGCGACCCACCTTGGCGAGGTCGTAGCGCTTCGGGTTGAAGTAGAAGTTGTCCAGCAGCGCGCGGGCGGCCTCGGCGGCGACCTGCTCGCCCGGACGGAGCTTGCGGTAGATGTCCTTGAGCGCCTCCTCCTTGGTGAGGATGGCGTCCTTCTCGAGGGTGGAGGCGATCGACTCGTAGCCGGGGAAGGCGGCGAGGATCTCTTCGCTCGTGAGGCCGAGGGCCTTGAGGAACACGGTGACCGACTGCTTGCGCTTGCGGTCGATGCGCACGCCCACCTGGTCGCGCTTGTCGATCTCGAACTCGAGCCACGCGCCGCGGCTCGGGATGACGCGCGCCGAGAAGATGTCCTTGTCGGAGGTCTTCTCCTGCGTGCGCTCGAAGTACACGCCGGGGCTGCGGACGAGCTGCGACACGACGACGCGCTCGGTGCCGTTGATGATGAAGGTGCCCTTCTCGGTCATGAGCGGGAAGTCGCCCATGAAGACCGTCTGGGTCTTGATCTCGCCGGTCATGTGGTTCATGAACTCGGCGTTCACGTAGAGCGGCGCGGCGAAGGTCTTGCCGCGCTCCTTGCACTCCTCGATGGAGTACTTGGGCTCCTCGAGCTCCGGCTGGGAGAACGACAGCTGCATCGTCTCGCCGAGGTCCTCGATGGGGCTGATCTCCTCGAAGATCTCGTCGAGGCCCGTCGTGGTGGATGCGGTCGGGTCGCCCGCGATCCGTGCCTTCCACGCCTCGTTGCCGACGAGCCAGTCGAAGCTCTCGGTCTGGAGCGCCAGAAGATCCGGAACCGTGAGGGTGTCGGTGATCTTGGCGAACGAGAGCCGCGAAGCTGCACGGCCGTTCTTGGGGGAATTCTTACTGGATGCGGAGCGCGCAGCAGCCAAAGGGAAACAACCTCCGTGAGACCCGTCGGTCCCCGTTCGTGTCGGTCAGGTGAGAGGCGCCCACAGCCTCGTGAGGGGATCCGCCACCATTTTCGGATCCCGTCTCACGACACACCTCGGCCGACCGCGATATGAGGGCACGAGGGTGGGGGAGCGCAAAGAACAACTATAGGCCCCAACGACGCGCCGTGTCTACTTATTCCTTGACATCCGTTCCCGGCAGGTCTATAACCCGCGATCCGGCGCGCCCGCGGCGGCCTCGGGCCGCCCTCACCGCGGAGTCCGGCTTCCCAAATCAAGGAGTCCGGGATCCCAAATCAAGGAGTCGAGGCGGCAAATCGGGCACATCCGTCACACCCGTCACATCCGTCACGCCAACTCCTTGATTCGGGTTGCCGGACTCCTTGATTTGGGAGGCGCCGGGAGCATCGGGCCGGCACGCCGGGGGGCGGGATGCCGGGGGGCGGGATGCCGGGGGGCGGGATGCGGGGACCGGGGGCAGCGCGGCTCAGGCGCCGACGATGTCGCCGGAGCCCGAGATCTCGCGGGTCACACGGGGGTTGCCGCGCACCAGGATGTCGCCGCTGCCGGAGACGGAGGCGTCGAGCTCGCCGCTCGCGTGGACGGTGAGGTCGCCGGAGCCGTCGACCTCGGCCAGCGCGTCCACCAGACGCAGAGCTCCGGCGGAGAGGTCTCCCGAGCCGGAGACCCGCAGGGTGGCGGTGTCGGCCTGGCCTGCCAGGCGTACGTCGCCCGAGCCCGAGAGCTCCACGTCGACGCTGTCCGCCGCGACGCCCGTGCCCGTGACGTCGCCCGAGCCGTCGACGCGGATCGTCACGACGTCGGCCGCGGAGAGGTCGGCGCGCACATCGCCCGAACCGGAGAGCTCGACCGTGTCGAGCGAGGTGACGGTGAGCGTGTAGCGCAGCAGCTCGCCCAGCCATCCGGCGCCGCCCGTGCTGCCGAGCACGAGGGTGCCGTTCGACTCGTCCACCGTCAGCCGATCGAGGATGCCCTGCGGGCCGCGGATCGTGAGGCCCGGCTCGTCGCCGAGCACGACGTCCACGGAGCCGCCGGTCTCGAGGCGCAGCGCGTGCACCTCGTCCGACACGGCGTGCTGCTCGGTCGCGAGCTCGCCGAGCGCCTCCGGGGGGAAGGCGATGCGGGGGACGGGCAGACAGCCGGCCAGCAGGGTGGCGCCGACGACGCCGACGCCGGCGGCGAGAGCGATGCGGCGGCCGCGGCGGCCGCGAGTGGTGGTGTTCATGGGGGCTCCTTCGTTGTCGCTTCGACGCTAGGAACGCGCGCCGCGCGTCGGCAGGGGGCTGGCCCCCGAACAGGTGGGGGCATCCCCCCGAGTCGCGCGGCGGGGCAGCACGCGGACGTCGGCCATCCGGCGGGCAGAATGTGCACGTGGAGGATGCGGCGGGCGTGAGGCTCTCGAACGGCATGCGCGCCGAGGTGCGCCCCGACCGGTTCACCCCCGGCGCCTTCGAGCTCGTCGTCGACGGCACCCCGCAGTCGCACGTCGACCTCGACGACCCGACGCGGCTGTTCTTCGAGTACATCGCGCGCATGGGCCATGTGATCGACCAGCTCGGCGAGCCGGGCGAGCCGATCACCGCCCTTCACCTCGGCGCGGGCGCCCTCACCATCCCGCGCTACATCGCCGCCACGCGGCCCGGATCGCGCCAGCAGGTGATCGAGCTCGAACCGGAGCTGGTCGAGCTGGTGCGACGCGAACTGCCCCTGCCGCGCGACGCCTCCATCCGGGTGCGCTACGGCGACGCGCGCGAGGTGCTGGGGCGGCTGCCGAGCGGACTGCGCGGCGCGGTCGAGCTGCTCGTGGTCGACGTGTTCGCGGGAGCCCGCACGCCCGCCCACGTGACGAGCGTCGAGTTCTACCGGGAGTGCGCGGCGTTCCTCGCACCCGGCGGCGTGCTGCTGGCCAACATCGCCGACGGCGCCGGCGCCGCCTTCGCCCGCGGGCAGGCGGCGACCCTCGGGATGGTGTTCGCGGATGTCGCGGTGCTCGGCGAGGCGCAGGTGCTCAAGGGCCGCCGCTTCGGCAACTTCGTGCTCGTCGCCTCACCCGCGCCGCTGCCGCTCGACTGGATGCCGCGGCTGCTCGCGAGCGGCCCGCATCCCGCGCAGCTCGTGCACGGGGCGGGGCTGCGGGACTGGATCGCCGGCGCGCCGATCGTGACCGATGCGACGGCCGTCGCCTCCCCTCCCCCGGGTCGTGGGGTGTTCCAGATCCCGCCGAAACGCTGAGCGCTCGAGCCGATCGCGGGGGTCGGTGCTGGAATGGGGACATGCCCTCGACCGCCCGCCGCATCCTCCGGGTGCGACTCGAGCCCCTGCGGCGGGGCTGATGGCCGAGCTCCCCCGCGTGCGCACCTGGGCCGATGCCCTCATCCGCCTGCACCTCGACGACTCCTGGAGCTTCGCCTTCGACAACGCGAAGACCCGGGCGGGGCTGTGCAACTTCACCGCGAAACGCATCTCGGTGTCGCGGTACATCGCCCAGCGCTCCGACGACGACGAGATCCACCAGGTGCTGCTGCACGAGGTGGCGCACGCCATCGCGGGGCCGAGAGCCGGCCACGGACCGCGCTGGAAGTCGGTCGCCGACGAGCTCGGCTACGAAGGCGGCCGCACGCACGACGGGCCGGTGCCGAACGAGCTCGCACCCTGGGTCGGGCACTGCCCGAACGGGCACGTCAGCTACCGCTACCGGCGCCCCACCCGGCCCACCTCGTGCGGGGTGTGCTCGCGGCGATTCGACCCGGAGCTGCGGATCACCTGGACGCGGCGGTAGCCTCACGCAGCTCGCGGGCCGAGACCGACGCCGACACGAGATGCCGGGTCGCATTGCGCAGGCCCGTGTAGGCGGATGCCGCAGCCGCCGCCTCGGGTGACTGGTGATCGATGCCGAGCTCGGCGATCGCGTCGATGACGGCCCCGGCCGCCAGCAGATCCTCGACCGCGAACCGCAGCGAGCCGTCCGGCTGCCGGGCGCCCGCCGCGACCACCGCGACCACGAACCGCCCGCCGAGCTCCGCCTGCCGCTCGAGCGACCACCGGCCCAACGCTGCAGCGTTGTGCAGAGCGCCCGTCACGAGCTCCGCCGACACCGGCGGGAGCTCCTCGGTGCCGAGCTCGTCGACCCAGACGATCGCGTGCACGCCCGGCTCCACCGCGAGCGCGCCCTCGGCGCCCCACTCGAAACGAACCTGGTAGCTGCTCTGCGTACGCGCATCGGACATGCCCTCGAGGGTAACCGCGGCTGAGCATCCGCCCCGAGAAACCGCGTCATGCGGGGAAACCCGCTAGCCTGGACGCGGCGCAACTGCGCGCCCGCGTCGTCGAACGCTTCCCTCGTAGCCCGAACCGTCACCGGATCCGGCGCTGACATTCCTTCACGGCGAACCGACGTGCCGACCGGCACGCTCGCCCTTCCGCGTGTGCAGCTGCGCGCGCGACCACCCGAAAGAAACACCCATGACCTCCCCCACCTTCGGCGCGCTCGGCGTGCCCGCCCCCCTCGTCGCCGTGCTCGCCGCCGACGGCAAGACCGAGGCGTTCCCGATCCAGGTCGACACGCTGCCCGACACGCTCGCCGGGCGCGACGTGCTCGGCCGCGGCCGCACCGGCTCGGGCAAGACCATCGCCTTCGCGCTGCCGCTCGTGGCGCGCCTCGGCACGCAGCTCGCCGGCGGCGGACGCCGCTCGGGCCTGCCGCTCGCGCTCATCCTCGCCCCCACCCGCGAGCTCGCCACCCAGATCGCGGCGACCGTCGAACCCCTCGCCGACGCCTACGGCCTCACCGTCACCACCATCTACGGCGGCGTCTCGCAGAACCGTCAGGTCGCGGCGCTCAAGGCCGGCGTCGACATCGTCGTCGCCTGCCCCGGACGCCTCGAGGACCTCATGGGCCAGCGGCTCGTGCGCCTCGACGCGATCGAGATCACCGTCATCGACGAGGCCGACCACATGGCCGACCTGGGCTTCCTGCCCGGCGTCACCCGCATCCTCGCGGCCACCCCGGCCGGCGGCCAGCGGATGCTGTTCTCGGCGACCCTCGACAACGGGGTCGACAAGCTCGTCAACCGCTTCCTCGAGAACCCGGTCATGCACTCGGTCAACGAGATCGACCAGCCGCCGGTCAAGATGACCCACCACGTGTTCGGCACCGCCGACGTGGAGACCAAGAAGCAGCTCGTGCAGGCGCTCGCCTCGGGGCGCGGCCGCCGCATCCTGTTCATGCGCACCAAGCACCACGCCAAGAAGCTCGCCCAGCAGCTCACCGCGTCGGGCATCCCGGCCGTCGACCTGCACGGCAACCTCTCGCAGCCGCAGCGCGACCGCAACCTGGCGGCCTTCGCCGACGGCTCGGTGCGCGTGCTCGTCGCCACCGATGTCGCCGCGCGCGGCGTGCACGTGGACGACGTGGAGCTCGTCGTGCACGTCGACCCGCCCATGGAGCACAAGGCCTACCTGCACCGCTCGGGCCGCACCGCCCGTGCCGGGTCGGAGGGCGACGTCGTCACGGTCGTGCTGCCCGCGCAGGAGAAGGACGTGGCGCAGCTCATGCGCAAGGCCGGCATCGTCGCGACGCCGCAGAAGGTGACCGCGGATGCCGCGGCCGTCACGAGCCTCGTCGGCGAGGTCGCCGCCTACGTGAAGCCCGAGCCGCGTGCGACCGTGCAGCAGCAGGGCGGCGGACGCAGCCAGGGCGCCAACGCGCAGCGCAAGCGTGCGGCCCGCGAGGATCGCGCCGGCGGCCAGCAGCGTCAGGGCGAGCGCCCGCGCGCCGACCGCTCGGGGCGCCCGGCGCGGGGCGGCCAGTCCGCCGGCAGCTCGGCGGCGACCCGCGGCGGGCAGTCCACACGTTCCGGGCAGTCGGCGCGCGGCGGGCAGTCGGGATCCGGCCGCTCCGCGCAGCCCACGCGCTACACGACGAGCACCCCCACCACGGGCAACCCCCGCACCGGCGGGCGCCGGGTCAACCGCCCCGCCGGCTGAGCATCGAGATACTCGGGACGCGCGCCGCGCACTCCGGGATGGCGCGGTTTCGGCTGGATGGCACCGGCACAACCGCGCCATCCAGCCGAAACCGCGCCATGCGTCGGGCCTTGACCCGGGCCGGTCAGCCCAGCACGCCGACCGAGGCGAGCGCGGCACGCAGCAGGGTGCCGCGGCCGCCCTCGAGCTCGTCGTGGAAGCTCGCCGACGACGCCTCGCCCGGCGTCACCCAGGTGAGCTCCAGGGCGTCCTGGCGCGGCTCGCAGGTGCCCGTCACGGGCACCACGAAGGCGAGCGACACCGCGTGCTGGCGGTCGTCGACGTAGGCGGAGAGCCCCGGGATGGGGAAGTACTCCGCCACATGGAACGGCACGGGACTCGTCGGCAGTTGCGGGAACGCCATCGGCCCGAGGTCCTTCTCGAGGTGGCGGAACAGCGCATCCCGGATCGTCTCGCCGTACATCACGCGCCCGGAGACGAGCGTTCGGGTGATCTCGCCGGCGGCGTTCGCGCGCAGCAGCACGCCCACCTGGCTGACGACGCCGAGCCCGTCGACCCGTACCGGCACCGCCTCGACGTACAGCAGGGGGATGCGGCCGCGCACCCACTCCAGCTCGTCGTCGCTGAGCCACGCGGAGTTCGGCTCGTCGCGCGGAGGTTCGGGGATGCCGGCGCCCACGGTGCTCATGGCTTCATTGTGGCGCACCGCGCCGGCGGCTCACCGCATCCGTCCCTCCCACCCCAGAAATGCAGGAGAAACGGAGGCTGCCGCCCGCGGATTCCCGCAGCAACAGGCCGCAGCCGCGGAGTCTCCTGCATTTCTGGGGTGGGAGAGGGGGAAGGGAGGGGCGCAGCGGGTGCACGATGGATGCGTGACGGAGTTGTCGATCGACCCTGAGCTGGTGGTGTGGAGCGCGGAGGCGGATGCGCGGCGCGAGCGCCCGCTCGTGATCGTGCTGCACGGGCGCGGCTCGCATGAGCGCGACCTGGCCGCCCTGTTCCCCTACCTGCCGAGCGGCTTCGTGTACGCCTCGCTGCGCGCACCGCGGGCCTGGAACGTCGGCTTCGCCTGGTTCGACGGCGATCCCACGCGCCCGGGCGACCCGGATCCCGCGACCGTCGATCCGGCGACGGATGCCGTGCTCGAGTGGCTGGCCGCCCTGCCGTGGGTGCCGCCGCGGGTCGGGGCGCTCGGCTTCTCGCAGGGGGGCGCCCTCGCAACCCACCTGCTGCGGCGGGGCGGCGGGGTCGTCTCCTTCGCGGTGAGCATGGCCGGCTTCCTGATCCGCGGCGAGCAGCCGGGGGACGCACGGCTCGCCGCCGAGCGACCGCCTGCCTTCTGGGGGCGCGGCGGCGGCGATCCGCTGTTCACCCCGGCACTCGTCCAGCGTTCGGATGCCTGGCTGCCCTTCCACACCACCCTCACGAGCGCCGTCTACCCGGGGGTCGGTCATACGGTGTCGGACGAGATGCTGCGCGACGTGGACGCGTTCCTCAGGGCCCAGGCGTGATCGTGCGCTGACGGAACTGGTCGCCGACCACCTCGATCGCCATGCCGATGAGCTGCGGACCCATCCACAGCACGAGCGCCGCCCCCGCGATCGCGAGCACGACCGCGGTGGTCGCGAAGAGCGAGGTGTCGGTGCCCTCCGCGTCGCCGTCATCGCGGTGCAGGGCCCGCCGCCGGGCGATCAGGTAGGGCAGCGAACCGAGCAGCGCCCACCGCGGGTTCGGGGTGCCGATCCAGCCGAGCGCCTGCAGCTCCCGGCGGTCGCGGTGGGCCAGCAGCAGGAGCGCCGCCCAGCCGAGCAGGAAGGTCACCGGGATCCAGCCGGCCGCCTGCGGGCGCGCCTGCACGTTGGCCGAGATGAGCCACAGCAGGTACGGCGCGGCGCCGATCCAGAGCGGCGACCAGCCGATCCAGCCGAGCACGGCGGTGCGGTCGCGGCGCGCGAACACGATCGGCTCCCGCCCGATCGGCCGCCGCCCGGCGGGGTTGTCGACGATGGGGGCGAGGCGCGTGTGCTCGGTCCAGTCGAAGCCGTCCCACCAGCGCTGCCGGGCGGGATCGGCGGGGTCGTCCCGCCATCCCGCCGCCTCGAACGCCCCCGTCATGCGGCCATCGTAGGAGGCGCGGTCAGCGGCCCACGACCCCCGTTTCGTAGGCCAGCACGGCCGCCTGCACGCGGTCGCGGAGGCCGAGCTCGCCGAGCACGCGGGCGACGTGCGCCTTCACGGTCGCCTCCGAGAGCACGAAGCGCTCGGCGAGCTCGGCGTTGCTGTCGTGGGGTTCGTCTCGACGCGACGAAACCGCGCGGGTGCCGCACGGCCCTCGCCCGGGGTGTCTGCGCGGGGCCGGGTACCTCTCGGGGATGACGGCGCTCGGGGCGCAGGTCGGGGGTGGGGACGAAGATGGGGGGATGGACGCCGCGCTCGAGAGGTTCTCGCCTGCGACGCGCGAGTGGTTCGACGGGGCCTTCCCGCAGCCGACCGCCGCCCAGGCGGGGGCGTGGGAGGCGATCGCCTCGGGACGGCACGCGCTTGTGGTGGCGCCGACGGGGTCGGGCAAGACGCTCTCCGCATTCCTGTGGTCGCTCGACCGGCTGCTGACGGCCGAGCCCGCCGACCCGCGGCGGAGAACGCGGGTGCTCTACATCTCGCCACTCAAGGCGCTCGGGGTGGATGTGGAGCGCAACCTGCGTTCGCCGCTCGTCGGCATCACCCAGACCGCGAAGCGCCTCGGGCTCACCCCGCCCGCGATCACGGTGGGGGTGCGCTCGGGCGACACCCCCGCATCCGACCGCCGCCTGCTGCTGCGGGAGCCGCCCGACATCCTCATCACGACCCCCGAGTCGCTGTTCCTCATGCTCACGAGCGCCGCACGCGACACCCTCGCCGGGGTCGAGACGGTCATCGTGGACGAGATCCACGCCGTCGCCGCCACCAAGCGGGGGGCGCACCTCGCGGTGTCGCTCGAACGGCTCGACGCGCTGCTGCCGAAGCCCGCGCAACGCATCGGACTGTCGGCGACGGTGCGGCCGCTCGAGGAGGTGGCGCGGTTCCTGGGCGGGCGCGAGCGCGTCGAGATCGTCGCGCCGCCCATTGAGAAGACCTTCGAGCTCCGGGTCGTGGTGCCCGTGGAGGACATGACGGAGCTCGGCGCGAAAGCGACGGCTACCGAGCTCGAGGGGGGCGAGAAGGCGCTGGCGTCGGGCGGCTCCATCTGGCCGCACGTCGACCGGGCGATCGTCGACGAGGTGCTGCGGCACCGCTCCACGATCGTGTTCGCGAACTCGCGACGACTCGCGGAGCGGCTGACGGCGTCGATGAACGAACTGTATGGGGAGGCGCTGACCGAAGGTGGGCGAGGAGCGCTCGGCGAAGCCGAACGCGTCTCGAGGCCACCGGATGCGGAACTCGAACCGGCGATTTCGAGACGCGTCGCCTCCGGCGGCGCTCCTCTATCACCTCAGAGGGGGGCATTCCCCGCCCAGATGATCGGCCAATCCGGCCAGACCTCGGGCGCGGAATCCATCCTCGCGCGCGCCCACCACGGGAGCGTGTCGAAGGAGCAGCGCGCCCAGATCGAGGACGACCTCAAGTCGGGGCGCCTGCGCTGCGTGGTCGCGACGAGCTCGCTCGAGCTCGGAATCGACATGGGCGCGGTCGACCTCGTCATCCAGGTGGAGTCGCCGCCCTCCGTTGCGAGCGCCCTGCAGCGCGTGGGGCGCGCCGGTCACCAGGTGGGCGAGATCTCGAAGGGCGTGCTGTTCCCGAAGCACCGCGCCGACCTGCTGCACACCGCGATCGTGACCGAGCGGATGCGCGAGGGCCTCATCGAGGCGATCGCGGTGCCGCAGAATCCGCTCGACATCCTCGCCCAGCAGACGGTCGCGGCGGTCGCCCTCGACAGCCTCGACGTGGAGGAGTGGTTCGACACCGTCAGGCGTTCGGCGCCGTTCGCGACGCTGCCGCGGTCGGCGTACGACGCGACCCTCGACCTGCTGGCCGGGCGGTATCCCTCCGACGAGTTCGCCGAGCTGCGGCCCCGCATCGTGTGGGATCGCGTGGCCGGCACGATCACCGGGCGCCCGGGAGCGCAACGGCTCGCGGTCACGAGCGGTGGCACGATCCCCGACCGCGGCATGTTCGGCGTCTTCATCGTGGGCGGCGAGGAGGGTGCCCGCCGAGTCGGCGAGCTCGACGAGGAGATGGTCTACGAGTCGCGCGTGGGCGACGTGTTCGCGCTCGGCGCGACCAGCTGGCGCATCGAGGAGATCACCTCGGATCGCGTGCTCGTCGCTCCCGCGTTCGGCCAACCCGGGCGGGTGCCGTTCTGGAAGGGCGACGGACTGGGGCGGCCGGCCGAGCTGGGGCGCGCGATCGGGGCGTTCCAGGCGGAGTTGGCATCCGGCACGGCGAGCACGGAACGGCTGGAGAGCAGTGGGCTCGACGAGCGCGCCGCCCGCAACCTGCTCGCCTTCGTCGCCGAGCAGAAGGCCGCGACGGGCGTCGTGCCGAGCGACCGCACCCTGCTCGTGGAGCGGTTCCGCGACGAGCTCGGCGACTGGCGGCTCGTGCTGCATTCCCCGTACGGCATGCCGGTGCACGCGCCGTGGGCGCTCGCGGTGGCGGCCCGCATCCGGGAGCGCCTCGGCGTCGACGGCTCGGCCATGGCGGGCGACGACGGCATCGTGGTGCGGCTGCCCGAGACGGATGCCGACCCGCCCGGCGCCGAGCTGTTCGCCTTCGAGCCGGACGAGCTCGAACAGCTCGTGACGGACGAGGTGGGGGGTTCGGCGCTGTTCGCCGCCCGCTTCCGCGAGTCGGCGGCACGCGCCCTCCTGCTGCCGCGGCGCAACCCCGGCCGCCGCTCGCCGCTCTGGCAGCAGCGGCAGCGCTCGGCCCAACTGCTCGAGGTGGCACGCAAGTATCCGAGCTTCCCGATCATCCTCGAGACGGTGCGCGAGGTGCTGCAGGACGTCTACGACCTGCCCGCGCTGCGCGAGCTCGCGACCGAGCTGTCGACCCGGCGGGTGCGGCTCGTCGAGGTGGAGACGGATGCGCCCTCGCCCTTCGCGCGCACCCTGCTGTTCGGGTACGTGGCCGCGTTCCTGTACGAGGGCGACTCGCCGCTCGCCGAGCGCCGGGCGGCCGCGCTCTCGCTCGACCCGGCGCTGCTCGCCGAACTGCTGGGGCGCGCCGAGCTGCGGGAGCTGCTCGACCCCGCGGTGATCGCGCAGACCGAGGCCGAGCTGCAGCGGCTCGTGCCCGAACGGCACGCGCGCGATGCCGAGGGCATCGTCGACCTGCTGCGGGTGCTGGGACCGTTGTCGGTGGAGGAGGTGGGGGAGAGGTACACGCCTCGCACCGAGGTGGTCGAGGAGCGCCCGGCGCAGCCGGACGCGTCTCGAGACCACACCATCGAGGGGACTGGTTTCGAGACGCGTCGCCTTGCGGGCGGCGCTCCTCAACCAGCTGAGCTGTTGACGGAGCTCGCGCGCGCGAACCGCGTGCTGCGCGTGCAGCTCGCGGGTGTCGAACGTTGGGCGGTCGTCGAAGACGCCGCGCGCCTGCGGGACGCGCTCGGCGTGCCCCTCCCCATCGGGGTCCCGAGCGCCTTCCTCGAACCGGTCGCCGACCCGGTCGGCGACCTCGTGAGTCGCTACTCGCGCACGCACGGCCCGTTCACGGCGGCGGATGCGGCGTCCCGGCTCGGTCTCGGCGTCGCGGTCGTGACGGATGCGCTGCGCCGGCTCGCCGCCGACCGCCGGGCCGTGGAGGGCGAGTTCCGTCCCGGTGCGACCGGCCTCGAATGGGTCGACCCCGAGGTGCTCCGGCGACTGCGGGCGAGGTCGCTCGCAGCGCTGAGGGCCGAGGTGGAGCCCGTGCCGCAGGCGGCACTGGGCCGGTTCCTGCCGGACTGGCAGCACGTCGGGTCGTCGCACCGCAGCGGCATCGACGGCCTCGTGAGCGTGATCGACCAGCTCGCGGGCCTTCCCCTGCCCGCCAGCAGCTGGGAGAGCCTCGTCCTGCCGAGCCGGGTGCGCGACTACAGCCCCGGAATGCTCGACGAGCTCATGGGAGCGGGCGAGGTGATCTGGGCCGGCCGCGGCGAGCTCCCGGGCGGCGACGGCTGGGTGAGCCTGCACCTCGCGGATGCGGCACCGCTCACCCTGCCCGCGCCGCTCGCGATCGAGCCGAGTCCGCTGCACGAGCGGGTGCTCGCGGCGCTCGCGGGCGGGGGCGGCTACTTCTTCCGGCAGCTGGCGGCGGCCGCGGAGCCGGACGCGGATCCCGTCTCCGACACGGAGCTCGCCGATGCCCTCTGGGAGTTGGTCTGGGCGGGGCGCGTCACGGGCGACACCTTCACGGCGCTGCGGGCACGGCTCGGCGCGACGCCGCGCGTTCGAACTCAGCGCGCGGTCCGAGGCTCGAGACGCGCCTCGGCGCTCGCGGCGCGACGAAGGCCGGATATGGCCTTCGCTCCCAGCTCCGGCGCGCCGACCGTGGCCGGCCGCTGGAGCCTGCTGCCGCATCCGGATGCCGCACCCACCGCCCGGGCGACGGCGCTCGCCGAGCAGCTGCTCGAACGGTACGGCGTGGTCACCCGGGGCGCCGTGCAGGCCGAAGGCGTGGAGGGCGGCTTCGCGCTCGTCTACAAGGTGCTCAGCTCGCTCGAGGAGACCGGGCGGGTGCGCCGCGGCTACTTCGTGGACGAGCTCGGCGCGGCCCAGTTCGCGACGCCGGCGACCGTCGACCGGCTGCGCGCGTTCCACAGCGATCGCGACGAGAAGACGCCGCCGGTGGCGGTCACGCTCGGAGCGACCGATCCGGCGAACCCGTACGGGGCGGCGCTCGGGTGGCCGGCACCGGGTGATCTCGATACACCCGCCGATCGAGCCGCAGGCGCAGGACTCGCCACCCCCGCTGATCGAGTAGCGGGCGCAGCCCGCGTATCGAGATCACACCGCCCCGGCCGCAAGGCGGGCGCGCTCGTCGTGCTCGTCGACGGCGAGCTCGCGCTCTACGTCGAGAAGGGCGGCAAGACGGTGCTCGGCTTCCTCGAGCCGGATGCCGAGCAGGCGGCCGACGCGGCCGCCGCATCCCTCGTCGCCACGGTGCGCGGGGCGGGCGCCCGCCTCCGGATCGAGCGCATCGACGGCGTCTTCGCCGTCGGCACCCCGCTCGGCGAGGCGCTCATCCGTGCGGGCTTCGTGCCCACCCCCCAGGGGCTCCGGCTCCGGTGAGCGACCGCCGCCTGGAGTAGCGTGCCGACATGCCCGAGGGTGACACCGTCTACCGGATCGCCCGGCAGCAGCATGATGCGCTCGCCGGGCGCACCCTCACGGCATCCGAGTTCCGCGTGCCCGGGTTCGCCACCGTCGACCTCGCCGGCGAGACGGTGCGCGAGGTGGTCGCCCGCGGGAAGCACCTGCTGCACCGGGTGGGCGAGTTCACGGTGCACTCGCACCTCAAGATGGACGGCGACTGGCGGCTGTTCCGCCGCGGGGAGCGCTGGTCGCGCGCCGGCTTCCAGGCGCGCGCGGTGCTGACCGTGGGCGAGACGCAGTCGGTGGGGTTCGATCTGGGGATCCTCGAAGTGCTGCCCATCGGCGACGAGTGGCGCGCGGTGGGTCACCTCGGCCCCGATCCGCTCGGCACGAGCTGGGATGCGGACGAGGCGGCACGTCGCCTGGCCGCCGACCCCGCGATCCCGGTGTTCGTCGCGCTGCTCGACCAGCGCAACCTTGCCGGGATCGGCAACATCTACGCGAACGAGCTCTGCTACGTGCGCGGGGTGCTGCCGACGCGCCCGATGGGCACCGTCGAGGACGTGCCCGCACTCGCGGGTCTCGCGCACCGGATGCTGCACGCCAACCGCGACCGCTGGACGCGCACCACCACGGGCGACCTGCGGCCGGGCCGCCGCACCTGGGTGTACGGGCGGGGCGGTCAGCCGTGCCTGCGCTGCGGCACGCTCCTCGAGACCGGTCGCCTCGGACGGCGCAGCGGCGAGGAGCGGGTCGTCACCTGGTGCCCGGCGTGCCAGCGCTGAGCGGGGGCGGTCAGTCCTCGAGCGGGGTCGGGGCGACGCGCGGGCGGCGGGCCCAGTAGCCGGCGCAGAGGAACAGCACACCCGCGAGGATGGCGACGCCGACGGCGATCGCGACGGGGCCCGAGAACAGCGTCGACTGCATGAGCCAGTAGTCCATCTGCGAGCCGAAGCCGTTGTCCTCCTCGAACATCCGGAAGGTCTCCTGTATGAGCCACACCCCGAACGACAGCACGCCGATCCCGAGCACCGTCACGGCCACCACGAAGGGGTTGGTCCAGGGGGCGCGCAGCGTCTGCTCGGGCACCTGCACGACGACGGGTGCGAGCTGCTCGACCGCGGCGTCCGGGGCGGGCGGTGGGGGCGGCACCTGCTCGGCGACGCGCTGCCGCTCGGCGGGCGGCGGGTCGGAACTGGGACGCTGCAGCGCGCTCGCCACGTACGGCGCCGAGCGGCGGGCGGCGGCTTCGGCGCGCGAACCGGTCGTGACGGTGCCGCTGTAGCCGCGCTGGAAGGCGGGGTCGAACCTCGGATCGATCGTCTCGGCCATGCCACGAGCATAAGCGGCAGGCGCCGCGGAGCGTTCGGCAATCGCGACAGAATGGGGGGATGAGCGGCGCCCCGGGATCCTCGCGTCGCACCCTCGTCGGCGCCGCCACGCAAGTGGGAACCGAGGTGTCGATCAACTTCGGATCGGCTCTCGCGGGGGTCGCGATCCCGTTCGTCGGCTCGCCCATCGTGGTGGCCGCGCGGCAGCTCGTGATGGTCGTCGTGCTGCTGCCGTTCTACCGGCCGCGCCGCGAACTGCTCGGCTGGCGGCGACTGTGGCCCGCGGTCGCGCTCGGCGTGGTGCTCGCGGTCATGAACCTGAGCTTCTATGAGGCGGTGCACCTGCTGGGGCTCGGCATCGCGGCGACGGTCGAGTTCCTGGGTCCGCTCGTGCTCGCGCTCGCGACCTCGCGGCGACTGCTGGACGTGGCGTGCGTGCTCGTGGCGGCGGTCGGCGTGGTGCTGCTCACCGGACTCGAGGGGCGGATCGACGCCTGGGGCATCGTGTTCGCGCTCATCGCGGCGGCCACCTGGGCGGCGTACATCCTGCTCACCCGGCGGGTGGCTCTGAGGTTGCCCGGCCTCGAAGGCCTCACGGTGGGCAGCATCGTGAGCCTCGCGCTCATCCTGCCGCTCGCCGTCGCCGGGATCGCGAACGCGGACTTCTCGTGGCCGGTCGTGGGCCTCCTGCTCGCGATCGGCGTGCTCGCGTCGGCGCTCCCCTACGCGCTCGACACCTTCATCCTGCGGCGGATCACGCCGCGCCTCTACGCGATCATCACCTCGTTCGGGCCGGTGGTGGCGGCCGTGTTCGGCTGGATCGTGCTCGGCGAACGCCTGGGTCCGGTGCAGCTGCTCGCGATCGTGCTCGTGTGCGCCGCCGCCGGCACCGCGATCGCGACCCAGCGACCCGCGCCCGCCTCCGAGCTGGAGCAGACCGCCGAGCGTCTCACCTAGGCAGTTGGTGCGGTTTCGGCTGGATGGCGCGCTTTCGCGCGTGCCATCCAGCCGAAACCGCACCAAGCGCGGGGGTCAGGCGCGCAGGAGCGCCGCCACCTCGGCGCAGGAGCGCAGGAAGCCGGGCAGGTCGGTCTCGTCGTCGAGGGGCTGCAGCAGCAGATTGCCGACGCCCGCATCGACCCAGGCCCGCAGCTGCTCGGCGACCTCCGCCACCGAGCCCGCGACGCCTGTGGCGCGCTCACCCGTGTAACCCCAGGCGTCGAGCTCGGCGGCGAGCCGCCCCTGGGCGCCGTCACCGAACGCGGTCATCACGAGGATGCTCACGGGATGCTCGCCCTCGCGTCCGGCGGAGGCGCGACCGGCGCGCGCGAGCGCCACACCCTCTGCCGCCATCCCGGGCGAGACGCCGTTGGTGAGCAGGGTGCCGTCGGCGACCTCGCCCGTGAGGCTGAGCGTCTTCGGCCCCTCGCCCGCGGCGTGCACGGCGACCGGCGCCGCGGGCGGCCAGTCGAGCCGCACCCCGTCGAGCCGGACATAGCGGCCGTCGACCGTGACCGACTCCCCGGCGAGCAGCGCCCGCAGCGCGGTGACGTACTCCCGCATGAGGGTGAGGGGCGAGGCGACGCGCTCACCCACCTGATCCATCCAGCGTTGGACGCCGTGGCCGACGCCCAGATGCAGGCGGCCCGGGAAGAGCCGCTCGACGGTCGCGACCTCCATCGCGAGCAGGGCGACGTTGCGGAACGGGATCGGCAGCACGCCGATGCCGACGCGGATGCGCTGCGTCCAGGCGAGGGTCGCGGTGGCGGCGGCCAGACCCGACTCGCGGAAGCAGTCCTCGAAGAACAGCACCTCGTCGAAGCCGAGCGCCTCCGCCTCGACGACGAACTCCCGGATCAGCTCGGGGGGACGGGCAGGGGTGAAGACGACGCCGACGCTGGTGCTCATGCCCCCATCCTGTCGGGAAAGCAGGGCGGATCGACCCAGAACGGGCCGCCGAGCCCGCAAGGTGCCGATTCGGCCTGCTTGTCCGACCGCTAGCGTCGAGGAGTGACCGAGCTCGACGCGCTGCTGGACGCGCTGACGCGCGCGCCGGATGTGGGCGATGGCGAGCTGCGGGCCTGGGACGCGGCCGACCGCTATCTGCTCGACTACGCGACCGCCGAGTTCTCCGATGCGCTCGCCGGCGAGGTCGCGGTGATCGACGACACCCACGGAGCGCTGACCCTCGGCGCGGGGCTGCTCGGCGCCGGGATCGTGCGGGTGCACCAGGACTCGATCGTCGCGCGTCGGGCGCTCGCCGCCAACGCGGCGCGGACCGGTCGCGCCGCGGGCGAGCAGCATCCCCTCGAGGCGGTCGTGACCGCGCGCACCTCGCTCGTGCTGCTGCGGATGCCGCGTTCGCTCGAGCGGCTCGACGCGGTCGCCCGGGCGGTCGCCGCGAACGCCGGCCCTCGACTCGTGCTGCTCGCCGGCAACCGCATCAAGCACATGACCCCGACCCAGAACGCGGTGCTCGAGGCGGGCTTCGCCCGGGTCGAGGCGACGCTCGCGCGGGGAAAGTCGCGGATCGTCGTGGCGCGGAACCCGAGGCGGGTCCGTCCCGCCGAGCCGATGCGCGCCGCCGTCGACGGCATCCAGGTGGTCGCCGTCCCCGGCGTCTTCGCGGGCGCCGCCCTCGACATCGGCACCCGCGCGCTGCTCGCGACCTTCGACCAGCTGCCGCCGTTCGCCCGCGCGATCGACCTCGCCTGCGGCACCGGCGTCGTCGCGGCGGAGCTCGCCCGCCGCACCCCCGGCGCGAGCATCCTGGCGTGCGACGTCTCGGCGATCGCCGTCGAGTCGGCGCGGCTGACCGCGGAGGCGAACGGCGTCGAGGTGGAGACCCGCCACGACGACGGACTCTCCGCGGAGCCCGCCGCGAGCGCCGATCTCGTGGTGCTGAACCCCCCGTTCCACGCCGGCGCCGCGGTGACCACCGAGATCGCCCACCGCCTGTTCGCGGACGCCGCCCGCGTACTGCGGCCCGGCGGCGAGCTGCGGGTGGTGTGGAACTCGCACCTCGCATATCGCCCCGTGCTCGAGCGGCTGGTCGGCCCGACCCGGCAGCTCGCGCGCACGCCGAAGTTCACGGTGACGGCGTCCCGCCGGCGGTGAACGCGGGATGCGGAGGCCGTCCCGAGCACCCGCCCGCGTCCGTTAGACTTCTCGGCGGTACCGTGTCCGAGCGGCCGAAGGAGCATGTCTCGAAAACATGTGATGGTGCAAGCCATCCGTGGGTTCAAATCCCACCGGTACCGCCAGAGAAGAAGCCCTGATCATCAGGGCTTCTTCCGTTTTCGGCGTGTCCGTGCCGGTTCCGGCGGGACCGATCAGCTCAGCCGCTCGAAGACGAGCGTCGCCTGGATGCGGTCACCGCCGCCGATGCCCTTGCTGCCGGACGCCGCGGTCGTGATCGTGTGCAGGCGGTAGCCCAGCGAGGCCTGGGCGTTGATCGCCTTCTCGAGCTCGGTGAGGTTGCCGGAACCGGTGCCCCACAGCTTCTCCTTGAGGATCACCTGCAGCACCACGTAGTTCGCGCCCGTCGCGCCGGGCCGGGGCTGCGCGCCGGAGACCGCGTCGGCCTTGATGTGCTCGACGAGCGCGGCGGGGCTGTTCACGGGTTCCGGGTCCTGCCAGCGATCCGTCCAGGTCTGGCCGTCCCACCACCGCTGCCGTCCCGATCCGTCGTCGTACCAACCTGCTTGGGCGTTCGCCACGGGAGCCTCGTCTCCGTCATGCGAGCCGCGAGCCGGCCCGTCGAGGGGTCACGGTACCAACGGGGAGCGGGGCGGCGAGGTTGCGCGCGCGGGTTTCGGGGTTCGCGCGGCGCATTGTTCATCCCCCGCCCCTGGTGCCCGTACGCGGCGCCGCCCTAGGGTGGCGGCAGAGCGCCCAGATGACGCCCAACCCGAACCCTGCACCGCGAAAGCGCCCCCCGGCGTGTGAAGGAAGGGAAGCATCATGTCTGACAAGCCCACGATCGTCCTCGTCCACGGAGCCTGGGCCGACGCGTCCAGTTGGAACGCGATCATCGCCCCCCTCCAGGCGGAGGGGTTCACCGTGCTGGCCCCGCCCAACGAACTGCGCGGCGTCGCCTCCGACTCCGCCTACATCGCGTCGTTCCTCGCCCAGCGCACCCATGGCCCCGTGGTGCTCGTCGGGCACTCCTACGGCGGTTTCGTGATCACCAACGCCGGCGCGCAGGGCGGTGAGGTGAAGGCGCTCGTGTACGTGGACGCGTTCATCCCCGATGAGGGCGAGACGGTGGTCGGCATCCTCGAGGGCTCCACCTCCGCGCTCGCCGTCGCGGACCCGACGACTGTGCTCGATGTCGCCGGCTACCCGGGCGCGCCGGAGGGGGTCGCCGAGGCCTTCCTCACGCCCGACACCGTGCACAGCTTCTTCGCTCAGGATCTGCCCGAGGCCGACCGCCTGCTCATCGTGGCCGGGCAGCGCCCTGCGTCGTTCATCGCGAACGTGACGCCCTCGGGTCCGCCCGCGTGGAAGACGATCCCCAGCTGGGCGGTGCTCGGCACGGCCGACCTCGTGATCCCGATCGACGTGCAGCGACGGCTGGCCGAGCGGGCCGGTGCCACGATCAGCGAGGTGGACGCCTCGCACGTCTCGATGATCTCGAACCCGGGCGCCACCTTGGCGGCGATCCAGGCGGCGGTTGCCGCGATCAGCTGAACACGAGCAGGAACCCGAGCACGGCGCTCGCCGTCGCGAGTGCGAGGAGCACGAGCGGGATCGGCGGTTCATGCCGTCGCAGGTGGGTGACGGCGGCGCCGACCATGAGCACCGCGAGCGCCACGGCGGCGATCGGCGCGAGGATCGGGACGATGCCGGTCGCGATGGGCAGCACGAGTCCGAGCGCGCCCAGCACCTCGGCGGCCGCGATCAGGCGCACCTGGGGCTGGGAGAAGTCCTCCACCCAACGCATCGTCGTGGCGAGCGCATCCTTCGGGCGGACGAGCTTGATGATGCCCGCGGCGAGGAACAGCGCGGCGGTGATGCCGGCGACGATCCAATAGGCGATGACCATGGGGCTCCTGACGGCGGTCGGTGGTGGTCGGTGGGATCCATCCTGCGCGATGGGGGGCGGTCTTCGCTGGCATGACGATCGCGATCGAAAGTTTCGGGCTCACCCTTGACGTGTTTCGCCGACCGCGGCAGACTGTCGGCTACAGGGGTACCCCCCGAACGCGTGAC
The DNA here is from genome assembly GCF_008365275.1 of Protaetiibacter larvae. Taxonomy (GTDB): domain Bacteria; phylum Actinomycetota; class Actinomycetes; order Actinomycetales; family Microbacteriaceae; genus Homoserinibacter; species Homoserinibacter larvae. The sequence continues at coordinate 805,510 of NZ_CP043504.1, read as the reverse complement.
ACCGATTCACTGCGCCGTGGGAAGTAAACGTTTACAGCCATCGCCGCTCGGGGCAGCGGGAGAAGGCGTCCAGGGGGACCCGTCATCACACAACCGCACGAAGGAGTGCAACAATGTCGAAAGTTTCGACTCTGGGTGTCGGCGCGCCCCCGCGGCGCCGATCCATCCAGGCCCTCGCGGCCATCGGTATCGCGAGCGTCCTGGCTCTGGCACCGGCCGTCCCGGCCAGTGCCGCCGTCACCTCCAACCAGACCGGCACCAACAACGGGTACTTCTACTCGTTCTGGACCGACAGCTCGGGCACCGTCTCGATGGAGCTCGGATCCGGCGGCAACTACTCCACCCAATGGAGCAACACCGGCAACTTCGTCGCCGGCAAGGGCTGGAGCACGGGTGCGCGCCGCGCGGTGACCTACTCCGGCACCTTCAACCCCTCGGGCAACGCCTACCTCACGCTCTACGGCTGGACCACGAGCCCGCTCATCGAGTACTACATCGTCGACAACTGGGGCACCTACCGTCCGACCGGCACCTTCAAGGGCACGGTCACGAGCGACGGCGGCACCTACGACATCTACGAGACGACGCGCACCAACCAGCCGTCGATCCAGGGCACGGCCACCTTCAAGCAGTTCTGGAGCGTGCGGCAGTCGAAGCGCACCGGCGGCACCATCACCACCGGCAACCACTTCGACGCCTGGGCCAGCAAGGGCATGAACCTGGGCAACCACGATTACCAGATCCTGGCGACGGAGGGATACCAGAGCAGCGGCTCCTCCAACATCACGATCGGCGGCTCCACCTCGGGCGGCGGCTCGACGGGCGGCGGCAGCACGGGCGGAGGCAGCACGGGCGGAGGCTCGACCGGCGGCGGGAACACCGGCGGCGGCTCCGGCACCGTGCCGCCCAGCAGCGGCTGCACGGTGAGCGTCACCAAGGGCGACGAGTGGTCCGACCGCTTCAACGTCAACTTCGCGGTCTCCGGCAGCAGCAACTGGACGGTCAACATCGGCCTCAACGGCAGCCAGTCCGTGCAGAACAGCTGGAACACCACCCTGAGCGGCAGCGGCAACACGCGCACCGCGAAGCCCAGCGGCGCCGGGAACAACTTCGGCATCACCGTGCTCAAGAACGGCAGTTCCACCTTGCCCACCGCGAGCTGCACGGCGTCCGGAGGCACGAGCGGCGGCGGGAACACCGGCGGCGGGAACACGGGCGGTGGAGGGAACACCGGCGGAGGCACGGGGAGCTGCTCGGTGAGCGTCACGAAGGCCGACGAGTGGGGCGACCGCTTCAACGTCAACTTCGCCGTCAGCGGCTCCAGCAACTGGACCGTGACGATCACCCTCAACGGCAGCCAGTCGGTGCAGAACAGCTGGAACGCCACCATCAGCGGCAGCGGCATCACGCGCACCGCGAAGCCCAACGGGGCCGGGAACAACTTCGGCCTCACCCTCTACAAGAACGGCAACAGCAACGCGCCATCGGCCACCTGCCGGGTCGGCTGAGTTCGCGGGGTGGGGCGTCGGCGCGAGCCGGCGCCCCACTTCTGCGTCCACCCCGGCGTCCGTCCAGCCTCCACCTCTGCCAGAAATGCAGGAGAACCGGATGAGGCGACCCCGCCCATCCGCAGCTCGCCGTCGCCGAGCAGCCGAGTCTCCTGCATTTCTGGCACAGGATGCGGCGTAGGGTGACCGGGTGCGGTGCGGGTACTTCGAGGCGGGCGTGTGCCGCTCGTGCACGCTCATGGGCGTCGAGTACAGCGAACAGCTCGCGCGCAAGGTCGCGCACGCCGAAGAACTGCTCGCCCCGTGGGCGGATGCCGTGTGGCTGCCGCCGGTCGCGAGCGCCCCCGAGGCGTTCCGCAACAAGGCGAAGATGGTCGTCGGCGGCACCGTCGACGCGCCGACCCTCGGGATCCTCGACGCCGCCCGCCACGGCGTCGACCTGCAGGCATGCGGGGTGCTCGCGCCGGGACTGGGCGCCGCCTTCCCCGCGATCACCGCCTTCATCACCCGCGCGCGCCTGGTGCCCTACGACGTGCCGACGCGGCGCGGCGAACTCAAGCACGTGCTGCTCACCGAGTCCCCCGATGGCCGCCTCATGCTGCGGCTCGTGCTGCGATCCACCGAGAGCCTCGCCCGCATCCGCAAGCACCTGCCGGGGCTGCTCGACGCGCTTCCGCAGCTCGCGGTCGTCTCGGCGAACCTGCTGCCCGAGCACGCGGCCCTGCTCGAGGGCGAGGTGGAGGTGCCGCTCACGGCCGACGAGACCCTCGCGATGCGCCTCGACGACGTCGTGCTGCACCTGCGGCCCGGCAGCTTCTTCCAGACCAACACGGGCATCGCCGCCGCGCTCTACCGGCAGGCGCGCGCGTGGGTGGACGAGCTCCAGCCGGCGTCGGCGTGGGACCTGTACTGCGGGGTCGGCGGCTTCGCGCTGCACATCGCGGCGCCCGGGCGCCGGGTGCTCGGCGTCGAGGTGAGCGCGCCCGCCGTCGCCAGTGCGCGGGCGAGCGCGGCCGAGGCGGGGCTCGCCGACGTCGCGTTCCGCGTCGGGGATGCCACCGCGATCGAGGCGGCCGGCGCGGAAGCGCCCGAGCTCGTGATCGTCAACCCGCCGCGGCGCGGGCTCGGGACGGAGCTCGCGGGCACCCTCGAGGCATCCGGCGCGCGGGCGATCGTGTACTCGAGCTGCAACGCGGTCAGCCTCGCACGGGATCTGGCCGCGCTGCCCTCCTACCGCGCGCGGCGGGTGCGGGTGTTCGACATGTTCCCGCAGACGGAGCACTACGAGGTGATGGTGCTGCTCGAGCGCGGCTGATCCCGCTCAGCGGCTGCCGGCGGGGTTCGTCGCCTTGCCGTCGAGCCACAACGTCGTCGAGGCGTCGCTGTGCGAACCGCCGGTCCCGACGTGCTTGGCGGAGATCTCCGGGCCCTTCTGGATCACGTGCACCATCGCCATCGCGTGCCCCCGGCCGAGGCCGTAGTCGTCGGCGAGCCACTGCACGATGACGCCCGCCTTCACGCCCGGCGCGTCGAAACCGCGCTCCTTCGCGAGGTCGACGAGCTGGCGGGGCGTGAGCCCGGTCTTGGCCTCGACCGCGTCGAGGTACGCCTGGAACGACATGCCGCGAGTCTGCCACTCGGGGGTGGGATCTCGATACACCGCGCTGCGCGCGGCACTCGATCAGCGGGGGGTGCCGCACCGCGAGACTCGAGATCAGCGGGGGGTGCCGCCCCGCGGGACCCGAGATCAGCGGGGGTGCCGCCGACGCGGCACGGGAGCGGCGGGGGTGTCGCAGGCCGCGCCTAGGCTGGCGGCATGGCTCGTCCCGTCGCCCCCGGATTCGCGTGTTCGGAGTGCGGCTGGACGGGAGCCAAGTGGTTCGGCCGCTGCCCCGAGTGCCAGGCCTGGGGATCGATCGTCGAGCGCGGCGCCCCCACCGCCACGGTCGCCCCGGCAGCGGTTCCCGAGTCGCGCGCTGCCCGCCCCATCACGGCGCACCAGGCGGATGAGGCCGCCCACCGCCCCACGGGCATCGGCGAGTTCGACCGCGTGCTCGGCGGCGGGCTCGTGCCCGGCGCCACCGTGCTGCTCTCGGGCGAGCCCGGCGTCGGCAAGTCGACCCTGCTGCTCGAGGTGGCGGCCCGCGCCGCCCGCCGCGGCATCCGCGTGCTGTACGTGTCGGCCGAGGAGTCGGCCAGCCAGGTGCGCTTGCGCGCCGAACGAACCGGCGCCCTCGACGACGAGCTCTACCTCGCCGCAGAGACCGACCTCGCGACCGTGCTCGGGCAGATCGACGCCGTCCGCCCGCAGCTGCTCATCGTCGACTCGGTGCAGACGGTGTCATCGGCCCTCTCGGATGGCGCGGCCGGCCAGCCCGCGCAGGTGCGCGAGGTGGCGGGCACGCTCATCCGGGTGGCGAAGGAGCGCGCCCTGCCGCTGCTGCTCGTCGGCCATGTCACGAAGGACGGCTCGATCGCGGGCCCCCGGCTGCTCGAACACCTCGTGGATGTCGTGCTGAGCTTCGACGGCGACCGCCAGACGGCGCTGCGCTTCGTTCGGGCGCTCAAGAACCGCTTCGGCCCCACCGACGAGGCGGGCTGCTTCGAGATGACGGGCGACGGCATCGCCGAGGTGCCCGACCCGTCCGGCCTGTTCCTCTCCCGCGCGACCACCCCGGTGCCGGGCACCTGTGTGACGGTCACGATCGAGGGGCGCCGGGCGCTGCCGGTCGAGGTGCAGGCGCTCGTCGTGGGCACCCAGGCGCCCAACCCGCGCCGCGTGGTGAGCGGGGTGGATGCCTCACGCGTCGCCATGCTCATCGCGGTGCTCGAGAAGCGTTGCGGCATCAAGCTCAGCACCTCGGACGTCTATGTGTCGACGGTGGGCGGCATCCGCCTGGCCGAACCCGGTGCCGACCTGGCCATCGCGCTCGCGATCGCCTCCGCCGCGAAAGACCTCGCCCTGCCGCGCGATCTCGCCGCGATCGGCGAGATCAGTCTCGCGGGCGAGGTGCGGCCGGTCCCCGGCGCCCGTCAGCGCACCGCCGAAGGCGCGCGCCTCGGCTACCGTCGCATCGTCGACGACGGCGCGGGCACCCTGCGGACGGCCGAGACCCTCGCCTTCTCGGGCGCTCAGCGCGAAACGGTCGACGTCCCCGCGTTCTGAGCTTCGGCCTCCGGCGACGCCACGTCCTCTCCGGGCCGCTCCGCGGGCGGGGACTCCTCATCGAGCTCCCGGTTCCGCAGGGCCGCCCACAGCGCGAGCAGCAGCACCGCCGCGACGAGCGGGTCGCCGAACGACTGCCCGCCGAACGCCGCCAGATCGCCGAGGGCCACCGCCGCATCCGGGTCGCGGGCGAGGGCCAGGAAGGCGAGCACCGTGATGCTGAACACGGCGTTCGCGAGCGCGAGCTGCACGCGGGCCGGGCGCGGGTAGGCACGGGAATCCTGGTTCGCGATCTTGTAGCCGGTGAGGAACGACCACACGAAGCCGAACAGCACGACCGCGCCTCCCGCGAAGCCGAGCAGGAACGCGATCGGGTCGGTCACGATGTCGCGGTAGGCGAAGAGCGCCGAGAGCAGCAACGCCACGAGCACCGCGGTCGCGCGCGCCGGGCTCACCCGCCGGCGGATGATCGCCACGAGCAGCACGCCGACGGCGAGCACCGCACCCCACAGCTCGAGTCCCTCCGGCGACCACAGCAGCGGGAACTCGAAAAGCACCGTCGCGGCGATGAGCACCGACGCGATGCCGACCGCCGCCATGAGCTCGGGGGTGGTGCGCCGCCCGCGGCGCGCCTGCACGACCGCCAGCGCCAGCAGCACCACGCCGCCCGCGAGGCGCACTCCGAAGACGACCGCCGTGTCCGCAAGGAACTCCGCGACCGCGAGCAGCACATCCGCGACCCCCTGCGGCGCCCCGAAGCCGACAGCCACGTTGCCGACGAGGATCACCGGCGTCGCGAGCACGCTCGTCGTGGTGAAGGCCGCCACGGCGAGGGCGAGGGCGTCGATCCCGTCGATCATCTCGACGGCGTTCGGGGCGCCGCGACCCGCGCGCATCCGGGCGAGCGCGAACCAGGACACCGCGATGAGCGCCAGCAGGATGCCGCCGCCCAGCACCGCACGCACCCGGGCGTCCTCCGCCAGGATGGCGCCGATCCCGACCCCCACGTCGATGCCGCGCCAGATCACCGCGAGCACGAGCAGCACGACGACCGCGCGCACGCCGACCACCCGACGCACCACCGTGCCCGCCCAGACCGCCGCCGAGGTCGTGACGTTCGCGACCGCCGCGCCGGCGGCGATCGCCGCCGGCACCGCGAGCTGGCCGAGGCTCGACAGCATGAGGCTCAACAGGATGGGCAGGAAGTCGAAGCCGAACGGCCGGTTGATGGCGGTGAGCACCCCCGCCGTCACGACGAGCGGACCCCACACGAGCGCGCCGACGACGGCGAACTCCCACCACCGGAAGCCCCGTCCACCGCGGATGGCGACGAACACGATGAGCCCCACCGACGCCAGGATCGTGACGATGCGCGAGAGGGGGAGCTCGTGCTGGTCGGGCAGGGTCGTGAACAGCAGCACGACGATGACGAGACCGACCGTGAGCCATCGGAACCAGGCGCGGGCGTGCAGCGCACCGCAGGCCGCGAGCGTCATCGACAGCGCGGTCAGGGCGAGCAGCAACCAGACGATCGCCCGGGGCAGGGTGAAGATGACGGCACCCGACTGCGAGGCGAGCGGGATCCACTCCCGCAGGGGGCCGGAGAGCAGCACGAGCAACGCTGCGACGACGTAGCCCACCACGCCCACGGTGACCACCGGGCGCAGGCCCAGCGGCCAGCCGAGGTCGCGCAGCCGTCCGTCCCGCACCTGGTCGATCACCACGTGCTGCACGAACTCGACGACGACGCGCCACCCGGTCCGGATCACCGCCCTCATGGCGCCACCAGCCATCCGGTGCCGTCGCTGTTGATGACGCGCACCGCGTCGCCCCACGGCAGGTGGAACCTCGTGGTGCCCGCGCCCGCGACCGGCACCTCGAGCTGCGCCTCGAGCTCGCCCGCGGCATCCCTCACCCGGAGCCCCTGCGCGTCGGTGAGCAGGATGCGCGTGCCGTCGCCGGCGAGGCCGCCGGCCGCCGCGTCGGTCCAGCGTCGCGCACCCGAGCCGGTGGCGAACGCGGTGGTGCCCTCGTCGCTCTGGGCCACCACGAGCTCGGCGGTCACGAGGAGCAGCCGCGCGGCGCCGGGTCGTTCGCCATGCCAGATGATGGCCCCGTCGGCGGGGTCGAGTCGCCAGACGTCGGTCGTCGTGCCCTGCGCCGCGAGGATCCCCTCGCCCGCGGCGACCCGCGACGCACCCTCGAGCTCGGTCCGCCACACCGCCGAGCCGTCCTCGAGCGAGCGCGCGATCACCGTCGAACCGCGATCCACGACCACGACCGTGCCGCCGACGACCGCGGGGGCCTGCGCCACGTCGGTGCGCAGGGCGATCGACCAGACCGTCTCGCCCGTCGCGGCATCGATGCGGCGCAGCGTGCCGTCGAGGCTCACCGCGACGAGATCGGCGCCGACCGCCTCGGGGCGTGCGAGCACGACATCCGGGAACCGCTGATTCCACAGGCGCACGCCGCGTTGGTCGTAGGCGACGAGCCGGCGTTCGCTCGTCGAGACCAGCACGAGCTCGCCGAGGGCGGCGACCTGGAGCACGTCGCCACCCGGCGCGGCACCCCACGCCTGGGTCGCCGTCGCGCCGTCGACGCGGAAGGCGGTCAGTCGCCCGGTGGCGGCGAGCACGAGGCTGCCGTCCGCCGTGGTCGCGCCGATGCCTTCGAACGGCGTGCCCCGCGGCGAGTCGCCGAACGCCGGGTCGGAACGCTGGAAGGCGAGCGGACGCACGGTCCAGTCGGCCGCGTCGGCGAGCTCGAGCGGGACAGGTTCGGGGTCGACGTCGCCGCCGAGTCCCGTGTCGACGTCGGGGAGCGGTCGGCTCTCGACCGTGATAGGCCCCGATCCGGAGTCGGCCCGGTCGGCGACCACGCCGCGCCCCGGGCACCAGGTCGCGGTGTCGACCACCTGCAGCAGCTCCTCCCCCGTCGCGGCATCGAGGTAGCGCGTGTCCGTCGTGGTGACGAGGCACCCGTGGTCGCCCGCCGCCACCTCGCCCGCGGTCGTGTAGCCGATCGCGCCGCCGGGGATGGCGGAACCCTCGCCGGTCCAGCTCGCCCCCGGCGCGGCATCCGCGGGCAGCACGACGAGCCCCGGCAGGTAGCTGAACCCGAGCTCCGCGCCCGTGGCGGTCAGCAGCGACACCCCCGAGTCGTCGAGGAGGTAGATGCTCGAGAGCGGGACGCCGGGGGTGTCGAGCGGCGTCGACATGTCGCGCCACAGCTGCGCGCTGCCCAGCACATCGAACGGGATCTCCGAGAACAGGTGCGCGACGGCTCCCGCCGGCTCCTCGAGGAGCAACGACGGACCGGTGTCGCGCGCCGACTCGTGGATCGTGCGGCTGCCGTCCCCCGCTGTCGCGAGCGCGGCGTATCCGTCAGGCGGCACGAACCGGGCCGCCGCCCCGCCCGCGGGAGCCGTGGGCGCGAGATCCGCGAACGCGAGTCCCGCCGTGCCGACGACGACCAGCCCGCCGACGGCGATCGACGCGACGGCGCGCCGTAGGCGCGTGGGGCGCGGACGGTCGGCGGGACGCTCGCCGGGCCCCGCGACGGTGGTGGTGTCGGGCATCGGGCTCCAGGGTTGCTCGACGCTATCGCATCGCCCGGTCTCGAAACCGTCTCAGTAGAGCAGGAAGGGCACGTCGCTCGCCGAGGTCACATCCCCGAGCGAGACCGAGAGGCGGTAGGTCGCGCCCCCCGCGGTGACCTGCGGCCGGTCCGCGGAACAGGTGTCTGCGGACGACCGGGTGCGGTCCCAGGGGAACGGCGTCGTCGAGACGGCCACACCGGGCTGCAGCACCTGATCCTGCGGGGTGGGGGAGGTCTGGCAGTCCTGCGAGTTCCAGATCGGATCCGCGCCGCTCACGATGTCGTAGCGCTGCGCATCCGTGCCGACGTTGATCGTGCAGGGCACGGCGCCGGTGTTGGTGATCTCCATGGAGATGAGGGGGTTCTGCCCCGCCGGGAACTCGGTCGCGTCGATCACCGGGGTCAACTCGATGACCGCCGGATCGCATGCCGCGGTGGGATCGGCGGCGGCGCCGTCCGTCGTCTCGTCGTCGGAGGGGGTCTGCGAGCTGCCGGCGCCCGGCGCCCGGTCGGGGTCGTCGCCGCCCCGCGGGATCACGAGCAGCACGATCACGACGATCACCGCGAGCACGGCGAGCCCGACGACGACGCGACGGCGTCGATACACGGATGCGGGGAGGCGTCCGGGCTGCTCGCTCGACATGTCGTCAGGCTAGGCCTGCCGCGCGCCCGATCCGGGCCACGGATGCGGCGTGTGCCGGATGCGAGCTGCGAAAGCTAGAGCTGTTTGAGCATCCGGGTGTTGCCGAGGGTGTTCTGCTTGACGCGAGCCAGGTCGAGGAACTCGGCGACGCCGTCGTCGGGAGACCGCACCAGCTCCGCGTACACCTCCGGGTCGACGACGCGCTCGCCGATCGGCTCGAAACCGCGTTCGCCGAAGAAGCGCGTCTCGAAGGTCAGGCAGAACAGGCGGCTGAGGCCGAGCTCGCGGGCGTCCTGCTCGAGGCGCTCCAGGATCGCGTGCCCCACCCGACGGTGCCGCCACGGCGCCGCGACGGCGAGCGTGCGCACCTCGCCGAGGTCCTCCCAGATGACGTGCAGAGCCCCGCAGCCGATGAGGGTGCCGTCCGCCGCCTCCGCCACCCGGAACTCCTGCAGCGCCTCGTAGAGGGTGACGCGCTCCTTGCCCAGCAGGATGCGTCGCTCGACGTACGGCTCGATCAGCTCGAGGATGCCGCGGACGTCGGAGGTGCGCGCACGCCGCACCTGGAACTCGGAGGTCACCGGGAAACCCTAACGCCGCCGCGCGGTCAGAGGTCGACGCCGCCCAGGAACGCGCCGAGCTCCTCGACGGCGTCGACGAAACGGCGGATGGCTGCGGCCGAGTCGTCGCCCGTGATGGCGCGCAGCACGAGCTCGTCGACGGCACCCGCGTAGGCGGTGATGCCGTCGGCGAGCGAACCGGGTTCGGCGCCGATCGTCGCGGCGAGCGCGCCGTGGCCGAGCCGTGCGAAGTTCGCGGCGTAGCTCGGATAGCTCTCGTACCGCGCCGACTCCGTCTCGAGCGCCGGGCGGGCAGCCGGTTCCGTGATCGTGCGCGCGTAGAGCACGACGCGCGGCACCGTGCGCCGGCCCTGCTCGATCGCGGCGGCGGTCGCCTCGGCCCGTGCCACGGCCGCCGTCTCGGGGGTGAGCCAGCTCAGCAGCAGGCCGTGGGCACGCTCGGCGCCCAGCCGCCGCATCCGCGGACCCAGCGCGCCGAGCACCACCCGCACGTTCAGCAGCGCCTCGAGCTCCACGATGCCCGCGGCGACGAGAGGCACGGGATGCCGGGCGGCGCCGGAGCCGACACCCAGCGTGAGCCGCTCCCGCGGCAGGCCGAGCTCGATCACCCGTCCGGCGATCTCGGATGCCGTGAGCCGATCGAGAGGGATCACCCCCGTTGCGAGCTGCAGGCCGGTGGTGACGCCGGCCGCCGCCGCGAGCCCGGCGAGCGAGTCGCCGCCGGGGGTGTCGTTGAGCCAGAGTGCGTGGAGGCCCGCGCTCTCCGCCGCGACGGCGGCCTCGCGGATCGTGTGGAGCGGCAGACTGCCCGGGAGGCCCAGCGACACGGCGAGCGGTGAGGTCACGCCACGAACGCTACTCTGACGCCTGATGTCGCACCCACCCGCGGAGATCTCGCTGACGGCCGAGCAGGTCGATCGGCTGATCGCGGCTCAGCATCCGTCGCGTCGCGGGACGCTCGAGCTCGTGGCGCACGGCTGGGACAACGATCTCTTCCGGCTCGGCGACGAGCTCGCCGTGCGGCTTCCGCGGCGGGCCGCCGCCGCGGAGCTCGTCGAGCACGAGCAGCGCTGGCTGCCCCTGCTCGCGCCCCGGCTGCCCGTTCCGGTGCCGACCCCGGTCGCGGTGGGCGTGCCCGATGGCGACTACCCGTGGGCGTGGTCGATCGTGCCGTGGTTCACCGGGCATCCGGCGATCGCCGACGACCCGGCGGACCGCGACGCCCTGGCCGAGCAGCTCGCCGAGGTGCTCGTCGCCCTCCACGAGCCCGCGCCCGCCGACGCCCCCGCGAACCCGTTCCGGGGCGTGCCGCTCGCCGCCCGCGACGAGGCGATGCGCACCCGACTCGCCCCGCATCCGGTGCTGCTCGCCGCCTGGACGGATGCCCTGGCCGCCCCGCCGTGGGCCGGGCCGCCGCTCTGGCTGCACGGCGACCTGCACCCGGGCAACGTGCTCGTCGACGGCGCGACGGTCACCGCGGTGATCGACTTCGGCGACATCACCGCGGGCGATCCGGCAGCCGACCTGTCGGCCGGGTGGCTGTTCTTCACGGCCGCGGGACGTGAGCGCTTCCGCGCGCAGCTCGGCGCGCGCTACGACGCGGCCAGCTGGCGCCGGGCGCGCGGCTGGGCCGCTGCCTTCGCGGGCGCGGTGGTCGGCATCCCGGAGAGCGGCTTCGCCGGACTCGCCGAGCATGTGCGACGCGAGTTGGCGGCGGACGAAGGGGCGGGGTCCGAAGAACCCCGCCCCTCCTGAAGCGAACAGCTACTCGACGGCGTCGGCGGCGCCCACCTTCTCGGGGAGCGCGCGACCGGCCTGACGACCCGTCTCGAAGGTGAACTCGCCATCCACGAAGTCGACCCGGATGTGGTCGCCCGCGTCGATCTCCGAGTGCAGGATCGACTCGGAGAGCTTGTCCTCGATCTCGTGCTGCACCGCGCGGCGGAGCGGCCTCGCACCCAGGGTGGGCTCCCATCCGATCTCGATCAGACGCGCCTGGGCGGCGTCCGACACCTCGATCGTCATGTCGCGGTCGAGCAGGCGGTCGGAGAGGCGCTTGATGAAGAGCCCCACGATCTGCATGAGCTCCTCGCGGTTGAGCTGCGGGAACACGATCGTCTCGTCGACGCGGTTCAGGAACTCGGGCTTGAAGTGCTTCTTGAGCTCCTCCACCACCTTCGCGCGCATCGCGCGGTAGGACGTCTCCGAGTTGCCCTCGATCGTGAAGCCGACAGGTCCCCCCGTGATGTCCTTCGTGCCGAGGTTGGTCGTCATGATGATCACGGTGTTCTTGAAGTCGACCACGCGGCCCTGACCATCCGTCAGACGTCCCTCCTCCAGGATCTGGAGCAGCGAGTTGAAGATGTCGGGGTGCGCCTTCTCGATCTCGTCGAAGAGCACGACGCTGAACGGCTTGCGGCGCACCTTCTCGGTGAGCTGGCCGCCCTCCTCGAAGCCGACGAAGCCGGGAGGGGCGCCGAACAGCCGCGAGACGGTGTGCTTCTCGCCGTACTCGCTCATGTCGAGCGAGATGAGCGCGTTCTCATCGTCGAAGAGGAACTCCGCGAGCGCCTTGGCCAGCTCGGTCTTGCCGACACCGGTGGGGCCGGCGAAGATGAACGACCCGGACGGACGCTTCGGGTCCTTGAGGCCGGCACGCGTGCGGCGGATGGTCTTGGCGAGCACCGAGATGGCCTCCTCCTGACCGATCACCCGCTGGTGCAGCGCCTTCTCCATGAAGATCAGGCGAGCCGACTCCTCCTCGGTGAGCTTGAACACCGGGATGCCGGTGGCGTTCGCGAGCACCTCGGCGATGACACCCTCGTCGACGGTGCCGGATGCGGCCACGTCGCCCGAGCGCCACTGCTTCTCGAGGCGCAGCCGCTCGCCGAGCAGCTTCTTCTCCTCGTCGCGCTTGAGGGCGGCGACCTCGAAGTCCTGGTCCTCGATGGCGCCCTCCTTCTCGGCGCGCACCGCGGCGATCTTGTCGTCGAACTCGCGCAGCTCCGGCGGGGCCGACAGGATCGACAGCCGCAGGCGGGCGCCGGCCTCGTCGATCAGGTCGATGGCCTTGTCGGGCAGGAAGCGGTCCTGCACGTAGCGGTCGGCGAGGTTCGCGGCGGCGACGATCGCGCCATCCGTGATCGACACCTTGTGGAAGGCCTCGTACTTGTCGCGCAGCCCCTTGAGGATGTTGATCGTCATGGGCAGGCTCGGCTCGGCCACCTGCACGGGCTGGAAGCGGCGCTCGAGCGCGGCATCCTTCTCGAAGTGCTTGCGGTACTCGTCGAGGGTGGTCGCGCCGATGGTCTGCAGCTCACCGCGGGCGAGCAGCGGCTTCAGGATGTTGGCCGCGTCGATCGCACCCTCGGCCGCGCCCGCGCCGACGAGGGTGTGGATCTCGTCGATGAAGGTGATGATGTCGCCGCGGGTGCGGATCTCCTTGGTGACCTTCTTGAGGCGCTCCTCGAAGTCGCCGCGGTAGCGGGACCCGGCGATGAGGCTGCCGAGGTCGAGCGTGTAGAGCTGCTTGTCCTTGAGGGTCTCGGGCACATCTCCCCGCACGATCGCCTGGGCGAGGCCCTCGACGACGGCGGTCTTGCCGACGCCGGGCTCGCCGATCAGCACGGGGTTGTTCTTGGAGCGGCGGGAGAGGATCTGCATGACCCGCTCCATCTCCTTCTCGCGCCCGATCACCGGGTCGAGCTTGCCCTCGCGGGCGGCCTGGGTGAGGTTGCGGCCGAACTGGTCGAGGATCTGGCTGCCCTTGTCGGGGCTCGCCTCCTGGGCGCCGGTGGCGACCTGCTCCTTGCCCTGGTATCCGGACAGCAGCTGGATGACCTGCTGACGCACGCGGTTGAGGTCGGCGCCGAGCTTGACGAGCACCTGCGCGGCGACGCCTTCGCCCTCGCGGATGAGGCCGAGCAGGATGTGCTCGGTGCCGATGTAGCTGTGACCCAGCTGCAGCGCCTCGCGCAGGCTCAGCTCGAGCACCTTCTTGGCGCGCGGGGTGAAGGGGATGTGGCCGGTCGGCTGCTGCTGACCCTGGCCGATGATGTCCTGCACCTGCTCGCGCACGGCGTCCAGCGAGATGCCCAACGACTCGAGCGCCTTGGCGGCGACGCCTTCACCCTCGTGGATGAGGCCCAGCAGGATGTGCTCGGTGCCGATGTAGTTGTGGTTGAGCATCTTGGCCTCTTCTTGGGCCAGCACAACCACCCGACGGGCTCGGTCGGTGAATCTCTCGAACATGTCAACTCCTCGCAGCAACGGGGTCGAGACCGTGCCGGTACATCGAGAGTAACGACGCGACCCCGTGCGGGATGCCGCTGTTCGCCGTGGGCGCAGTCGCGTCGCGCACCGTGGCGCCCGAACGCGCGAGGGCGGCCGCGCGATGACTCGCACGGCCGCCCTCGGCGTCGGGTTGGGGGATCAGGCGGGGGTGACGACCCCGCGCCGCCGGGCGGTCACGACGAGCGCGAGGCCACCCAGTCCGAGCACGCCCGCCACCAGCAGCAGCGGCGTGACGTCGACGCCCGTGTTCGGCAGCTGCAGTCGGATCGCGATGCTGACCGAGGCGCCGGAGGTCAGCCCGGTCGCGACGACCGTGTGGTTGCCCACGGGCACCGAACCGGGGATCGTGAAGCTGCCGCTGATGCGTCCGGTTCCCCCGGCGACGAGGGTGCCGAGCTTCACCGGGTCGGAGTGCAGCCACACCTCGACCGACTCGCCGGGGGTGAATCCGCCCGCGTCGACGACGAGCGATCCGCCGGGCGAGAGGGTGCTGCCGGGAGCCGCACCCACCGAGGGGGCGCTCGTGTCCGGGGTGGTCGACTCGTCGTCGCCGGTGGATGCGCCGGCGCCGGACCAGGTGAGGGGTGCGCCGAGGCTGATGCCGGAGCTCGAGTCCGCACCCTTGGCCGAGAGGGTCAGCTGCGCGATGGGCGCATCCGACGGCTGGGCGGCGTCGGCCGGCAGGGTGACGAGGATGGTCGAGGCGTCGTCGCCCTCGGTGACGGTCGCCGTGAAGCGGGCGAAGCCGGTGGTCGGGCCGAGGAAGAGCAGGTAGGCGCCCCATTCGCGATCCGCGAAGGTGCCACCCCACTCGGCGGCCGCAGGGCCCTCGGCGAAGAAGTTCGCGTCCTCCGCCTGGATCTCGATGACGTCGCCCTCGGCGACGCTGAACTCGCTGCTCGGCGTCAGCGTCGCCGACCAGTAGCCGGGCTCGTCGTCCTCCACGACGGCCGCGTTCGGAACGGTGAACGTGCCGGCCGGCGCATCCGCGGCCCACGCCGGTGCGCCGGCGAGCAGCGCCCCCGACAGTCCGAGGGCGACCGCCCCGATTCCCGCCGCGGCGCGACGGGCGCGCGCGTGTACTCCTGAAGTCGTCATGGCGACCCTCCCCTTCGTCGGTCGCCTCGGGTGGCGACTCTCATGGCGGATCGACGCTATCGACGCGGTGCGCTCCGGAGCGACGCGAACGACCCCAGTTTCCGTTCCTGGGGTACGCGGGAGGGCGAGTGGGACGCGGTCGGCGACCCTGACGCGTGAGCTGGTCACCCGGATCGAGGTTCGCGGGGGATCCACGCGCTTGCGCGCCTTATCGATCATCGTTACATTAACGACATTCGATAAGGAAGGCAGCCCTCGAATGGTCACCACCGCACCCCCCGACATCAGCCGAGCCGGCCGCATCGCGGTCCTCGTCATCCTCCTCGGCGAACTCGTGGTCGGCGTCGGCAACCTCGCCCTCGCCTGCGTGTTCCGCGCAGGCACCCGCCTGCAGCGCGCGACGGAGGGCCTGGCATGAGCGCCATCGGCTCCTCCGCCCTCATCGTCCTCGTGGCGGTCGTGCTGGCCGCCGTCCTGCTGGTCGTGATCGCGCTCGGTCGTGCGCTCGCGGCGAACCAGGCGAGTCGCGTGCTCCCGATCATCTTGTTCGGGGCGATCGCGGTGGCCGTCATCGCCGGCAGCTACGCCGTGTTCACGGCCGCGATCACCCTGTTCTCGGATGCCGTCACGGTCACCTTCCCCGTCTCCCCGTTCCCGGTCGAGGTGCCCCGCGGTGTGACGCTCGACGACACCCCCGTCGCCACCCTGGTCTCCGGCAGCATGGATGCGATGACCGCCCAGGTCAGGGGACTCGGCGCGCTCGCCCGCATCCTGCTGGCATCCGGCACCCTGCTCTACGGAGCGATGACGGTCGTGATCGCGCTGTCGGTGTCGCGGCTGGCCGCATCGCTGCGCCGCCGTGCCGCGTTCCGGCCGGGCGCGGGCCGCGCCTTCGTGGCGAGCGCGCTCGCGGTGTTCGTGGGCGGCGGCGCCGGTTCGATCACGACGCAGCTCGGCGAGCTGCAGGCGAGCAGCGACGTGCTGCAGGTGTGGAGCTGGTCGTACACCGGCCCCGAGGCGCCCGACTCGCTCGTCGACCTCGGCTGGCCGGATCCGGCCGAGTTCCTGCTCACGGTCGAGTGGTGGCCGCTGCTCATCGCCTTCGCGCTTGCGGCGGTCGGCATCGCCTTCCGGGCGGGTGAGCAGCTGCGCACCCGGGCCGAGGCGGCCGAGCGCGACACCGAGGGGCTCGTCTGATGGCGCCCGCCGAACCCGACGACTCCGGCCGCATCCACTGCCGCCTCGACGAACTGCTCGAGGCACGCGGGATGACGCTCACCCGCCTCTCGGAGCTCGTCGGGGTGAGCCTCGTGAACCTCTCCGTGCTCAAGAACGACCGCGCCCGCGCCATCCGCTTCTCCACCCTCACCGCCATCTGCGACGCCCTCGACTGCCAGCCCGGCGACCTCCTCACCCTCCGCTGAATCCCGCGAGATGTCAGCTGTTGCGGTTTCCCGGCCCGAATCGTGCAACTTCTGACATCTCGCGGGTTCAGGAGAGGCGGAAGCCGAGGGCGGCGAGGTCGATGCCGGATGCCGCGAGGGCGTCGCGCAGGGGAGCGAGCGTCGGACGGTCGACCGCGTTCGCGTCGGCCCACTCGACGCAGTCGTTCACGAAGGACGGCCAGTTCCCCTGAACGCCCGGCCACGGGTAGAACACCTGCAGCGGAGCGCAGGAATCGTCCGCCCCCGGCGCCCCGACCCGCAGCACCTCGAGGAGGGCGTCCCACGCGGGGCCCGTCGCAACCCCATCGTCGCCCACGAGCTGGATCGTGAACATGCGGTCGGCGGCGGACACCCCCGCGGAGACCTGCACCCACTCCGTCGGATACGCAACCGCGGCATCCGCACCGACGGCCACCGGATACCGGGGCAGCTCGACGGCGAGGCGATCGAGAATCCACTGCGCCTCGGCGGCGCTCGGGATGCCGCCCAACTCCAGCCCCGCGGCGCGGAACGCGACCCACACCCGCTCCGGGTCGAGCGGCGCGAGGAACGCCCGCACGCCGGGGTCGCCCGTGACGCGTGCGAGCAGCTCCTCCGCCGTGCCCGGAGTGCTCACCGTCACCGCGGCCGCGACGTCGGACCACGGCGCCAGCTCGATCCGGGCGTCCGGGAAGAGCCCGCCCGCCTCCCGTGCCGCGGCCAAGGCGTCCGCACCGAGCAGCAGGTGGGAGCCCGTGTCGATGGTCGCGGAGACCATGCCCGAGGTCAGCGTGGCCGTGATCGGGCGCTCCTCGAACGCGTCGAGCTCCCCGGTCTCCTCGATCAGCGACTGCACCTCGCGCCAGTCCCCCGGATCGGTCGAGACGAGCGCGACCTGCAGGCCCGGCCGGGAATCGACATCGGCCGCGTCGAAGGCGTACTCCGCCGACTCCACCGAGACGAGCGCCTCCAACTCGGCGACGAGCTCACGGAGAGCCGCATCGGCGTTCAGCCCGGCGGTGAGCAGCCGCTGCCCGGCCACGACATCCTCGACGAACTGGCACCCCGACAAGGCGGATGCCGCCACCACGGCCGCGAGCGCCGCCGCAGCTGCCCGCACCCCTGCGCGTCTCGCCATGCGGTCGACGCTAGCGAGCGCCGCTCAGCTCCCACGATCCCCCGTTCGGGTCGTCGAGCGGTCGAAGAGGGGAGCGCATCCCCCGGAATGAGCCCCCGTGCGGCACCGGTCGCGGGACTAGGGTCGGGGCGTGAGCAACCTCGAGCGGGACCCGCAGGAGCTCGTCTGCGTCGTGGATGCGAGCACGAGCGGGGTGGAGGTGCTCGAACCGCGCGAGGTGCCGCTCGGCGGGCCGCGCGCGCTGCTCGTGCGGCGCACCCTCCCGCAGCGCAAACGCTCGCTCATCGGCGCGTGGTGCTTCGTCGACTCCTACGGCCCGACCCCCACCCCGCGCGCCGGCGCGATGGACACTCCCCCGCATCCGCACACCGGCTTGCAGACCGTCAGCTGGCTGTACGCGGGCGAGATCGAGCACCGCGACTCGACAGGCGCCCACGCGTTCGTCGCCCCCGGCCAGGTGAACCTCATGACGGCCGGGCGCGGCATCCAGCACTCCGAGGTATCGACGACGGCCGCGACCGAGCTGCACGGGGTGCAGTTGTGGACCGCCCTGCCGGAGGCGGATCGCGGTGTCGCGCCGTTCTTCGAGAGCCATGTCGCCGAGGTGGCCCGAGTGGGCGAGGCGACGCTGCGGGTGTTCGTGGGGTCGTGGCTCGGCATCACCTCGCCCGTCACCGCGTACACACCGCTCGTCGCGGCGGAGCTCGCCCTGCCGGCGGGCGCGAGCGTCGAGCTGCCCGCCGATCCGGGGTTCGAGTACGGCCTCGTCGTCGACCACGAGCCCGCGCGCCTGCAGGGGGTCGAGGTGCCGCCGCACCACCTGGGCGTCGTGCCGGTGGGGGCGGATGCGCTGCGCATCGAGGCGCCGAGCGCCGCGCTGCGGGTTCTCGTGATCGGCGGCGCGCCGCTGCGCGAACCGATCGTCATGTGGTGGAACTTCGTGGGACGCAGCCACGACGAGATCGTGGCTCTCCGCGAGCAGTGGCAGCGCGAGGTGATCGCGGATGCCGAGCGCGGCGGGCGCTTCGGGCACGTCGACGGGTACGACGGGTCGCCGCTGCCGGCGCCGGAGCTGCCGAACGTGCGGTTGCGGCCGCGCGAGTAGCGCATCCGTCCCGGCCCGCTGCCGCGGCCATCCCGAATCAAGGAGTCGCGGAACCCAACTCAAGGAGTCGACGGGCGAATCCGGCCCCATCTGCCCCACGCGCATCACGAGCCACACGCACTCCTTGAGTTGGGAGGCTGGGCTCCTTGATTCGGGATGCGGGATCGCGCGGTGCGGGCAGGGGAGCTCGCGACCGGTCAGCGGCGCGGGCGCTCCTCGATCACCTCAGCTGTCGCGCCGGGCCGCGGCGCGACGCGCGCGCTCCTCGGCCTCCATCTCGGCGTAGACCTTGCGCTCGGTGCGGTCCGCGCGGATGATCGCGCGCAGCACGAACCAGAAGACCAGCCCGAGCGCGATCGTCGGGATCACGGAGAAGATCGCGTTTCCCCAGAAGTCGGTGGGCATGCCGCCAGCCTACGACGCCCGGCTCAGCGCGGGCTGAGCACGACGACGAGGACGACCACCACGAGGATCAGCACGAGCCCGCCGTACATCACCAGCCGCGAGGTGCGTCGATCCACCGCTCAGCCCTTCGTGGTGAGGATGCCGACGATGCCGGTTCCGATGAGCCACAGCCCGATGGCCGCCATCGCGATCCACACGGCGATGCGGCCGCGCGAGATCTTCGGCCGCTCGCCCGCGGGCTTCGGCTCCTTCTCCGGGGTCGGCTCGGTCATGCTGCGAACCTACTTCACCAGCGGGAACAGGATCGTCTCGCGGATGCCGAGGCCGGTGATCGCCATGAGCAGGCGGTCGATGCCCATGCCCATGCCGCCCATCGGGGGCATGCCGTGCTCCATCGCCCGCAGGAAGTCCTCGTCGAGCCGCATCGCCTCGTCGTCGCCGCGGTCGGCGAGCTTCGCCTGCTCGATGAAGCGCTCCCGCTGGATGACGGGGTCGACGAGCTCCGAGTAGCCGGTGGCGAGCTCGAAGCCGCGCACGTAGAGGTCCCACTTCTCCACGACGCCCGGGATCTCGCGGTGGTCGCGCACGAGCGGCGAGGTGTCGACGGGGAAGTCCATCACGAAGGTGGGCCGCTCGAGCCCGCCCTTCACGAAGTGCTCCCACAGCTCCTCCACGTACTTGCCGTGGGTGGGCAGCTTCACCTCGACGCCCTCGCGTTCGGCGAGCGCGGCGAGCGCGGCGAGCGGCGTCTGCGGCGTGATCGCGACGCCCGCCGCATCCGACAGCGAGCCGTACATCGAGATGCGGTCCCACTGGCCGCCGAGGTCGAACGCGGTGCCGTCCGCCCAGGTGACCACATGCGATCCGGACACCGCGACGGCGGCGTTCTGGATGAGCTCCTGGGTGAGGTCGGCGATCGTGCCGTAGTCGCCGTACGCCTGGTAGGCCTCGAGCATCGCGAACTCGGGGCTGTGGGTGGAGTCGGCACCCTCGTTGCGGAAGTTGCGGTTGATCTCGAACACCCGGTCGATGCCGCCGACGGCGGCGCGCTTGAGGAACAGCTCCGGCGCGATCCGCAGGAACAGCTCGGTGTCGAAGGCGTTCGAGTGGGTGACGAAGGGACGTGCCGCCGCTCCGCCGTGCTGGGTCTGCAGCATGGGGGTCTCGACCTCGAGGAAGCCGTGCGAGGCGAAGGTGGCCCGCAGCGAGGCGACCGCCTTCGCGCGGGCGACGACCGTGTGGCGGGCCTGCTCGCGCACGATGAGGTCGAGGTAGCGCTGGCGCACCCGGGTCTCCTCGGAGAGCTCGGAGTGCAGGTTCGGCAGCGGCAGGATCGCCTTCGCCGCGATCCGCCACTCGTCGGCGAGGATCGACAGCTCGCCGCGACGCGACGAGATCACCTCGCCCGCGACGAACAGGTGGTCGCCCAGGTCGACGAGCTCCTTCCAGCGCTGCAGCGATTCCTCGCCCACCTCGGCGAGCGACACCATCGCCTGGATGCGCGATCCGTCGCCCGACTGCAGGGCCGCGAAGCACAGCTTGCCGGTGTTGCGCAGGTGTACGACGCGCCCGGCGACACCCACCCGGACGCCGGTGGTGGCGTCCGCCTCGAGCGCGCCGAATCGCTCGCGCAGGGCCGGGATGGTGTCGGTGATCGGCAGGGTCACCGGGTAGGCCTCGTCGCCCTCGGCGATGAGGCGCTCGCGCTTGGCGAGCCGCACGGCCTTCTGCTCGGCGATCTCCTCGAGGGTGGGCTCGGCGGGGATCTCGGTGGGCTCGGTCACGGGGGTGCTCAGTTCAGGTAGATGTCGTCGTTGTCGATGAGACGGGTCGTCCCGAGGTGCGCGGCGATGAGCACGCGCGCGGGCCCGCGGAAGTCGTCGGACACCGGCTGGAAGGTGCGCGGGTCGACGACCCTCAGGTAGTCGAGCTTAACGAGTTCCTCATCCATGAGCACCGACTGGGCGGCCGCGATCACCGCGTCGATGCCGCGATCGCCCGCCGAGGACGCCGCCTCGAGCGCCCGGTGCAGGGTGGGGGCGGCCTTGCGCTCCTCGGCGGTGAGGAAGCGGTTGCGACTCGAGAGCGCGAGCCCGTCGGCTTCGCGCACCGTCTCGACGCCCTCGATGCGGATGGCGAGGTCGAGGTCCTTCACCATCCGCTGCACGAGGAACAGCTGCTGCGCGTCCTTGCGTCCGAAGAGCGCCACGGCGGGCCGCACGATGCCGAGCAGCTTCGCCACCACGGTGAGCATGCCGTCGAAGTGCCCGGGGCGCGAGCGGCCCTCGTACAGCTCGGAGACGGCGCCGCCGCGCAGCGTCACCTGCGGCTTGCCGTCGGGGTACATCTCGGCGACGCTCGGCGCGAACACGATCCCGACCCCGCGGTCCGCGAGCGCGGCCAGGTCGGCGTCGAGGTCGCGCGGATACCGGTCGAGGTCTTCCGCAGGCCCGAACTGCAGGGGGTTCACGAAGATCGACACGACCACGAGACCGTCCGCGGATGCGGTCGCCAGGTCGACCGCGCGGTCCACGAGGGCGAGGTGCCCGGCGTGCAGCGCGCCCATCGTCGGCACGAGCGCCACCCGCTGCCCGGCGAGGCGCGTGCGCAGCTCGGCGATCGTGGTCACGACATCGGGCAGGGTCACGAGTGTCAAGGCTAGCCCGGTCTCGGCCCCGCTCGGACCTCAGTCGCCGGCGGCCGCGAGGGCGTTCTCGATCGCCGAACGCAGCAGCGGGGCGATCACCCGGCCCGGGCTCGGCACCCCCGCCGCGCGCAGCGCGTCGACCGCCTCGGCCACCACCTCGGCCGAGAGTCCGCGCAGTGCCGCGAGCGCCGCCGCATAGCCTGGGCGGTCGGCCTCCGCCACCACGACCGGCTCGGCGCCGAGCTCCACCACGAGTGCCTGGGCGATCGGCAGCACGGGCGTCGGGGCGGTGACGGCGCACCAGGCGTCGTGCAGGCGGGCGAGGTCGATGCTCGTGCCCGTGAAGGCCATCGCCGGATGGATGGCGAGCGGGATCGCGCCGGCCGCGAAGGCGGGCTGCAGCACCCCGACCCCGTATCCGGGCGCCGTATGCGCCACGAGCTGCCCCGGCTGCCAGGCGCCGACGGCGGCGAGCCCCGCCACGAGCTCCGGGAGCTCCTCGTCGGGCACCGCGATGAGCACCAGTTCGCTGCGCTCGACGAGCTCCGGCACCGCCAGCACCGGCACGCCCGGCAGCAGCGCCTCCACCCGGTCGCGCCCCTCATCCGACACCGTGGCGACCCCGACGACCGCGTGCCCGGCGCCGCCGAGGGCCGCCCCCAGCACGGGACCCACGTGGCCGCCGCCGATCACCCCCACGCCGAGCCGCCCGTCCCGGGCGTTCACGCGGCGCCCCAGCGGTGCGAGCGATCCGCCTCGATCGCCGCGACCCCCGCCGCGGCGACGCCGCGGAACAGGCGGGAGGCGTCCCGCACGTCGAGGGCGCCGATGCGTGCGCTCACCGGACCCGACACGGTGTGCACCTGCACGGCCGAGAGCCCGAGCGCCCGCTCGAGCGGCCCCTGCCGGACGTCGACGCTCTGCGTGCGGGCCGTCGGCACCACGATGAGCGAACGCCAGATCGCGCCGCGGCGCAGCACCACGGCATCCGGGAACAGCAGGAAGCCGTTGCGCCGCCAGGAGAACCACCGCAGGATCGCGGCCCGGCGCGGGGAGGTGGTGAAGCCGTCGCCGTGGCGTGCGTCGTCGAGGCCGCCCTCGATCTGCCAACGGGTCGCCTCCGTCACGAGCCCGGGAAGCACGAGCTCGAGCACCTTGAGCACCTCGACCCGGGAACCCACCGGGAGGATCGTGGTGCTGCGCTGCCCCGCCGCCCCCTTCGCGGAGGAGTGCGAGGCCAGGTTCACCCGGACCGTCCACCAGTCGGCGGGACGCCACAGCAGCTCCTGCGAGATCTCGACGCTGTGGATGCGGCCGGGCGGGATCGTCTCGTTGCTCGTCGACAGCAGCCCGAAGCCCACCCGCACCCCGTCGGGGGTGGCCGCGATCGAGTACCGCAGCGACTTGACGATGCGGTTCGCGAGGAAGGAGCCGAAGCCGAACAGCACGGGGATGGTCGCGAACAGCAGGTACGGCCCGCCGTCGGTGGCGGTCATGACGATCGCCAGCACGACGATCACGAGCACGAAGAAGATCGTCCCGAAGCTCAACGCGGTCGACCCGACGAGACGCCCGGCGTGCATCGTCACGACCGATTGCGGCGGAGCGAGGTTCGGGTCGAGTTCGGGTGCCAGGAACTCGTCGATGCGCTGACGGGCCACCTCGCCGAGTCCCGCGGGCGCGGCGGGCGCATCCCCGTTCGCCTCCGACGCCGACGCGGACGCGGCCTGCGCCCGGATGCCCGACGCGCGGCTGAGGATCTCGGCCCGCAAACCGTCGGCGTTGGCGCTCGTGAGGTAGGCGAGCTGCATGTTCGCGTCGGAGCCGGCCGCGCTGATCTCCAAGCGGGCTGCACCGAAGATGCGCGCGACGAGCGGGCGGCTCACGTTGATGCCCTGCACGCGATCGAGCCGGGCCTTGCGGTGCGAGCGGAACACCACCCCGGAACGCACCTCCACGACCTCCTCGGTGACCCGGAAGGTGTGCATCCGCCAGGAGAGCCAGAACAACGCCACGATGAGCAGCAGCACGACCGCCGCCACGAGCACCGCGAGGAGCAGGTACCGGTCGAGGATGACCGAGATCGGGTCCTCCGAGCACAGCGACTCCGGGCATTCGACGCCGGGGATGAAGAACTCGACGAGCCGTTCGCGGAGGTTCGCGATGACGATCCCGAGCAGCGCGAGGAACGCGATCCCGCCGCGCAGCAGAGGCGTCGCCGGGTGCAGTCGGTGCCAGGAGCCGTCGGCGAGCTGGGTCACAGCCCCGCCCGACGCGTCTCGGCGAGCGCCACGAGGTGGTCGCGCAGCTCCTCCGCCTCGGCGAGCGGCAGGCCCGGGATGACGACGCCGCTCGATGCGGCGGCCGTCACGAGCTTGAGCTCGGCGAGGCCGAGTGCGCGCACGATCGGGCCGCGCGTGATGTCGACGAGCTGCATCCGCCCGAAAGGCACCGCCACGAAACGCTGGAACATGATGCCGCGGCGGAACAGCAGATCGTCGTCCCGCAGCCGGTAGCCGATCGAGCGCACCCGGCGCGGGGTCAGCGCGAGCCCCACGAGCGAGACCAGCGCGACCGCGGCCGGCAGCAGCCACCACCACACGCCCCAGCCGAAGAGCGTCGCGGGCAGGGCGGTCGCCGCGGTCGCGATCGCACCGCCGATGAGGGTGGACACCAGGTCGACCACCAGGTACTTCGGCGACACCCGCCGCCACTCGCCCGGCACGGGATCGAGCCGCTGCCCGGTGGGTGCGGCGGTCACGGGGGCGGCGTCGTCGGTCACGGGTTCACGCTACCGGTCAGGATGCCGCGGTTCCCGGCGGATGCCGCTCGTCGTCGTCCGGCGGCACCGTGCAGAGGCTCTCCGCCACGAGCCCCGCCGCGAGCAGCAGCAGCGCCGCCACCAGCATCGCCACCGCGCTCCACACCGACGACGACGCCGAGACCGGCCGGACGAGCAGCTCCACGAGCACCCCGGCGGCGCCACCCGCGAGGAGCGAGCCGGTGATCGAACTCGCCTTCGCGATGAGCACCACCCGGGTCGCGTAGAACGGGTCCACGCGGCGCTTCACCGTGCTGCGCGTGGCACGCCGGATCGGCACCGCGAGCGCCACCACCACCACGGCGATCACGGCGAGCGTCACCGAGAGCGACAACTGCGGCACGAGCTTCGAGTAGCCGAGCGCGCCCAGGCCCAGCTGCAGCAGGAACGCGGCGACCGCGCCGATCCCCGCCAGCAGCACGAGCGCGCCGGGGCGGGTGCGCGTCACGAGCCCTCCTCCTCGAGCGCGGCCAGCAGCGCGGACACCCGGCCGCGGCCGGGGAGCACGGCATCCGCATCCACCGCGAGCCACGGGCCGAGCACGAAGGCGCGTTCGTGGGCGCGCGGATGCGGCAGCGTCAACTCGGGGTCGTCCTGCTGCAGCTCGCCGTAGACGATGAGATCGAGGTCGAGGGTGCGGTCGCCCCAGCGTTCGGCGCGCACCCGACCGTGGGCGTCCTCCACGCGGCGCAGCACCGCGTGCAGCGCGGCGGGCGACAGGGTCGTGTCGATCAGGGCGACCGTGTTGAGGTAGGCGGGCGCCTCCGGATCGACCCCGTGCGGACGCAGCGCCGGCGTCTCGATCACCGGGGCGACGGCCCGCAGCACCACGCCCTCGGAGTCGGCCAGCTCGCGGGCCGCCGACAGCAGCGTCGCCTCGCGGTCCCCCAGGTTCGCCCCGAAGGCCACGACGGCGCGCGTCGGGGTAGTCACGAGCGGCCCCGGCGGATCGTGACGCTGACATCCGCGAACGGCACCGCGATCGGGGCGCTCGGCTTGTGCACGGTCACCGTCACCGTGTCCACGACCGGGTAGGCGAGTGCCAGGTTCGCCACCCGCTCGGCGACCGTCTCGATCAGATCCACGGGATCCGACTCCACCGCCCGCACCACCTTGTCGGCGAGCTCGCCGTAGTGCACCGTCGCGTTCAGGTCGTCGCCCGAAGCGGCCGCCGCGAGCGAGAGGTGCAAGGTCACGTCCACGATGAACAGCTGGCCCTCGACGCGCTCCTGCTCGTAGACGCCGTGGTAGCCGATGGCCCGCAGGCCCGTCAGCGTGATCTCGTCAGGCGCGGTCACCGTGGCCTCCTTGCCAGTGCTCCCAGACATCCAGTGCCAGTCTCGTCGATGGCACGTCGTGAACGCGAACGCCCCACGCCCCCGCCTGCGCCGCGAGCGCGCTGATCGTCGCCGTCGGGGCGTCGCGCTTGCCGAGCGGCGCGTTGTCGGGCAGCAGCCGCCCGATGAAGCGCTTGCGCGAGGCGCCGACCAGCACGGGCGCGAGCGGGGTGAGCTCGTCGAGTCGACGCAGCAGCTCCCAGTTGTGCTCCGCCGTCTTCGAGAAGCCGAGACCCGGATCCACGATGATGCGATCGGGCCGCACCCCGATCACCACGAGTTCCGCGATCCGCGCCTTGAGCTCCGCGCGCACCTCCGAGACGACGTCGATGTACTGCGGCTCCACATCCGCCCCGCCCCGCCAGTGCATGACCACGAAGCGCACCCCCGTCTCGGCGACCACGACCGGCATGTGCGGGTCGTACAGACCCCCCGAGACGTCGTTCACCACCGAGGCTCCCGCCTCGATCGCAGCGGATGCCGTGGCGGCGTTGCGGGTGTCGATCGACACCGGGATGCCGCGCTCCGCGATCGCCCGGACCACCGGCACGACGCGACGCTGCTCCTCGTCGGGGTCGATCGCGGCCGCGCCGGGCCGGGTCGACTCGCCGCCCACGTCGACCCAGTCGGCGCCCGCCGCGTGCATGCGGGCGGCATGGTCGACGGCGTCGTCGAGGCGCGCCCATCGCCCGCCGTCGCTGAACGAGTCGGGGGTCACGTTGAGGATCCCGAGGATCGCGGTCACGGCGTCCCCGCTGCTCCCGCGCCGATCCCGGAGCCGATGAGAGCCAGCACCCCCGCCTGCGCCGCCGGCTCCGCGAGGGTGCCACGGCTCGCGACGGTGACCGTCGTGGAGTCGACCTGGCGCGTGCCGCGCGCCGAGACGCAGCCGTGGCGGGCATCCAGCACCACGAGCGCCCCGCGGGGGGCGAGACCCTGGTCGAGGGCGTCCGCGATCTGCTCGGTGAGGCGCTCCTGCAGCTGCGGGCGCGAGCTCAGCGTCTCGACCACGCGGGCGAGCTTGCCGAGACCCACGATGCGCTCCCCCGGCACATAGGCCAGGTGGGCGACGCCCACGAAGGGCAGCAGGTGGTGCTCGCAGGTGGAGCGGAACGAGATGTCGCGCACGAGCACCAGATCGCCGAGGCCGTCGGCCTCACCCGTGAACTCCTCCGCGTCGGCGAGGTGCTCGAGCGGATCCTCGTCGAGCCCTGCGAACAGTTCGCCGTACGACGCGGCGATCCGCTCCGGCGTCTGGGCGAGCCCCGGTCGGGCCGGATCCTCGCCGATCGCCCGCAGCAACTCGACGACGGCCGCCTCGATGCGCTTCGAGTCGATCGGCACGGGCGCCTACGCCGTCGCGATGCCGGGCGTCTGCCGCGGACGCGGGGTGCGCTTCGGCTTCGTCGGAGGCACCTCGGTGTCGACCCCGCCGTCCACCGCGCCCGGGTCGACCGGCGCGGTGCCGATCTCGATCGGGGGCACGTCGCTGATCGGACGCGTCTCGCTCGACAGCCACTGCGGACGCTCGGGGAGCTTCCTCACCTCGGCGAAGATCTCGGCGAGCTGGTTGTGGTCGAGCGTCTCCTTCTCGATGAGCTCGCGGGCGAGCGTGTCGAGGATGTCGCGGTTGTCGCTGAGCACCCGGTACGCCTCGTCGTGAGCCTGCTCGATGAGCTGACGCACCTCCACATCCACCTTCTCGGCGACCTCCTCCGAGTAGTCGCGCTGGTGGCCCATGTCGCGCCCGAGGAACACCTCGCCCTGCGACTGGCCGAGCTTCACGGCGCCGATGTTGGCGCTCATGCCGTACTCGGTGACCATCTTGCGGGCCGTCGCGGTGGCCTTCTCGATGTCGTTGCTCGCGCCCGTCGTGGGGTCGTGGAAGACGATCTCCTCGGCCACGCGGCCGCCCATCGCGTAGGTCAGCTGGTCGAGCAGTTCGTTGCGGGTGACCGAGTACTTGTCCTCCAGCGGCAGCACCATCGTGTAGCCGAGGGCACGGCCGCGCGGCAGGATGGTGACCTTCGTCACGGGGTCGGTGTGCCGCATCGCCGCCGCCGCGAGCGCGTGACCGCCCTCGTGGTACGCGGTGATGAGCTTCTCCTTGTCCTTCATCACGCGGGTGCGGCGCTGCGGACCGGCGATCACGCGGTCGACCGCCTCATCCAGGGCACGGTTGTCGATGAGCTGCGCGTTGCTGCGGGCGGTGAGCAGGGCCGCCTCGTTGAGCACGTTCGCGAGGTCGGCGCCCGTGAAGCCGGGGGTCTTCCGCGCGAGGACCGCGAGATCCACGCTCTTCGACATCGGCTTGCCCTTGGCGTGGGTCTCGAGGATCTTCTCGCGGCCCTTCAGGTCGGGCGCGTCGACGCCGATCTGACGGTCGAAACGACCCGGACGCAACAGGGCGGGGTCGAGGATGTCGGGGCGGTTGGTGGCGGCGATGAGGATGACGTTCGTCTTCACATCGAAGCCGTCCATCTCGACGAGCAGCTGGTTGAGGGTCTGCTCGCGCTCGTCGTGGCCGCCGCCGAGACCCGCGCCGCGGTGACGTCCCACGGCGTCGATCTCGTCCACGAAGATGATCGCCGGCGAGTTCTGCTTCGCCTGGTCGAACAGGTCGCGCACGCGGCTCGCGCCGACGCCCACGAACATCTCCACGAAATCCGATCCCGAGATCGAGTAGAAGGGCACGCCCGCCTCGCCGGCGACCGCGCGGGCAAGCAGGGTCTTGCCGGTTCCGGGGGGGCCGTACAGCAGCACGCCCTTCGGGATGCGCGCGCCGACCGCCTGGAACTTGGCCGGGTCCTTCAGGAACTCCTTGATCTCATGGAGCTCCTCGACCGCCTCGTCGGCGCCGGCGACATCGCTGAAGGTGACCTTCGGGCTCTCCTTCGAGACGAGCTTCGCGCGCGACTTGCCGAACTGCATGACGCGGTTGCCGCCGCCCTGCATGCTCGAGAACAGGAACCAGAAGATGAGCCCGATGAGCAGGAACGGGATCAGGATGCCGAGCAGGCTCGTGAACCAGTTGGTCTGCGGCACCTCGTCGTCGAACTTCACGTCGGCGGCGTTGATGGCGTCGACCACCTCGGCGCCACGCGGGGCGACGTAGTAGAACTGGACGGCCTTGCCCTTGTCGACGTCGTCGACGACGTACGCCTTCGTGAGGGTCAGGTCGACGCGCTGCTCGCCGTCGACGATCTTGACCTTCTCGACGGTCGAACCCGACAGCAGCTCGAGGCCCTGCTGGGTGGTGACCTGGCGGAATCCGGATGCGGTGAGCAGGTTGAAGCCCACGATCAGGATGATCGCGCCCAGCACGATGTAGACGAGCGGGCCGCGGAAGATGCGCTTGAAGTCCATGAGAGCGGGCCTGAGCCCGCATCCTTCCTCTGAAACGTGACTGTCAGGCTACCGCCCGGCCGCTTCACGCCACCTGCGTGTTCGCCGGAGGCTAAGTGGGGGTCGTGGCGCGGCTGGAGCCGCGACCTCGTGGCGGGAGGCGTTTCCCCCGCCCCCGTGGCGCGGCTCCAGCCGCGCCACGGTCAGCTGTAGACGTGGGGGGAGAGGATGCCGACGGCACGCAGGTTGCGGTACCGCTCGGCGTAGTCGAGGCCGTAGCCCACGACGAAATGGTTCGGGATCTCGAAGCCCACATACCGCGCATCCACGTCGACCTTCGCCGCCTCGGGCTTGCGCAGCAGTGCGCAGATCTCGACGCTCGCCGCCCCGCGGCTCGACAGGTTCTCGCGCAGCCAGGAGAGCGTGAGACCCGAATCGACGATGTCCTCCACGATGAGCACGTGGCGGTCGGTGAGATCGGTGTCGAGGTCCTTGAGGATGCGCACCACGCCACTCGACTCGGTGCCGGCGCCGTAGGAGCTCACCGCCATCCAGTCGATTTCGACATCGCGGCGCAGCTCCCGGGAGAGGTCGGCCATCACCATGACGGCGCCCTTGAGCACGCCGACGAGCAGCAGCGGGCGCCCCTGGTAGTCGCGTTCGATCTCGCGGCACAGCTCGGCGATCCGCACCTGGATCTCGGCCTCGCTGAGCAGCACCTCCGTCAGGTCACCCTGGATGTCGGCCGGCTCCATGCGCCCAGCCTATTGCGGTGTTTGCGGAGGTCGTGGTGCGGTTTCGGCCAGATGGCGCGGTTGCGTCGGTGCCATCCGGCCGAAACCGCGCCCGACGCCTACTCGACGGCGGCGAACACCAGCAGGCCGGCCTCGCGGCGGGCGGTGAGACCCGGCAGGTGGATAGCGTCCTGGCCGTGCCAATCGGTCACGAGCCGTGCCACCTCGAGGGTCTGCGCTCGGCTGAGGGACACCCCGAACTCGGCGCCCACCACGTAGCGGATGACGCGCTGCCGCAGCGCCGAAGGGTTGGCCGCGAGCGCCGCCACCGACACCGCGATGCCCGCCTCGGCCGGCTCGCAGACGTCCTCGATGAACTCCTCGATCTGCTGCTGGAACGCCTCGCCGTCTTCCCGCGACTGCTCGGCGGTGCGGGCGAGCGCCTCGGCGATCCCCGGGCCGAGCTCGGCTTCGAGCACCGGCAGCACCCGCTCGCGCACCCGCACCCGGGCGTAGGAGGGGTCGAGGTTGTGCGGATCGTCCCAGGGCTCGAGGCCCTGGTCGGCGCAGGCCTGCCGCGTGGCGGCGCGGCGGATGCCGAGCAGCGGCCGCTTCAGCAGCCCCGCATCCGGTGACATGCCCTGCAGGCTGCCGCCGCCGCTGCCGCGGGCGAGCCCCAGCAGCACGGTCTCCGCCTGGTCGTCGAGGGTGTGGGCCAGCAGGAGCGCCGCCGCGTCGAGCTCCGTCGCTGCAGCGGTGAGCGCCGCATAGCGGGCCTCGCGTGCGGCCGCCTCCGGACCGCCCGTCGCACCCACCTGCACGCGGCGCACGAGCACCGGGTCCAGCCCGAGCGCGCGCGCCTGATCCGCCGCCCGCGCGGCGACTGCATCCGACCCCGCCTGCAGCCCGTGGTCGACGATCACCGCACCCGCCCGCAGCCCGGCACGCGGCGCCTCGAACGCGGCCGCCGCGGCGAGCGCGAGCGAGTCCGCGCCCCCCGAGAGCGCCACCAGCACGAGCGGCCCTGCGAGAAATGCAGGAGATCCGCCCCCAGCCGCATCCGCATCCCCGCCGGTACGGGCATCCGCCGCCAGAACTCCTGCATTTCTCGCAGTTGTGGGGGATGCGGCGGCGGGAGCGAGGCCGGCCAGCGACTCGCGCACGGCGCGACGGATGTCGGCCATCGCAGGCGTCAGGCGGGGGCGAGGGGGGTCGGCGACCATGGCCTAAAGTTAGCTGCAACATCGAGCCCCACCCAGGAGAACCCCATGGCCGACTACGCCGCCGTCATCGAGATCCCCAAGGGGAGCCGCAACAAGTACGAGGTCGATCACGAGACCGGGCGCGTCTTCCTCGACCGCGTGCTCTTCACCGGCTTCGTCTACCCGACCGACTACGGCTACTTCGAGAACACCCTCGGCCTCGACGGCGACCCGGTCGACGTGCTCGTCCTGCTCGACTACCCGCTCTTCCCCGGTGTCGGCGTGAAGGTGCGCCCCGTCGGCGTGTTCAACATGACCGACGACGGCGGCTCGGACGCGAAGGTCATCGCGGTGCCCGCGAAGGACCCGCGCTGGGCGCACATCCAGGACGTCGCCGACATCCCGGAGTACACCCGCAAGGAGATCGAGCACTTCTTCGAGCACTACAAGGACCTCGAGCCCGGCAAGTGGGTCAAGACCGAGGGCTGGGGCGACGCCGCCGAGGCCGAGGCCATCATCCAGGCGGGGATCGCGGCGTTCGTGCCGCACGAGCACTGAGCCGCGCGCTCCCCGCGGCTCAGCCGGTCGGGCGGCCCGCGTAGGGCACGAGATCCGCGTTGCGGATGGCCACGATGCGCACCGGCGCGCTCGGGTTCGGCGCCTCGATCATGCGGCCGCCGCCCAGGGCGATCGCCACGTGGTACTTGGTGGATGCGGACGGTGAACCGTCGTCCGCGTAGAACAGCAGGTCTCCGGCCTGAAGCTGCGCGAGCGACACGAGCCTGCCCTGCGCCGCCATGTAGTTGTACTGGCTGGTCGAGCCGTGCGGACCGATGTAGACGCCGACGGATGCGTACGCGGCCTTGGTGAGGCCGGAGCAGTCCCAGACGTCGGGACCCATCCCGCCGAGCACGTAGCGCTCGCCGAGCTGCGCCTCCGCGTACGCGATCGCCCCGGCGACCGCCGAGCCGACCGGCACCGGCGGATCCGGGTTGACGGGCGGAGCCCCTCCGCCGCTCGAGGGCGGGGGAGGCGGCGGGGGCGGCGGCTGGTGCGCGGCAGCCCACTCGACGCCTTCGGCGTACTGCTGCTCGACGGCGGCGGTGGTGCCCTTGAGGGTCGCGAGCTGCGCGTACAGCACCGACTGGTTGGCGCTCGCCTCGGCCGCCTGCGCCTGGACGGCGGCGGCCGCCTGCTCCGCGGCGACCTTCGCGGCGTCCGCGGCGGCGGCCCGTGCGCGGCGCTCGTCCTCGGCCACCTTCGCCTGCTCGGCGAGGGAGCCGGCGGCGCGCTTGTCGAAGACGGCGCGCTCCACGAGGGCTGCGGACGACTCGCTCAACTTCGACATCGCGCCCAGTCGCGCGAGCAGCGCGTCGGCGTCCGACTCGGAGGAGAAGGCGAGCGAGAGGGTGGCGTCGCTGCCGCCGCTGCGCGCGAGACGCGCGACGAGCCGCGCGGCGAGCAGAGCGGATGCGTCCGCGCGATCCTGCGCGTCGGCGAGCTGATCGGCGAGGCGCGCGGTCTTCGCCTCCGCGGCCTCGAGCGCCGTCTGCGCGAGCAGGGCCTCCTCGCCCTTCTGCATGGCGACCTTGCCGAGGTCCGCCGCCTGCTGCTGCAGATCCGCGACGATCTTCTCGATCTTCTCGACCTCGGCCTTCTTGGCGGCCTCGCTCTGCCGGGCGGCCTGCACCTCCTGCCAGCTGGGGAAGTCGGGACGGCGCGCGGCCTCGGCGGGGGCCGCACCTCCTGCCGCCGTCAGGGCGAATGCGGCCGCGATCGCCACGGCGGCGGTCGACGGTCCAGACGTGCCGCGGGCGGATCCCTCGGGTTTCTTCGGTGTCTCAGCCAAGCGTGATCCCCTGGTTGCGCATGAACGGCACCGGATCGGTGAGCTGGCCGTTCACGCGGATGATGAAGTGCAGGTGGCAGCCGGTGGATCCACCGGTCGTGCCGACCCGCGCGATGGGCTGCCCCGGCGCGACCTCCTGGCCGATGCTCACCCCGATGCCTCCCGGCATGATGTGGCCGTAGCCCGACGAGGTGCCGTCGCGGTGGTCGATCTGGATGAAGTTGCCGAGGTCGCCGTTCCATCCGGCGTAGGTGACCACGCCCGCGTGCGCCGCGTAGATCGGGATGCCGCATCCGGGACCGGCGAGGTCGACGCCGGTGTGCAGCTGCCAGCGATGGTAGATGGGGTGGTACCGCTGGCCGAAGTTGCTGGAGATGTAACCTGCGGCCGGGCGGGCCCAGCCGCTCGGGCTCACCTCGCCGCCGGCGCCCGATCCCCACTTCTGCCGGAGGCCTTCGAGGTAGTCGGCCTCGGTCTGCTCGCGCTGGCCGGTGAGGAAGGCGGTGAGCGACGCGGCCTTGGCCTGTGCCGCCTCGAGGTCGGCGAGCCTCTGCGCGGCCGCCTCGGCGGCAGCCTGCGCGACCTTCTGCTTGGCCTCGGCATCCTGCCTCAGCTGCTCGAGCTTGTTCTTCTCCACCTCCTCCTGCGCGGCGAGCGACTTGGCGACGTTCTGCGCCTGCACGGCGTTCGCCCAGAGGGCGTCGCTGCGCTCGGAGACCTTCTGCATCGCGCCGATGCGATACAGGTAGCTGTCGGCACCGCCGGTGTCGCCGAGGAGGTTGACGGTGAGGTCGCCTCCCCCGCCCTGCTTGGCGAGCTTCGAGATGAGTCGGGTGGAGTCGGCCTTCGCCTTGTCGGCGACCGCCTGCGCGGCGGCGCGCTGCTCTTCGACCTTCTGCGCGACGAGCACCTGCTCGTCGTAGGCCTGTTGCGCGGCGTTGAACTCGTTGCCGCGCGCCTCCGCCTCCTTCTGGGTGCTGTCCACCTCGACCTGGGCGGTGGAGATGGCGGCGGTGAGCCGGGCGAGTTCGGCCTTGGCGCTCGCCTCGTCGCGCTTGGCGGCCTGCACATCCGTCCAGCTGGGGAAGTCGGCCGCGTAGGCGGGGGCCGCGCCGAGCGATGCGGTGAGCACGCCTGTGACGACCGCGGCGACTACGGCGATTCCCCGCGCTCCGCGACGCGGATGCCGGAGCGCACGGTTTCCCCGCTCAGGACGGTCGTTCATCAGTTCCCCGTTTCCCATGACGACCCGTGGGTCTTATGTCACATGGACAACACCATTCACACTAACAACACGACTCACGGGGTGACCAGTGAGCCGCGCCGCCTCCAACTCTCAACCCTTAGATGAAGTTGCGGCGGGAGGCGCGCCCCCGCGTCGGCCGATTCGCGTTCTTCGCGCGGGGCACGTATGCTTGACCCTCGGTTGCTGTGCGGTTCACCGATACGGCCCCATCGTTTAGTGGCCTAGGACACCGCCCTTTCACGGCGGCAGCACGGGTTCGAATCCCGTTGGGGTCACCAAACCGAACAACTCCATAGCAAGGCCCTGTAGCGCAGTTGGTTAGCGTGCCGCCCTGTCACGGCGGAGGTCGCGGGTTCAAGTCCCGTCAGGGTCGCGGATGCGAGAGCCTTTCCGAAAGGAAGGGCTCTTTCACCTAGCGCGCCGGTTCGCCGGCCTCGGCTCTGTAGCTCAGTTGGTAGAGCGCACGACTGAAAATCGTGAGGTCACGGGATCGACGCCCGTCGGAGCCACCATACGGAATAAGGGAAGCATCCCCTTCGCCCTCACGGCCACCGCACGACGCCCTCAGGCGAGTGCTCAGTAGAGCTTCGACCGGGTCGCGTCCACGAACTTCGGCACCCCGGCACGGATGAGTGCGAGCAGGAAGTCGTCAACGGTCATCACAGAACATCCTTCGACCACAACGGCCGGAACAGTCCGCGGTCAGCGAGTTCGAGGATGAAGTCGTTGAGCAGCGCTCCGTAGAGAACGTTGGTATCGAAGAAGGCGGGAAAGCTCACTCAGTGTCCAGCTCCGCACGACGCTTCACATCGGCCGGGTTGCCCACCTGAACCTTCGCCCCGAGACTGGCACGCTGCAACTCGCGCAGCGCAGCGCGACGCTCGGCGCGGAAGTTCGCCTGGTACGCAACCAAGTCCTCCAGCCGGACACGACGGTGGCGGCCGGGCTTGTCGTAAGCGATGTCGCCCGCCTCCAGAAGACGGACCAGCGTCGGGCGGCTGATGCCGAGGAAGTCCGCGGCCTGCTGCGTCGTCATGGTCATGCCCTGCGGCACGATGGTGATGCCTTCGCCCGCGGCGAGCGCGTTCGTCACCTGCTCGAGGATGCGGAAGATCTCATCCGGGATGGGACGGGCGTTGCCTTGGGGGTCGACGAGCGCAGCCTTGGACGAGTTCTGTGCGAGGAAGACCTCCAGCTCGCGCATCAACTCAGCGAAGTCGAGAATCTCCTCGCGGGCGTCGGCCTCGGGGAGATAGGTCTGTGCCTTGCGGGCACCGCGTGGCGTGTCGGTCGAGGTGCTCATGACGTCCATCATACTCGGGCAAAACGAAAAAATCGAACACGCCGCCGGGCGGCGACCCTCCTCGTGGGCCACATCCGGGCCAGTTCCGCCCGCCGAACCAACGGCGAGCAACTGCGACCACGCAGGAAAATACCTGGTCAGAAGCAAGCCGGCTCCATAGATACAGTGCGATTTGGGCATAGAAGTCACGGAAAATCGTGAGGTCACGGGATCGATGCCCGCGGATCACTTGTCAGTAATATTATCTACTAGTAATATAAGCGCATGATCGAGACGATGAATGCCCTCGCCGAGCCGAACCGGCTCGCGATCGTCGACGTGCTGCGCGGCGGCTCCCGCTCGGTGGGGGAGCTCGTCGACGCGCTCTCCCTCAAGCAACCGCTGGTCTCTCGGCACCTCAAGGTGCTGAGCGACGCGGGTATCGTACGGGCACGCGTCGACGCCCAGCGGCGCATCTACTCCCTGCGGGCCGCGCGATTCCAGGAGCTCGACACCTGGCTCGACGGATTCGCCGCGCTGTGGGACGAGCGACTCGACCGCCTCGAGCGACACCTCGTCGCCGACGGCGACGGGGCTCGATGAGCGGCCTGCTCGTCCACAAGGACCTCGACCGCCGGGAGCTCACCTTCGAGCGCGAGCTCCCGGCGACCGTCGAGCGGGTGTGGCGCAGCTGGACCACCGTCGCCGGGCTCGAAGCCTGGTGGGGGCCCGCGGGATGGGTCACCACGGTTCGCGCGCTCGAGGTGCATCCAGGGGGTCTGTGGCATTTCGGGATGGGACCGGCGGCTCGGATGCCGGAGGTCTGGATCCGCAGTGTGTACAGCGAGGTCGTGCCGCATGCGCTGCTGTCGTACGTGGAGGCCTTCTCCGACGAGTCGGGCGCCGACCTCGATCCGGAGGCCAACGCGGTCACCGTGGAGTTCATCGGCTTCGACGAAGGACGCACGCGCCTCGTGATGCGCACCCGTTTCGCCTCCGACGAGCGGCTCGCGCGCGTCATCCGAATGGGCGTCGTCACCGGGTGGACGGGCGCCTTCGACCGCCTCGCCGAACGGCTCGAGGAGCAGGCATGAGCGTTGATGCACCCACGATCGTCGCCTCCGCCGACGGTACCTCGATCGCGAGCTACCGGGCCGGCACGGGACCGGTCGTCATCCTCGTCGACGCAGCGCTCTCCACGCATGAGCAGTCCCGGCGCCTCGGCGCCCTGCTCGAGCCTCGGTTCACGGTCGTGCGCTACGACCGCCGCGGGCGCGCCGGCAGCGGCGACGTCGCACCCGGCGCAGCCGACCCAGCGCGGGAGGTCGAGGATCTCGCCGCCGTGATCACCGCCAACGGCGGATCCGCGATCCTCTTCGGCAGCTCGTCCGGTGCCGCCCTCGCGCTCGAGGCCGCTGCGCACCTCGGCGATCGCGTGGCAGGGCTCGTGCTCTACGAGCCCCCGTTCATCGTCGACGACAGCCGCCCTCCCGTGCCCCGCGACCTCCCCGAGCGGATCGCATCGGAGGTCGTCGCCGGTCGGCGCGGGCGCGCGCTCGCTCTGTTCCTCCGCGAGGCGATGAGCATCCCCGCCGTCGGCGTGGCCGCGATGCGCCTCACCTCGAACTGGGCCGCGGGAAAGCGCCTCGTGCACACCCTCGGCTACGACTTCGCGGCGCTCGCCGGAACCCAGGACGGGCGACCCCTGCCGCGCGAGAGGTGGGGCGGGATCACCGCGCGTGGCGTCGTCATGGCGGGCGAGCGGAGCGAGCCGTTCTTCCATGACGCGGCCCGCGCGTTGAGCGAGCTGCTCCCCCGGATCACGTACCGCAGCCTCGAGGGCGGTCACCACGGCTCGGCCGTGATGTCGCCCGGCGGCATTGCCGCCGTGTTCGACGAGCTATGGGCGAGCCCTACAGCCAGCGCTTGATCTTGAAGACCACGTACAGGCCGAGGCCCAGCAGCAGCATGAGCAGCAGGGCGAAGGGATACCCCCAGGTCCACAGCAGCTCGGGCATGTACCGGAAGTTCATGCCGTACACCGTGCCCACGAGGGTGGGCGCGAACAGGATCGCGGCCCACGAGGTGATCCGCTTGATCTGCTCGTTCTGCTGGATGGTGGTGCGGGTCATCGCGCGCGTCACGAGCGTCGACTGCACCTGCAGGGCGCTCGCGAGCAGCGCCCGGTAGGAGTCGGCGCGCTCCACCGTGCGGGTCACGTGGTCGAGCACGTCGCGCAGCGAACGCTGCAGCTCCACATCCACCCCGTAGCGCACGCCGCCGCGCAGCAGCGCGTCGAGCATCCCGACGAGCGGATGCACGGCCCGCTGGAAGCTGATCACCTCGCGCGACAGATCGTAGATGCGGCGGGCGAGCGTCTCGTCGTCGTCCTCGCCGAACAGTTGGTCCTCGATCTCGTCGATGTCGTTCTCGAGCCCGGCCACGACGGGCTCGTACTCGTCGACCACCTGGTCGAGGATCGCGTACAGCACCGCCTCCGGGCCCCGCGCGAGCAGCTCCGGGTCGGCCTCGAGCCGCTTGCGCACCTGGGCGAGATCGGGTGTCTCCGCGTGGCGCACCGTGACGACGAAGTCCGGTCCGACGAACACGTGCAGCTCGCCGAACTCCACCTCCTCCGCGCTGTCGATGTAGCGGGCCGGCCGCAGGGCCACGAACAGCACGTCGTCGTAGCGCTCCAGCTTGGCGCGCTGGTGGCCGGTCGAGGCGTCCTCCACGGCGAGCTCGTGCAGCGAGAACTCCTCGGCGACC
This sequence comes from Protaetiibacter larvae, assembly GCF_008365275.1. Lineage (GTDB taxonomy): Bacteria > Actinomycetota > Actinomycetes > Actinomycetales > Microbacteriaceae > Homoserinibacter > Homoserinibacter larvae. Next base: position 767,320 of record NZ_CP043504.1, on the reverse strand, counting down.
GCCGCGAGCTCGGCGTCGGTCGGGCGGTAGAGCCCGATCCACGCCATCCCGCCCTCGGCGCGGTTCAGCTCGAAGGTCTCCTCGAGGGTGTGCGGGGTCTGCACACGACGGCCGTCGCGGTAGATGGCGTTGTCGATGAGGGGCATCGCGCACATCCTGTCGCGTCCGGTGTGCGCAGGGGTGGTCCCGCGCCGGATAGCGTGAGGTGTGCCCCGTCACCGTCCCCGCCGCCGAGTGCGCTTCGGCGAGCTGGTGGACGACGCCATGCTCGTGGCGCGGTCGGCCGTGCGGCAGCAGCTGAAGAACCTGGTCATCGTGCGCACCCTGCGCGACGGCGCGGACTTCGAGCTCGCCTGGTACGCGGATGCCGCGCGCGACGAGTTCGCATCCCTCGCCGACGAGCTGGAGGCGGACGCCGCGCGCATCACCCGCACGCTCACCCAGATCACCTACAAGCACGGTCGCGCCGAGCACGTGGCCGACTTCCAGTCGCACGACGCGCGACCCCTCAAACGCCGCCGCAAGGTGCTGCTCGCCCAGGCCGCCCGCCTGCGGGCTCTCGCCCAGGATGACGCCGCGGTCGAGGGGATCATCGCGGAGGCGCGCACCCTCGCCCTCGACGACATCGCGGCTGCGGCCGCGGCGGTGCCGGGGATCGCGCAGCCCGCGCCCCTGTCGCCCAGCGAGCGCCGGATCGCGCTCGGCGACCTCGTCGACGACCTCCTCGCCCTGCAGGCGGAACGCGACGCGACGTCCGACTGATCGACGGGTCGCGGCCGACTCGGGTCAGCGCTTCGCGGCCTTGAGCGCCTTCTCGTCGACCGGCGCCTCACCCGAGGCGCGCAGCGTGGCGTAGTACGCGCGCGCCTCGTCCTGACGACGCTGCTCGTTGCCCGAGGCGTTCGGGGCGCGCACGAGCTCGGGGGTGAGCCCGAAGGCCGCCACGAGCGAAAGCGCGTGCTCGCGGATGCGGGGCAGCAGCCGATCGTCGATGTAGGCCGTGATCGCCTCGGCGCGCTTGCCGGAGAGCCGGCCGTGCACGAGGTACCAGGCGAGGTCCTTCTCGATGAGCCCGAGCCCGAACAGGTCGCGCAGCCAGGTGAGCACCTGTCTCGTGTCACCCTCGGGCACCTGGGCGAGCGCCCGCGTGAAGGCCTCCCACTGCAGCAGCTCGCCGTGGGCGCGCGCCGTGGTGATGAGGTCGTTCTGGTAGCGGTTGAACAGCGCCGCCGCGTCCACGGCGGACAGCTTGGATGCCGGGCGCAGCTTCGCGGCCAGCTCGGCGACCGCGGTGTGCACGCGGTCGGTGAGCAGCTGGCGCTGCGAGTCCTCGTCGCGCACGAAACCCACCGAGCGGGCGGTGGAGCCGAAGTCGGCCACCGTCTGGGCGAGCTGCCGCAGGCCGGTGCGGTTCACGGCCGCCTCGCCCACCTGGCCCGCGACGTACTGCGCGAGCGCCCCGGCATCCGCCTTCGCGAACTTGCGGGCGTAGTCGGTCAGCAACCGCTTCGCGACCAACTGCAGCAGCACGTTGTTGTCGCCCTCGAACGTCGCGTAGACGTCCAGGTCGGCGCGCAGCTGGGTGAGCCGGTTCTCGGCGAGGAAGCCGGAGCCGCCGAGCGCCTCGCGGGCCTCCTGCAGGATGTCGAGCGCCGCCCAGGTGGACAACGGCTTAAGCGCCGCGGCGATCGTCTCGAGATCCTCGCGCGAGCTCGGGGTGTCGCTCGCGCCCGAGAAGACCTGGTCGAAGAGGTCGAGGAACTCCTCGTGCGCGAACGACATCGCATACGTCTGGGCGAGGCGCGGCAGCAGGCGACGCTGATGGCGCTGGTAGTCGAGCAGCACCTCCTCGTCGCTCGTGCCTGCCGTGAACTGGCGGCGCTGGCTGCCGTAGGTGATCGCGATGTGCAGGGCGAGCTTCGAGGCGAGGGTGGATGCGCCGTCGAGCGAGACGCGGCCCTGCACGAGCGTGCCGAGCATCGTGAAGAAGCGGCGGCCGGGGCTCGCGATGGGCGAGCTGTATTCGCCGTCCGGGTCGACGTGGCCGTAGCGGTCGAGCAGGTTGGTGCGCGGCACGCGCACGTGGTCGAAGTGGAGGCGCCCGTTGTCGATTCCGTTGAGGCCGCCCTTCAGTCCGTCGTCCTCGCCGCCGACGCCCGGCAGAAAGGCGCCATCGGCATCCCGGATCGGCACGTAGAAGGCGTGCACGCCGTAGTTGACGCCCTTCGTGATCAACTGCGCGAACACCACCGCCGCCTTGCCGTGCAGGGCCGCGTTGCCGAGGTAGTCCTTCCAGGCGGCGCGGAACGGGGTGTGGATGACCCACTCGTCGGCGTCCTCGTCGAAGGTCGCGGTCGTGGCGGCGGACGCCACATCCGAGCCGTGGCCCGTCTCGGTCATCGCGAAGGCGCCCGGCACCTCGAGGCTCAGCGCACCCGGCAGGAAGCGCTCGTGGTGCTCCTCGGTGCCGAGGTGCAGGATCGCGGCCGCGAACAGCCCCCACTGCACGCCCGACTTGATCTGCAGCGAGGGGTCGGCGAGCACGAGCTCCTCGAAGGCCGCGATGTTGCCCCCGTGGTTGTCGCCCCCGCCGAACCTCACCGGGAAGGCGCGATGGACGGCGTCGTTCTCGACCAGCAGGCGCAGCTGCGCCAGCACGCGTTCGCGGTGCTCGGCGAGCGACAGGTCGCCCACGAACTGGAACTCCGGCTTCGAGGCGAGCGCACGGGAGGCCTTGCGCTCCTCGGCCCAGCGGCCCAGCAGGTACTCGCCGAGCCAGGCGGCATCCACCTCGAGCTTCGCGGAGTCGGTGGCCGCGTCGCGCGGCGTGCTCACCTCGTCGGGGAGCTCGGTGGCCAGTTCGGGACCGGCGTCGGTGCGGGTCATGGCGTCCTCCATCAGGGAGAGTCGAGGGATGACCTCACGGTAGGTCGGCTCCGCGCGGCTGTCTAACCCCTCGTGAGCCGCGCACCACGCCGAGCGCTCGGCACGCGATGCCTCTTGTCGGGTTCCGCCAAGAGTTCACGGGAAGCGTTCAGACGCGTCGCCCCGTCACAGCCGCGACCCCGGGATCGAGAAGGTGTCGCACGAACCCGGTCCGCCCGTGCGCCCCGCCTGGAACCACGTCTGCCGCTGGGCGCTCGCACCGTGCGTCCAGGTCTCGGGATTCACCTGCCCCTGCACCGACTCCTGGATGTGGTCGTCGCCCACCGCGGCCGCCGCGCTGAGGGCGTCGGCGAGCTCGGCGGCGGTGATCGGCTCGAGGAACGGCACCCCGTTGTCGTCGAGGGTGCTCTCCTGAGCACCCACCCAGGCGCCGGCGTAGCAGTCGGCCTGCAGCTCGAGGCGCACGCCGTCCGAATCCGGGCCGGTGCGGCTCGTGTCGAGTCCCTGCATCTGCCCGGTGATGTTCTGGATGTGGTGACCCCACTCATGCGCCACCACGTAGAGCTGGGCGAGCGGACCGCCGCTCGAGCCGAAGCGGTCGCGCAGCTCGTCGAAGAAGGCGGTGTCGATGTAGACGATCTCGTCGGCCGGGCAGTAGAACGGACCGACCGCGCTCGACGCTCCCCCGCATCCGGTGTTCACCGACCCCGAGAACAGCTGCACGGCGGTGCCGCGGTAGCCCTGCACCTGGCCCGACCAGTAGTCCTCGAGGGAGGCGGCGGCGCCCTTCATGCGGCAGTCGAGGTCGCGGTTGGCGTCGGCGCCCGTCTGGCACTGGTCCAGTGCGCTGTCGATGCCCTGATCGCCGCCCGCCTGGCTGCCCCCGTCGAGCCCGCCGAGGGCGGGGCCGAGGTCGACGCCCGTGGTGAGGCTCACGATGAGCACGATGATGCCCACGATGCCGAGCCCGCCGCCGCCGAGCGCGAGGCCCGCGCCCGCGCGTCGGCTCGCACGCCCTTTGCTGATGTCGGCGTCGTCGTTGAACGTCATGTCACGACGGTAGTCCGGCGGGCCGGATTCAGCGACGTTCGGGATGCAGGATGCGGCTCACGCGCTCGCGCACGGTCGTCGCCGGCGGCTCGTTGTAGACGCCGGCCTCCACCTGCCCCGACATGCGCTGGATGGCGGCCATCACGGCGTCCGTGGCCTCGCGGCGTGCGCGCCCCGAGGTGGCGGGACCGAAGGCGGAGAGGTCGATCGGCTCGCCGAACTGCACCGTCACCCGCGCCATCCGGATGGGGCCCTTGCCGCCGGGCTGCATGTCGTCGGTGCCGGTGATCGCCACCGGGACGACCGGAACGCCCGCGGTGAGGGCGAGCCAGGCCACCCCGGTGCGACCGCGGTAGAGGCGCCCGTCGCGCGAGCGGGTGCCCTCGGGGTAGATGGAGAACGCGTCACCCGCCTCCAGGACTCGCAGGCCGGCGTCGAGCGCGTCCTGGGCCGCGGATCCCGCACCGCGCTCCACGGGAACCGCGCCGACCCCGCCGAAGAAGCCGCGCTGCAGGGCCCCCGTCACCCCCCTGCCGGTGAAGTAGCTCGACTTCGCCATGAACGCGACCGAGCGGCGGGCGACGAGCGTGATGACGATGCTGTCGATGAAGGCCAGATGGTTGGAGGCGAGCAGCACCCCGCCGTGCTTCGGCACGTTGCGGCGGCCGATCACGCGCGGACGGAAGATCAGCCGGGCCAGAGGCGAGAGGATCAGCCGGCTGAGGAAACGCATCACGCCAGATTCGCACGAGGGCATTCCGCCGTGGGCATGCACTCGCGACCCTGCCGCGCCGAGGGACCCTCACCCTAGACTCGGGGCATGCTCCCCTTCCTCATCGTCGGCGGAATCGGACTGCTGCTCGTCATCGTCTCGCTCGTGTTCGACGAGATCCTCGACTTCCTCGACGGCGCCCTCTCCGGCACCGCCGTCGGCAGCGCCCTCGCCGTGTTCGGCGCCTCCGGCGCGATCGCCGTCTCCAACGGGCTCCCCGACTGGTCGGCCTACCTCATCGCGGGGCTCATCGGCATCGCCGTGCTCGTCGCCGTGCAACTGCTCATCCGCACCCTCCGGCGCAGCGAGGACGGCGCACCGAGCTCTCCCGTCGGCCTGTACGGCGTGACCCGATCGACCGTCACCACGACCTCCGGGGAGGTGAGCCTGGACGGCCCGCACGAGGTCGAGACCCGGCTCGCCTTCGCCGACGAGACCATCCCACGCGACACCCGCATCCGGGTGATCGAGTTGCAGGGGTCGCGCGTGCGCATCGAGCGCGCGGTGCCCGCGGCGGACGCGCCCGCATCCGAGACCTGACCCGCCCGCCTCCCGCACCCTCGAAAGGCACGCCGTGAACTTCTTCACCGAGAACATCACCGTCTTCGCCGTCATCGCGCTCATCGTCGTGGCGTTGGCGATCTTCGGCTTCGTCGCCGGGCGAATCAAGCGGGTGCCGCCGAACTCCGCGATGGTGATCGTGGGGCGCGGCGCGGGCGGCAAGGTCGCCGAACCCGACGCCGGGCAGCGGGTCGTCATCGGCGGCCGCGTGTTCATCTGGCCGATCCTGCAGCAGGGCTTCCTCGTGTCGCTCGAGCAGCGCCAGATCGGCATCGCGGTGGAGGGCGTCGACAAGAACTTCATCAAGCTCGCCATCCAGGCGTCGGTGAACTTCAAGGTGTCGGGCACCGCCGAGGGCGTGCGGCGCGCCGCCCAGCGCTTCCTCTCGCAGCAGAACTCGCTCACCCAGATCATCCAGCAGTCGCTCGAGGGCTCGCTGCGATCCATCATCGGCAACATGCCGGTGCAGGAGATCATCTCCAACCGCAACGCGCTCTCGGAGGCCGTGGTCGAGGCCACCAAGCTCGACCTCGCCGAGCAGGGCCTGCAGGTCGACCTGCTCAACATCTCCGACATCTCCACGCCCGGCACGAGCTACCTCGCCGACCTCGGGCGCGCGGAGGCGGCCCTCGCCCGGCAGAACGCCGAAGTGAAGGAGGCCGAGACCCAGCGCGCCGCCGAGTTCGCCCGCATCGAGGCGGCCGAGCAGATCGCCGAGCGCCAGAAGGCGCTCAGCCTCAAGCAGGCGGCCATCAAGGCGGAGACGGATCGCGCGAACGCCGAAGCGAACGCGGCCGGTCAGCTCGCGACGGCCGAGCAGGACAAGCTCGTCGCCAGCCAGCAGCGCGAAGCGCTCGTCGAGCAGGTGAAGGTGGAGCAGGAGCGCCTCGACATCTCGGTGCGCAAACCCGCCGAAGCCGACGCGTACGCCACCGTGCAGGCGGCGCAGGCCGAGCGCGACGCGGCCAACGCCACCACCGAGGCCGACGCCTTCAAGCGGACCAAGATCGCCGAAGCGAACAAGGTGGCCGCCGTTCAGGATGCGCAGGCGGCCGCCGAAGCGGTGCGCCTGGCAGGTATCGCCGAGCGCGATCGCCAGGTGGCGCTCGCCGAGGGCATCCGCGCGGAGGGCGAGGCGCGCGCCGCCGCCGTGGCCGCCGAGGGCCTCGCCGAGGCGAAGGCGATCGACGCGAAGGCGGAGGCGCTCAAGAAGTACGGCGAGGCGGCCCTCGCCTCCGAGATCATCACCCGCCTCCCCGAGATCACGCGCGCCGTGTCGGAGCCGCTCGGGAACATCGCGAACCTCACGGTCGTCTCGACGGATGGCGCCTCCGCCGTCACGAAGACGGTGTCGGAGGTCGCGAGCGAGATCCCCGCCGTGGTGAAGAGCCTGACCGGCCTCGACCTCTCGGCGCTGCTGGGCGGTGTCGCGGGTGCTGCGCTCGGCGGGGCGACGACGGGCGCGGTCGGAGGCGCCGAGAATGCCGCCCCGGCCGTGAAACGTCCCCCGAGGGCCCCGAAGCCCGCGGCGGAGCCGACCCCGCCCGCCGTCTGACGCGTCCCCGTCCGGCGGCGCCGCACCCCGTCCGACGCGTGGCGCCGCCGCCACGTCTCATCGGCGCACGCCAGTCTTCGCAACTCAGGACGAACGCGCGTTTTCGCGGGAGCCGCACCGCATCCGCCCGCCAGCTCCTGAGTTGCGGAAGCGAACGGAGGGATGAGGGGCGGGGGGCGGGGGAAGGCGCGAGCTACTCGTCGAAGAGCGGCGGGGCGTCGTCGTCGCTGAGGGGCGGAAGGTCGTCGTCGAACGCGACCGCGCCCGCGGGCACGCGCGAGGCCGACGCCGCAGCCGCCGCGAGCGGCGCGGGCTGCTCGCCGCGCACGAGGGCGAGCACGGCGTCGCCGTAGGAGTCGAGCTTCTTCTCGCCCACGCCGGAGACGGCCGCGAGCTCGTCGCGCGTGCGCGGTTCGGTGAGGGCGATGCCGCGCAGAGTCGCGTCGCCGAACACGATGTAGGCGGGCACGCCCTGCTCGCGGGCCACCTCGCCCCGCCAGGAGCGCAGGCGCTCGAAGAGCGGCTGGGCCGCCTCAGGGAGCTCCGACCCGGCCTTGCGCTTCACGAGCTTCGCCGCGCGCTCCGGTTCGCGCCGCAGAGAGACCGTCCGCGATCCGTCGAGCACGGCGGCCGACGCCTCGGTGATCACGAGCGTGCCGTAGCCGTCGGAGTTCACCGCGAGCAGCCCCTGGGCGAGCAGCTGCCGCACCACGCCGCGCCATTCCTGTTCGGAGAGCTCCGCGCCGATGCCGTAGGTGCGCAGCTCGTCGTGGCGCTGCTGCCGCACGCGCTCCGTGTCGCGCCCCAGCAGGATGTCGATGAGGTGCCCCGCGCCGAAGCGCTGGTTGCGCTCGCGCTGCAGCCGCACGATCGTCGAAAGCAGCTTCTGCGACGGCACCGTGCCGTCCCACGCCTCCGGCGGCGAGAGACAGGTGTCGCAGTTGCCGCACGGTCGGGACGACTGCCCGAAGTACGACAGCAGCTGCACCCGGCGGCATTCGACGGTCTCGCAGAGCGCGAGCATCGCGTCGAGATGCTGGGACGCGCGGCGCTTGAAAGCGGCATCGCCCTCCGACTCCTGGATCATTCGCCGCTGCTGCACGACATCCTGCAGGCCGTAGGCGAGCCACGCGGTCGACGGCAGCCCATCGCGACCGGCGCGGCCCGTCTCCTGGTAGTAGCCCTCGACCGACTTGGGCAGGTCGAGGTGCGCCACGAACCGCACGTCGGGTTTGTCGATCCCCATGCCGAAGGCGATCGTCGCGACCATGACGATGCCGTCCTCCCGCAGGAATCGCGCCTGGTTGCGCGCGCGCACCCCGGCGTCGAGCCCCGCGTGGTACGGCAGCGCCGGGATGCCCTCGGCCACGAGCGCCTCGGCGGTCTTCTCGACGGATGCCCGCGACAGGCAGTAGACGATGCCCGCGTCGCCCGGATGCTCGGTGCGGATGAGTCGCAGCAGTTGCGCGAGCGGCTGGTTCTTGGGCTCGATCCGGTACTGGATGTTGGGGCGGTCGAAGCTCGAGACGAACTGCGCGGCACCGCCGAGGTCGAGCCGCTCGACGATCTCGCGGCGGGTGGCGGCCGTCGCGGTCGCGGTGAGGGCGACCCGCGGCACCGCCGGCCAGCGCTCGTGCAGCACCGAGAGGCCCAGGTAGTCGGGTCGGAAGTCGTGCCCCCACTGCGAGACGCAGTGGGCCTCGTCGATCGCGAACAGCGCGAGCTCGACCCGGTCGAGCAGCTCACGGGTGCCGTCGAGACTCAACCGCTCGGGGGCCAGGTAGAGCAGGTCGAGCTCCCCCGCCACGAGCTGCGCCTCGACACGACGGCGCTCGTCGGGATTCTGGGTGGAGTTGAGGAACGCGGCGCGCACGCCGAGCGCCTCGAGCGCATCCACCTGATCCTGCATGAGCGCGATGAGCGGCGAGATGACGACACCGGTTCCCCGCCGCACGAGCGCCGGGATCTGGTAGCACAGCGACTTGCCGCCACCGGTGGGCATGAGCACGACGGCGTCGCCACCCTCGACCAGCCGGTCGATGATCGCCGCCTGATCCCCCCGGAAGGAGTCGTAGCCGAAGACGCGGTGGAGCACCTCGGCAGCGTTGGGCATGCGCCCACGCTACCCGGCGCCTGCGACAGCCGTCGGCCCCCATCCACCCCCGCACGGGTGCCCCCACTTCGGGGTGATCGCGGAATGCTTACCCGGTGGTTACCTTTCTTCTCAAGGTAATACCGGATATCTGGGGGGAATCCGGAGCGGGGGGCGCCGTCGGGGGGCGGCGACCCCCCGAACCTTCTTTAAGCCCCAGAACCCCGCGGTGCACGGCCGCAAGACGGCCCGTGGGCGCCAGTGGGATGGCGCCCGCGGGCCGCATCCGTTCTCCCGCTGAGGCGGTCCGCTGCGTCGCGAGCGCGGCTCACCCGCACCCCTCGCACTCCTGCCTCATGCCAGAAATGCAGGAGAATCCGCGGCCGGGGTCCGCCGCCACGGGGCGGCGGCGGCTCGACGGCCGGAATCTCCTGCATTTCTCGCACGGACGCACCGGGGTGCGGGGTGCGGGGTGCGTCGATCACCTGAAGTCCGGGCGACTACCGCCCGGCGAGCTCCTCGATGATCGCGTCGCCCGGCACGACCGGGGTCCACTCGGCGACGATGTCGGCGCGCTGCAGCAGCTCCTCGGTGCGGCGGCGACGGTTGCGCGGCACGAGCGTGACCACGAGGCCGTCCTTGCCGGCGCGGCCGGTGCGGCCGGCGCGGTGCAGGTAGGCCTTGTACTCGTCGGGCGCATCCGCCTGGATCACGAGCGCGACGTCGTCGACGTGGATGCCGCGCGCGGCGACATCCGTGGCGACGAGCGCCGTGACCCGGCCCGAGGAGAACTTCTCGAGCGCACGCTGGCGGCGCGACTGGGTGAGGTCGCCGTGAATCGACTCGGCGCGGATGCCGGCGTCGTCGAGCAGGTCGGCGAGCTGCTCCGCGAAGGCGCGGGTGCGCGCGAAGACGAGCTTCTTGCCGGGGCCGGAGGCGAGCTCGATGAGCACCTCCTGCTTGTCGCGCTGGTCGAGCAGCAGGACACGATGCTCGATCGTGGAGCTCGCCTGGTCCTCGCCGGCCACCTCGTGCACGGCCGGGTCCTTGAGGTAGCGGTCGACGATGTCGGCCACGCCCTTGTCGAGGGTCGCGGAGAACAGCAGGCGCTGCCCGCCCTCGGCCGTGCGGTCGAGGATCTCGGTGACCGGCTCGGCGAAGCCCAGCTCGCACATGTGGTCGGCCTCGTCGAGCACCGTGATGACCACCTGCGACAGGTCGAGGCGACCGGATGCGGAGAGGTCCTGGATGCGTCCGGGGGTGCCGATGACGATGTCGACGCCGCGCTCGAGTGCGCCCAGCTGGCGGGCGTAGGGGACGCCGCCGTAGATCTGGGTGGTGAACAGGCCGACGCTGCGCGCGATCGGCTGCACGGTGCGGTCGATCTGCAGGGCGAGCTCGCGGGTCGGCGCGAGGATGAGCGCGCGCGGGGCGCGGCCGAACTCGCGGCGGCGGTTGTCGCCGGCCTGCAGCTTCAGCAGCCGCTCCACGAGGGGGGCGCCGAAGGCGATGGTCTTGCCGGAGCCGGTGCGGCCGCGGCCGAGCACGTCGCCGCCCGACAGCACGTCGGGGATGGTGGCGGCCTGGATGGCGAACGGCGCGGTGGCGCCGAGCTCGGCGAGCTCGCGCACGATGTTCTGGCCGAGGCCGAGGTCGGCGAAGGTCACGCCCTCGACGTCCGAGGCGAGGGTGGCCTGCGCTTCGAGGCGCTCGAGCACGACGTCCTCGACGACCGGGCGCGGCGTGTACGACTCGCGGTCGTCGCGCGCCGGACGGCGGTCGTCGGAGCGCGGGCGGTCGTAGCCTCCGCGGCGGTCGTCGTCGCGGCGCGGACGGTCGCCGTACTCGCGACGCGGACGGTCGCTGTCGAAGCTGCGGGCCGGACGGTCGTCGCGGTCGCGACGGGGACGGTCGGCGTCGAACCGGGGACGGTCGTTGTCGTAACGCGGGCGGTCGTCGCGACGCGGGCGGTCGGCGTCGAACCGCGGACGCTCCTCCGAGCGCGCGGGACGCTGCGGACGGTCATTGTCGTAACGCGGGCGCTCGTCGCGACGGGTGCGATCCTCGTAGCGGGGACGGTCGCCGGACGACGGACGGTCGTCGCGACGGGGGCGCTCGTCGCCGTAGCTGCCGCGCTGCGGGCGGTCGCCGGCGAGGCGGTGCGGCCGGTCGCCGTGCGGGCGCTCGGCGCGCGGGCGGTCGCTGTAGCCGCGGTCGTCGCGCGAACGCTCGCCGTAACCGGTGTCGCGCCTGCGCGCGGCGGGGGCGCGCTCGACGGATGCGCGAGCATCCTTGCCGCGGGGCTCCCAGTTGGGGCGGCCGTCCTCGCCGCGCTCGGGGCGCTGGCCGCGCGGACGCTCGGCGCCGCGGCCGTTGGCGACGCGCTGCTCGCTGTTCCAGCGCGGCTTCTTGGCGCCGCGGGCGGCATCCGCCTCGGGGTTGTAGCCGCGGTGCTTGGCGCTCGGGCCGCCCACCTTCTTCGGGGCGCCCTTCTTGGCGGCGCCTCCGGTGTGCTGACGGGGTGAGTAAGGCATGGTGATGTTCTCCGGTGTTCATGAGTGTGCGACGCGCGCGAAAGCGACGCGCGCGGCGAGAACCCGGGCAGACGTAGACCGGGGCCGTTTTCCTCGTGGAATTCCTCACCAACGGATGCGTTGGCGATCCGGCCCGCTCGACCTACAAAGTGCATTTCCGCGCGCAGGAGCCGCGGTTCGTCGAGAGCCGACGGTTCACCCTAGCGGCTGGCGCTGGGAAAGTCCCGCGTATTCGCGCGCGGCGGCGCGAGTCGGTGGTCTCGAGACGCGTCGCCTGCGGCGGCGCTCCTCGACCACCTGGACACCCGAGGTGGTCGAGGAGCGCCCGCGAAGCGGGACGCGTCTCGAGACCACCGACTACGCGGCGACCGCGGCCTTCGCGGCCCGACGGATCTCGCGCCGCTCCTTCGCGCCCTCGACGAGCGAGTAGAGCGACGGCAGCACGATGAGCGTCAGCACGGTCGACGAGATGAGACCGCCGATCACGACGATCGCGAGCGGCTGCGAGATGAAGCCGCCGTGCCCGGTGAGCCCCACCGCCATCGGCACGAGCGCGAAGATGGTGGCGAGCGCCGTCATGAGGATCGGGCGCAGACGACGACTCGCGCCGTGCACGATCGCATCCACCACGCCGAGCCCACGGTCGCGGTATTGGTTCACGAGGTCGACGAGCACGATCGCGTTCGTCACCACGATGCCGATGAGCATGAGCAGGCCGATGATCGAGGCGACACCGAGCGGGATGCCGGATGCCAGCTGCAGCAGGATCGCACCGGTCGCCGCGAACGGCACCGAGACGAGCAGCAGCAGCGGCTGCCGCAGGCTGCGGAAGGTCGCCACCATGACCGTGTAGACGATGAGGATCGCCGCGAGCAGGGCGAGGCCGAGCTGACTGAAGGCGTCCTGCTGGTCGGCCGTGACACCTCCGACGGTCGCGGTCACGCCGTCCGGCAGCTCGATGTCGGCGAGGGCCGATTGCACGGACGCCGAGGCGGTGCCGATGTCGGCGGTGCTCGGGGTGACCGAGACGGTCGCCGTGCGGATGCCGCGCTGGGTCGAGATGGATGCCGGGCCGTCGACCTGCTCGACGCTCGCGAGCTCGCGGAGCGGCACGAGCCCCGTGCGGGTCGGCAGCTCGAAGTCCTCGAGCTCCTGCACGGTGACGGGCGCCTTCGGGTTGTCGATGTAGATGTTGAGCGTGTTGCCGTCCACCTCGATCGAGCCGAGCGGGGCCGGCAGCATCGCCTCGGCGACGATGCCGCCCACCGCGACCTCCGAGAGGCCGGCCGCGGCGGCCTTCTCGCGGTCCACCTGGATGGCGATGTAGGGCTGCTTCTCCGACAGGTTGGACTCGGCCTGCTGGGTGACGTCGAGCTGCGTCATGGCGTCGAGGATGTCGCTCGTCGCCGACTCGAGGGTGGCCTCGTCGGGCGCCTTCACCTCGATCGCGATGTCGCTCGAGAAGCCGCCTCCGCCGCTGCCGGACGACACCGAGACGGTACCGACCTCACTCGCGTCGAGGCCGTCGATGACGTCCTGCACGTCGGCGCGCAGCTCATCCTGGTCGAGGGATTCGTCGGTCGTGATCGAGAAGGTGGTCGATCCGCCGCCTCCGAAGAGCGCGGAGAGCGAGGATCCGCCGCTCGAGCCCACCGAGACCTGCACGGTCTCGAGGCCGTCGACATCCTGAAGCGCGGCCTCGAGCCGCTTGGCTGCGGCGTCCTTCGCCGCGAGGCTCGTGCCGGGAGGCATCGTCTGGCTGATCGAGAGAGTGTTCTGTCCGCTGCCGCCCACGAAGTTGGTGGGCACGAAGGGCACGAGCGCGAGGGTGCCGACGAGCACGAGGGCCGCCGCGACGATCGTGACGGCGGGGTGGCCGACCGTCCAGCGGATGATCGGCAGATACGCCTTCTGCAGGGCGCTCGGACGGTCGAGCTCGTCGGCCGGGTGCGCGGTGTCGCCCGCCTCGGCGTCGTGGGCGTGCACGGGCTTCACCTTGAGGAACCAGTAGGCGAGCACGGGCACGATGGTGAGAGCGACGAACAGAGACGCCGCGAGCGCGATCGTCACGGTGAGGGCGAACGGACGGAACAGCTCACCCGTGATGTCGCCGACGAGGGCGATCGGCAGGAAGACGGCGACGGTCGTGACGGTGGATGCCGTGACGGCGACCGCGACCTCCTTGACGCCCGCGAGGATCGCGGCCTTCTTGTCCTCGCCGAGGCCGAGGTGTCTCTTGATGTTCTCGATGACGACGATCGAGTCGTCCACGACGCGACCGATCGCGATCGTGAGCGCGCCGAGGGTGAGCACGTTGAGCGAGTAGCCGGTGGCGAGCATCGCCACGAAGGTGATGAGCACCGAGACCGGGATCGAGATCGCCGCGACGAGGGTCGAGCGGATCGACAGCAGGAAGATGAAGATGACGATCACGGCGAAGCCGAGACCCAGCAGACCCTCGGTGGCGAGCGAGTTGATCGAGCTCTCGATGAAGGGCGCCTGGTCGAAGATCACCGTGAACGTCGTGTTGCCGCCGAGCTGGGCGGCCAGATCGTCGAGCTGGGCGTTGACCGCGCGCGACACCTCCACCGTGTTGCCCGCGGGGGTCTTGGTGATGGCGACCGTGAGCGAGGGCTCGCCGTTGACGCGCGAGATGCCGGTGATCGGGTTCTCGACGATCGCGACCTCGGCGACGTCGCCGATCGTGACGGGCTCGGCGGCGGGGGTCGGGGCGCCGGGCGCCGCCGGGGCGGTCGGTCCCCCCAGCAGCGGCAGCTGCTCGAGCTCCTCGGTCGACACGATCTTGGTACCCGACTGCACGGTCAGGGTCTGGTCGCCGTCGTCGATCGTGCCGGCGGCGAGCAGGGCACCGTTGGCCTGCAGGGCATCGCGGATGGCCTGGGTGCTGAGTCCGTGCAGCGCCAGCTCGGTCGCATCCGGGGTGATCGTGATGCGCTGCCCCGAGGCGCCGTAGGTGGTGGCCGAGCTCACGCCGTCGGTCTGCTCGAGGGCGGGCACCGCGACGGTCTCGAGGCGAGACGCGAGGTCGGCGGGGTCGAGGTCGCTCGTGACGCCGAGCTGCACGACCGGGAAGTCCCCGATCGAGAAGGTGACCACCTGCGGGTCGACCGCATCCGGCAGCTGCGAGCCGATGCGGCCCACGGCGAGCTCGACCTTCTGCTCGGCGCGGGTGAGGTCGGTGCCGAACACGAAGGAGGCCTGCACCGTCGAGACGCCCGATGACGAGGTGGCCGAGCTGGAGTCGAGGCCCTCGATGCCCTGGATGGCGCTCTCGATGGGCGTGGACACGTCGTTCTCGACGACATCCGGGCTCGCCCCCGGGTAGGTCGTGATGATGGTGACGTTCGGCAGCGTGAGCGAGGGGAAAAGCTCGAGCTTGAGCGCGGTGAGCGCGTACCCGCCGAACAGCGCCACCACGATGGTGAGCAGGGCGATGAGGGCACGGTTGCGCAGACTGAACACCGAAAGCAGTGACACGGTTCTCCCAGGGCTGTGGATGCCGCGCTCGGCGCGACTGGAGATGCGCACGCCGCCGTGCACTTCGTGCAACTATCCCACGCGCCCCCATCCCCGATTCTCGGAATTGCCTGTATGCGGAGCCCCGTCGAGCGGCTCCCTTCGGGGAGCCATTCGAGGATGTGGGCCGCCGGAGGGGACCACTCGCCGCGTCTCGGCGCTACACGACGTGGGCGAGCTCGGCGTCGTCGAGGCGGACGGTGTGGCGGGCCACCGACGACCAGGCGGAGGCGAGGGCGACGACGGCCTGATCGATCTGGTCGGCGGGCTGCCCGAACGGGATGCGCAGGAAGCGCTCGAAGACGCCGTCGAGCCCGAAGCGCGGCCCGGCTCCGATCACGAGCCCTTCGTTGCGCGCGGCGAGCGCGAGCTGCGAGCTGAGCGGCGCGCCGAGGTTCACCCAGGCGACGATGCCGCCCTCCACGTGCGGCACGCGCCACTGCGGCAGCGCCGCGCGCAGCCGCCGGGTGAGGTGGTCGCGGCCCTGCCGCAGGTAGGCACGACGCCCCGCGAGGATCTGCTCGTAGTCGGGCACGAGCTCGGCCACGATGAGCTGGTCGAGGATGGGGGTGCCCAGGTCGCTCGCGAACCGCACGCGCGCCATCCGCTGGATGAGCTCGCGCTCGGCGCGCACCCATCCGATCCGCAGCCCGCCCCAGATCGACTTGCCGACCGATCCGATGACCACGACACCGCGATTGACCGGGAACGGCAGCGGCCGATCCTGACCGTCGAGCCCGAGACCTGTCATGGTCTCGTCGACGATGATCGTCGTCCCCTCGCGCTCGGCGAGGGCCGCCACGCGGGCGCGGAGGTCGTCGTCCATCGTCTTGCCGGTGGGGTTCTGGAACTCGGGCATGAGGTAGGCGACCGTGGGGCTCGTGCGCTGGAAGGCCTGCTCGAGGCCGGCGACGTCCCAGCCGTCGTCGGTCGTGACGGCCACCGGCACGAGTCGCGCGCCCGCCGACTTGAGGGCCTCGAAGGCGTGCGGATAGCCGGGCGACTCGACGATCGCCCGGTCGCCGCGGGCGAGCAGGGTGCGCGCGAGCAGGTGGATGGCGGCCTGCGCGCCCACCGTGATCATCAGCTCCTCGGGGGCCGTCGGCAGGCCCCGCGCCGTGTAGCGCTCGGCGATCGCGCGGCGCAGCACGAGCATCCCGAAGGGGTCGAAGCCGCTGTCGCCGAGGAAGCTCGGCAGCCGGTCGACCGCGGCCTGCGCGGCCTGCGCGACCGCAGGCAACGCGGGGAGGGATGCCTTGGAGAAGTCGAGCGGTGCCTCGGCGAGCAGGTCGAGGTCGACGCCGCCGTCGCGCGGAAGCCGCGCGGTGCTGCCGGAGCCGCGGACCGAGTCGAGGTAGCCGGTGTCGCGCAGCTCGGCGTAGGCGGCCGAGACGGTGGTGCGGCTCAGGCCGAGCTGCGCGGCGAGCTCGCGTTCGGCGGGCAGGCGCGTGCCGAGCGGGATGCGCCCGTCGAGCACGAGCAGGCGCACGCGATCGGCGAGCGCCGCATACGCCGGTCCATTGGATCCGCGCCAATCCACCATGAGCAAGGCCAATGCCCGCGCCGACAGGGTGTTCATGCGGCCAGTGTAGTCAGATTGGACTCTTGCACAAGGGCCAATTCCGAGGTGAACTGACCGCCATGACCAACCGACTCCTCTGGGCGCGCCGCATCGGGCAACTGCTCGTGGGCCTGTTCCTGTACGGCATCGCCATCGCGCTCATGGTGCGCGCCGGCATCGGCGTCGCCCCCTGGGACGTGCTGACGCAGGGCGTCTCGGCACAGACCGGCATCGCGTTCGGCCTCGTCACCAACCTCATCGGCGTCGTCGTGCTGCTGCTGTGGATCCCCATCCGCCAGAAGCCCGGCGTGGGCACCGTGCTCAACGTGCTGCTGATCGGTCCGAGCGCCCAGCTGGGTCTCGGATGGATCCCCCAGCAGGATTCGCCCGTGCTGCAGGGCCTGATGTTCGCGGGCGGACTCGTGCTGCTCGCGATCGCGACCGGCCTCTACGTCGGCGCGCGCCTCGGCCCCGGCCCGCGCGACGGCCTCATGACGGGTCTCCACGCCCGCACCGGCTGGCCCATCTGGGTCGTCCGCACCGGGATCGAGGTGGCCGTGCTCACGATCGGATGGCTGCTCGGCGGCCAGGTCGGCATCGGCACCCTCGCCTTCGCGCTGCTCATCGGGCCGATGGTGGGCGTCACGATCCCGCTCCTGCGCGTGCCGGAGCGATCGGTGGGCGCCGAGCCCTCCGCAGAAGCCTCCGCCGCGCCTGTCGACTCCTCCACCCAACCGGCGACCGCCTGACGGCGCCCCACCGACGCGAAGCCCCCGGATCTCCGTTCACCTGGACCCGGGGGCTTCGCCTGTCCCCGTGTTGCGCGATCGCTAAACGCGATATATCGTGAGTTGCGACGGACGCGATATATCGCGTGCTGTGGTCCGCGGATCTCGGTACACCGCCTTCGGCGGCACTCGATCGGCGGGGTGGTTCCGCTTCGGCGGCACTCGATCGGCGGGGTGGTTCCGCTTCGGCGGCACTCGATCAGCGGGGCAGTGAAAGGAGGGCCGGCATGGCTCAGGAGAAGTGGCTCATCGACGGGCCCAAGGTCATCGACCTGGAGAACATCCACCGGCTCAAGGTGGGTCTCATCGGCGGGCACGTCGACATCGTCGCCCACGACGAACCCGGCGTGCGGGTCGAGGTGCACGCGGTGAACGGGCGCGAGCTGCTCATCCAGGTGGACGGCGACCGCCTCGAGATCGACCACCCCCAGCTGCGCTGGGACAACTGGATCGAGGCGTTCAAGAGCCTGCGCTCCAAGGTCGCCGCCGAGGTCAGCGTGCTCGTGCCGCGCCAGATCGCCATCACGCTCGGCGTCGTCTCGGCCGAGGCCCTCGTGTCGGGTGTCGAGGGCGACGCGCAGCTCAACACGGTCTCCGGCGACCTCGTCGCCGACGGCCTCACCGGACGCCTCACCGTCAACTCGGTGAGCGGCGAGGTGACCGTGCGCGAGCACACGGGAAGCGTCGGGGTCAACACGGTCTCCGGCGACGTCATCGCATCCGGCGCCATCACCCGGTTCGACGCCGACGGCGTCTCGGGCGAGGTCATGCTCGACGCGACCGGGATCCCAGATGCGGTGCGCATCAACACCGTGTCGGGCAACGTCACGGCACGCTTCGACCCCGACGCGCCCGCGAGCTTCACCGTGCAGACGGTGGGCGGCAAGCTGCAGCTCGACGCCCAGAGCATCAGCGTCATCAAGGGCCGCTACACGGCGCGGCACGGCGCGCTCGACGGACGCTGGACCGACGTGCGCGTCAACACCGTCGGCGGCGACGTGAGCATCCTGCACGCGGTGCGGGCATGACCCCGCCGGTCTTCGCCCACGGACACCTGCGCCTCTACCTGCTGAGTCTGCTCGACGAGCAGTCACGGCACGGCTACGAGCTCATCCAGGCGCTCGGCGAGCGCTTCGGCGGCACCTACGTACCGAGCGCAGGCACCATCTACCCGCGCCTCGCGAAGCTGCAGGAGGAGGGGCTCGTCACCAAGGAGTCCGACGGACGTCGCACCGTCTACGCGATCACCGAGGCGGGTCGCGCCGAGCTCGCCGCGCGCCGGGAGGAGCTCGACACGATCGAGACGGATGTCACCGATTCGGTGCGCCGCCTCGCCGACGAGGTGCGGCAGTCCGTGAACGACGCGATGCGGACCCTCAAGGCCGACCTCGCCTCGGCGCGCCGCGACACGCAGGGGGCGACAGTGCCTCCCCCCTATGTCGACACCGTCAGCGAGGAGCGGGCCACCTCCCGACGCCTGCTGCAGGAGGCCGACGCGGCGCTCACGAGTTTCCGAGCCGAGCTGCGGTCGGAGCTCCGCGGGAGGGCGGCGAGCGCCGCCCTCGGCCCCGACGCAGTCGAGCTGCTCGTGCGCCGCCTCGACGAGGTGCGACGCGAGGTCATCGCGAGCCTGCGGGGCTGATCTCGATACACCGCGCTGCGCGCGGCACTCGATCAGCGAAGGGCGCGGAATGCCACCGGCAGGAAGAGGTCCTGCACGCGGTCGCCGAGCGCCGTGTGGTCGTTGCGCGTGTAGATCGCACACGGCGTCGAGGTGCAGTCGATGCCGTCACCCACCGGGTCGACGACCTCGAGGTACGCCGTGAAGGTGCCGGTCGCGGCATCGTCGAACGGGCGCGCACCGAACAGCTTCCACCCCCACTGGTCGTTGATCCAGTTGCTCGGCGCCCACTGGATCTCGCCCTCGGCACCCTCCTGCGCCTCCTGGTCGGGCACCCCGCCGAGGCACGGGCCCGGCTTGATCGACGGGTCGTCCGGGATCACGCAGATCGCCACATAGATCCCCTGCGCGGCATCGAACCCGGTGCCGCTCACGACGATGCGATCCCCCGTCGCGAGCGCCGAGGTGTCGACGACGCCGCCCGGGTCGGGGGAGACCACCGTCAGCTCGCGCTCGCGGCCGTCATCCCCGTTCGCCGTGACCGTCGTCGGCCAGTCCTCGACCGCCGGGTGCTGGTTGGCCGCCCCCTGGTTCTGGTGCAGCAGGATCGGCAGCCCGAGCACCGCCACGGGGATCAGCACGACGAGCACGACCGCCCCCACGATCCAGGGCCAGCGCTTGCGGCGTCGGGTAGTCGTCACCGCACGATCATAGGAGGGTCGGGCCGCCAGTTGACCTGGTGCGCGGAGGGCGTATGCTCCCCTTCCGTGACTGACGAGGGTCGGACCGACTCCGACGACACACCACGATCTCCCAAGCGCTGGATCATCGGCGATCCGCTGCCGACCGAGAAGCTCGAAGGGCAGCTGCTCCCCAAGCATCTGGCGCTCCCCATCTTCGCGAGCGACCCGCTCTCCTCGGTCGCCTACGCGCCGCAGGAACTGCTCATGATCCTGCTCATCGGCGGCACCGCGTTCCTCGTGCTCGCGCCGTGGATCGCGGCCGCCGTGGTGGTGCTGCTGATCGTCGTGGTCGCCTCGTACCGGCAGCTCATCAAGGCCTACCCCTCGGGCGGCGGCGACTACGAGGTGGCGTCCAGGAACCTCGGCGAGAAGGCCGGCGTCGTCGTGGCGGCGGCGCTGCTCGTGGACTACATCCTCACCGTGGCCGTGTCGGTGGCGTCCGGCGTCGACAACATCATCTCGGCCATCCCGGAGCTGAACCCGTTCCGCGTGGAGCTCGCCGTCGGCTTCGTGGTGGTGCTCGCCGCCATCAACCTGCGCGGCGTACGCGAGGCGTCGAAGGCCTTCGCCGTGCCGACCTACCTCTTCATCGCCTCGATCGCCGTCATGGTGATCGTGGCCCTCGTGCGCACCGCCCTGGGGGATGCGCCGGTCGCCGAGAGCGCGGGCTTCAGCGTGCACGGCGAGTCGCTCACGGCGGCGGCCTTCGTGCTCCTGCTGCTGCGCTCCTTCGCGAGCGGCTGCGCGGCGCTCACGGGCGTCGAGGCGATCTCGAACGGCGTGCCCGCGTTCCGTCGCCCGAAGGTCACGAACGCCCAGCGCACGCTCGTCGCGATGGGCGGCATCGCGATCGTGCTGTTCTCGGGCCTCACGGTCGTCGCCCTCATCACGGGCGTGCAGTACGCCGAACGCGCCTGCGACCTCATCGGCTGGGATGACTGCGCCACCTCGCCGCAGCGCAGCCTCATCGCGCAGATCGCCGCGAGCACTTTCGGCAACAACACGATCCCGTTCTTCATCATCCAGGCGACGACCGCGGCGGTGCTGCTGCTCGCGGCCAACACGGCCTTCAACGGCTTCCCGCTGCTCGGCTCGGTGCTCGCCCGCGACGGCTACGCCCCCAAGGCGCTCGCCTCGCGCGGCGACCGGCTCATCTTCTCGAACGGCGTGCTCGCCCTCTCGGCGGTCGCGATCGTGCTGCTCATCGGCGCGCAGGCGAACGTCACGACCCTCATCCAGCTGTACATCATCGGCGTCTTCATCTCGTTCACCCTCGGCCAGATCGGCATGGTGCGGCACTGGCTCCGGCAGGTGCGCGAAGGCTCCGCGACCCCCGGCGCGATCTGGCGCGGGCTCTCGATCAACGCGCTCGGCGCCTTCATGACCGCCTCGGTGCTCGTCATCGTGACCATCACCAAGTTCGTGCATGGCGCCTGGATCGTGTTCGTGGTGATGGCGATCCTGATCCTGCTCATGATCGGCGTGAACCGGTACTACCGCGACGTCGACCGCGAGATCGCCGCCGACGCCACCACGGTGTTCGGCGCGAGCGGCGACCACGCGATCGTGCTCGTCGGCCGGATGTCGAAGCCCGTGCTCAAGGCCCTCGACTATGCGATCGCCGCGCGGCACGAGTCGATCGAGGCGGTGCACGTGTCGATCGACGACGCAGCGAGCGACACCCTGCTGGACCAGTGGGCGGCGCACAACATCACGGTGCCGATGCGCATCCTCGCCTCGCCGTACCGCGACATCTCGATGCCGCTCATCAAGTACATCAAGCAGCACCGCGCCGACCACGGTGCGGAGGTCGTCACCGTCTACCTGCCCGAGTACATCGTCGGGCACTGGTGGGAGACCGTGCTGCACAACCACAAGGCCCGCCGCATCCGGCACAAGCTCATGCTCGTGCACGGCGTCGTGGTGGCGCTCGTGCCGTGGCTGCTCGACTCCTCCGACCTCATCTACGGTCGCCGATCGCGGCCGCTGCCCGGCCAGGATCGCCGCGGCGAGCCCGTGCGGCCGCCGTTGCGCGCCCCGAAGGCACCCGCCGACGCGAACTCCCGCAACCGCAGCACGACGCGCCGGGACTGAGCCCCGGGGTCAGAAACCGCGGGCGCTGAGCGCCGAGACGATCTGCCGCGCGATCGTGCGCCCGGCGCGACTCGCCCCGATCGTGGATGCCGTGGGGCCGTAGCCCGCGAAGAAGATGTTCGCATTGCGGTAGGCGGCACCGCCGGCGACCGTCACGCCGCCCGCCCGCTCGCGGAGCTTGAGCGGTGCGAGATGGCGCAGCTCGGGGCGGAAGCCGGTGGCCCAGATGATGGCGTCGGCGTGCTGGAAGCCGCCATCCGCCCAGCGCACGCCATCGGCCTCGATCGAGGCGAACATGGGTTTCGCGACCAGCAGGCCGCGGTCGATCGCCGACTGGATGCGCCGGGTGCGCGGAACGCCCGTGGTCGACACGATGCTCGGCAGCGCGAGCCCCTCGCGCGCGGCGGCATCCTGCAGCGTGACGGCGCGCGTGCCGCCCTCGATGTTGAGCTCCTGCTCCTCGAGGAACTCGACCGGGCGCCGCGCCACCCAGGTGGTGCTGCCGGCGACCCCCTCGAGCTCCAGGAGGAAGCCGATCGCGCTCGTGCCGCCGCCGACCACGACCACGTCGCGGCCGCGGAACTCCTCTGCATCCCGATAGTCGACGGTGTGCAGCTGACGTCCCTGGAAGCCGTTCATGCCCGGATACCAGGGCACGAAGGGCGCCCCCCACGTTCCGGTCGCATTGACCAGCACCTGGGTGGACACGGTCTGATCGCCGTATGCGTCGTCGAAGGTCACCGCGAAGCCGTCGAAGGTCGCGGTCACGCGCGTCACATCCGCCGGGCGCACCACCTGCAGCCCGAAGTGCTCCTCGTACTGCCGGTAGTAGTCGGCCACCACCTCGCGCGCGGGGGCATGCCGATCGGCGGTGTCGAAGCTCAGCCCGAGCTCCTCCATGCCGGGAAGGTCGTTCACCCGGTGCGCGTAGCCGAGCCGCAGCGCCTCCCACCGGAACTGCCACGCGCCCCCCGCACCCGGACCGCGATCCAGGAGCACGAAGTCGTTGCCCGGATCGAGCCCGAGCTTGCGCAGGAAATAGCCGACCGAGAGGCCCGCCTGACCGGCGCCGATGATCACGACGGCGGTGTCGGTGGGACGGTCGGTCACCCGCTCCACGTTACCCGGCGCGGCCCCTTCGTGGGCGGCGGAGCGGGGCCCCCGCACCCGGGCGGATGCCGCGTGCGTGATAGACTCCCGCCCGAGTCTTTTCCCTACCCGGCATCCTGAATCACGAGGGGGTCACGCATGGGGCGCGGCCGTCAGAAGGCAAAGCACACCAAGGTCGCCCGGGATCTGAAGTACTTCAGCCCGGACACGAACTACGGCGCACTCGAGCGCGAACTCGGCGGCAACCCCCGCCTGGAGGAAGACCTCGAGAAGTGGCCGGAGTACGCCGACACCTACGGTGACGACGAGGAAGACGTCGACGACGACGTCAAGACCGCCTGAACCGTACCCCCGCCGCTACGGCAGGATCGAGTCCACGTAGCCACCGTCGACCCGCACGGCGGCCCCGGTGGTCGCCGAGGCGAGCGGTGACGCGAGGTAGGCGACCAGGTTCGCGATCTCCTCGGGCTCGATGAGCCTGCCGAGCAGCGACTGAGGGCGGTGCAGGCGCATGAACTCGCGCTGCGCCTCGTCCCACGGGAGCGCCCGATCGACGAGCTGGTAGACGAGGTCCTCGACTCCGCCCGTGTGCGTCGGCCCCGCGATGACCGAGTTCACGGTGACCCCGGATCCGGCCGCCTCTTTCGCGAAGCCGCGGGTGACGGCGAGCAGTGCCGTCTTGGTGGCGCCGTAGTGGATCATCTCGGCGGGGATCACGATGGCCGAGTCGCTCGTGATGTCGATCACGCGGCCCCAGCCGCGCGCGATCATGCCGGGGAGGGTCTGCCGGATGAGGCGCACCGCCGAGAACACGTTCGTCTCGAAGAAGCGCCGCCACTCGGCGTCGTCGATCTCGAGCGCGGGGCGCGCCTCGAAGATGCCGAGGTTGTTGACGAGGATGTCGACGCCGCCCGGCAGCGCGCCGAGCACCGCCGCGGCGCCCTCCTCGGTCGTGACGTCGCCGGGCGCCGCGAGCAGTCGCCGCTCCGGGCCGTCCGCCGAGAGCTGCCCGATCGCCGTCGCGACCGACGCCTCTCCGCGGCCGTTGATCGCGACCGCCGCCCCGGCGTCCGCGAGCGCTGCCGCGATGGCGAGCCCGATGCCCTGGGTGGATCCGGTGACGAGCGCGGTCCGGCCGCTCAGTTCGATGCGCACCCGTCGACTCTAGGTCGGGGTGCGGTCGTCGTGCAGGGTCAGTCGGCGTAGTGCCGATCGCTTCGCCTCAGTCGGCGAACGAACCGACGAGCCGCACCGCGCCGCCGTCGACGCCCTTCGCCCCCTGCTCGAAGCCCGCGAGATCGTGGGACGCCGTCGAGACCCGTCCGGCGACCCAGGCGGGCAGACCCGCCGCCTCGAGCGCGCGCGTGACCGAACTCGCGGCGTCCTGTGCGACCACCGCGAAGAATCCGACCCCGAGATTCCACGTCGCCTCGGTGTCACCGAGGCTCAGTCCACCCCACTCGGCGAGTGTGCGGAACACCGGCTGCGGGCTCCAGGTGGAGCGGTCGAGCTCGACCCACGCGCCCTTCGGCAGCACGCGCGCGAGGTTCGCCGCGATCCCGCCGCCCGTCACATGGCTGAGGGCGTGGATGGCGCCCGGCAGCGCGTCGATGACCGTCAGCAGAGGTGCCGTGTACAGCCGGGTCGGCTCGAGCAGCACCTCGCCCACGATGCCGCCGAGCTCCTGGGCGTGGTCGGTGTACGAGAGGCCGCGCCCGTCGAGGATGTGCCGCACGAGCGAGAAGCCGTTCGAGTGCAGGCCGCTCGAAGCGATCGCCACCACGACGTCGCCATGCTGCACGCGGTCCGGGCCGAGCACCGCATCCGCCTCGACGACGCCCACCGCGGCGCCCGCGATGTCGTAGTCGTCGGGTGCCATGAGGCCGGGATGCTCGGCCGTCTCGCCGCCGACGAGGGCCGTGCCGGTGGCCTCGCACGCCCGGGCGACGCCCGCGACCAGCGTCGCGATGCGCTCGGGGTGCACCTTGCCGGTGGCGATGTAGTCGGTCATGAACAGCGGTTTCGCGCCCACCACGACGATGTCGTCGACGACCATCGCCACGAGGTCCTGGCCGATCGTGTCGTGCTTGTCGACCGCGAGCGCGAGCGCGATCTTGGTGCCCACGCCATCCGTGCTGGTCGCGAGCAGCGGACGGCGGTAGCCGAGCAGCGCGGAGACGTCGAAGAGTCCCGCGAATCCGCCCACCCCGCCGAGCACCTCGGGGCCGTGGGTGCGCGCCACGGACGCCTTCATGAGCTCGACCGCGCGGTCGCCCGCCGCGGTGTCGACGCCGGCGGCGGCGTAGCTGGAGTCGCCGTGGGCTGCGGGGGTGCTCGTCACCCGCCCAGCGTACCGGCGCCCAGGCGGCATCCGGATTCCGTGTGGGAGGATGGGGCGTACCTCTTCCGGTGCGCGCCTCTCGAACCCCAGGAGCAGCCCGCAGCATGTGCGGCATCGTCGGCATCGTCTCATCGAGCCCCGTCAACCAGCAGGTGTACGACAGCCTGTCCCTCCTCCAGCACCGCGGCCAGGACTCCACGGGTATCGCGACCGCCGAAGGCTCGATCGTGCACATGTTCAAAGCCAAGGGCCAGGTGCGCGAGGCGTATCGCACGCGCGACATGCGCACCCTGCTCGGCACCATGGGCCTCGGCCACGTGCGCTACGCGACCCGCGGCGACGCCTCCAAGGAGCAGGAGGCTCAGCCGTTCTACGTGAACGCGCCGTACGGCATCGTCCTCGTGCACAACGGCAACCTCACCAACACGCGCGAGCTCACCCAGGAGCTGTTCCACACCGACCGCCGGCACCTCAACACGAGCTCCGACACCGAGCTGCTCGTCAACGTGCTCGCCAACGAGCTGCAGGCGCAGATCCGGGGCGACGACCTCGACCCCGACCAGGTGTTCGACGCCATCGAGACCCTGCACGAACGCGTCGAGGGCTCCTACGCCGCCATCGCGCTCATCGCGGGGCAGGGGATGCTCGCCTTCCGCGACCCCTTCGGCATCCGCCCGCTCATCCTGGGTCGACGCACCGAGGGGCTCGTCGGCGACGAATGGGTCGTGGCGAGCGAGTCGCTCGTGCTCGAGTCGGGCGGCTACGAGGTGGTGCGGGATGTGGCGCCCGGCGAGGCGGTCTTCATCACCCGCAGCGGCGAGCTGTACTCGCGCCAGTGCGCCAAGAACCCGCGCCTCATCCCCTGCTCCTTCGAGTACGTGTACCTCGCGCGCCCCGACTCGATCATGAACGGCATCTCGGTGTACGACGCGCGCCTGCGCCTCGGCGACCGGCTCGCCGACACCATCGCCAAGTACACGCCATCCGGGGCGATCGACGTCGTGATGCCGATCCCGGACTCCTCCCGCCCGGCCGCCATGCAGGTGGCCCGCAAGCTCGGCATCGAGTACCGCGAGGGCTTCTACAAGAACCGCTACGTGGGCCGGACGTTCATCATGCCGGGCCAGGAGCAGCGCAAGAAGAGCGTCAAGCAGAAGCTCAACGCCATGTCGAGCGAGTTCGCCGGCAAGAACGTGCTCATCGTCGACGACTCGATCGTGCGCGGCACGACCTCGAAGGAGATCGTCGACATGGCCCGCCAGGCCGGCGCCCACTCGGTCACCTTCACCTCGGCGGCCCCGCCCGTGCGCTACCCGCACGTGTACGGCATCAACATGCCGACGCGGGCCGAGCTCATCGCATCCGGCCGCAAGATCCCGGAGATCGCGACGGCGCTCGGCGCCGACTACCTCATCTATCAGGAGGTCGAGGACATGAAGTCGGCGATCCTCGAGGGCTCCCCGATCACCGAGCTCGAGATGAGCTGCTTCACCGGCGAGTACGTGACCGGCACGGTCACCCCCGAGTACCTCGAGTGGGTGGAGAAGAACCAGCTCAGCTGAGCGTCACGCCGGCGGCCGGTGCGGGCCGTCAGTCGATGCGTTCGTGCTCGACGGTCACGGTGCGGGCCCGGCGCTTGCTGCGCCGGTCGAAGGCGAGGCCGATGAGGGCGCCGACGAGCACCCCCGCGGGGATGCCGTAGACCAGGAAGTAGCCGTAGAGGGCCGCGAAGCCCACGTTCTCGTCGACCGGGAAGAGGCTCGTGAGGATGAGCGTCACGAGCGCCCCGAGCACCCCGCCGACCACGAGGAACACCCCGAGCTTCGGCGCGCGGCGGATGGTGGCCTCGCTCGGTCCCGTGCTCTCGGGCACCTCGGGGTCCACGGGCACCTCGGGCACCTCGGGATCGCCGTGGGGGGTCGCGTCGGGTTCGCTCACCCGGCTATTGTCCTCCACCCGGCTGAACGTCCTCGTCGTCGTCCTCGTCGTCGAAGTCGAACATGGAATCGGCGATCGCCCACGGCACGATCTCCACCTCGAGGAAGCCGTCGACCACCGCACGATCCAGTTCGGTCGCCACCCAGCTGAGCTCCTCGGTGTCGGCGCCGCGCACGAGGGTCTGCACCGCGCCCGGGCGACCGGGCAGCGGACCCGAGGCGATGAGGTACCCGGCCTCGGCGAGTCGGATGTGCAGCTTGCGGTGCAGCGGGTACCACGAGGCCTGCTCGAACGGCACCGCGGGATCGGCGAGCGGGCCGGGGGTGTGGATGAGCAGGTGCCAGAGCTCGGTGTCGGTCATGCGGCAACGCTACGTGGTCGCGCGACGCCTCCGTGGCGCCTGCGCCGCGCCACGAACTAGGCGACCCACCGGATCGGCAGCACCCCGGAGAGGTCGGCGCGGGTCCCGGATGCCGCCACCTGGGCATCCGACACCGCCTCGGCCCAGCCGAGCGCGCCGGTCGCGAGCGCGAGCCAGGTGGCGGCATCCATCTCGACCACGTTGGGCGGGGTGCCGCGGGTGTGCCGCGGGCCCTCGATCGCCTGAGTCGCCCCGAACGGCGGCACCCGCACCTCGACGGAGTTCCCCTCGTGATCGGTCGCCAGTTGCTCGAGCAGGAAGCGCACGGCGGTGGCCACCGTGGGTCGATCGCCCGCGCCCTGCTGCCAGGCGCGCACAGCCGCGCGCCCCGCATCCGGATCGATCCGCCGCCTCACCGCCACGGATCGACGCTACCGCGCGCGACGGCGGGAGAAGCACCCGCACGGCGGGAGGCACGCCCCCCGCCGTCGTGGCGCGGCTCCAGCCGCGCCACGACGGGCCGGTAGCCTGTCCGAGTGAAGATCCTCGTCCTCGGATCCGGTGCCCGTGAGCACGCCATCGTCGAAGCCCTCCTCGCCGAGGGCGCCGACCACCAGATCACCGTCGCGCCCGGCAACGCCGGCATCGCCGCCCAGGTGGAGACGGTGGCCCTCGACCCGAGCAACGGTCGGATCGTCGCGCAATACGCCCTCGACAACGACGTCGAGCTCGTCGTGGTCGGCCCGGAGGCACCGCTCGTGGCGGGCGTGGCGGATGTGCTGCGTGCGAGCGGGGTGCCCGTCTTCGGCCCCGGCAAGGCGGCCGCGGCGCTCGAGGGCTCGAAGGCGTTCGCGAAACGGATCATGGAGGCGGCGCAGGTGCCCACCGGCCGCGCGGTCCGCGCCACCAGCCACGACGAACTGGTGGCCGCGCTCGACGCACTGGGCGCCCCGCACGTCGTGAAGGCCGACGGCCTCGCGGCCGGCAAGGGCGTGCTCGTCACGGAGGACCGGGATGCGGCGATCGCCCACGCCGACCACTACCTGCAGTACGGCCCGGTGCTCGTCGAGGAGTTCCTCTCGGGCCAGGAGGTGTCGCTGTTCTTCCTCGCGGACGGCCACGACGTGGTGCCGCTGAGCCCCGCCCAGGACTACAAGCGCGCCTACGACGGCGACGAAGGCCCCAACACGGGCGGCATGGGCGCCTACTCGCCGCTGCCGTGGCTTTCGGCGCGCTGGGGCTCCGAGGCGGCGTTCGTGGACGAGGTGCTCGACACGATCGCCCTGCCGACGGTCCGCGCGCTCGAGGCGGAGGGCACCCCCTTCATCGGGCTGCTGTACTGCGGACTCATCGTGAGCGACGAGGGCGGGCCCGGCGGTGGCGCTGTGCGGGTCATCGAGTTCAATGCGCGCTTCGGCGACCCCGAGACCCAGGTGGTGCTGCCGCGCCTGCGCACCCCGCTCTCCGAGCTGCTGCTCGCGGCCGCGACCGGCTCGCTCGGCCGGCTGCCGTATCCCGCGTTCTCCGACGAGGTGGCCGTGGTGGTCGTGCTCGCGAGCGAAGGCTACCCGGAGGATCCGGTGACCGGGCGGGCGCTCGCGGGGCTCGAGGATGCCGCCGCGGTCCCGGGTGTGACGATCGCGCACGCCTCGACCGCACTCGTCGACGGCGGCTATGTGGCGACCGGCGGGCGCGTGCTCGGGGTCGTCGCGCGCGGCGACGACTTCCGCGCGGCGCGCGCGGCGGCCTACCAGGCGATCGGCCTCATCCGGCTCGAGGGCGGGCAGCACCGCACCGACATCGCGGAGCGGGTGGCCCGATGAGCGGCATCGGCGACCCCCGCCTCGAGGCGCTGCGCTGGCGCCACGAGTACGCCGGCAAGGTGCGCGACCTCTACCTCTCGGATGCGGAGCCGGGCCGCGCGCTCGTCGTCGCATCCGACCGGGTGAGCGCCTTCGACCACGTGCTGAGCCCCGGGATTCCCGGCAAGGGAGCACTGCTGACGCAGTTGAGCCTGTGGTGGTTCTCGCGGCTCGAGGTGCCCAACCATCTGGTCGAGCCGACCGCGGGTGGGCTCGCCGCGCTCGAGTCGCCGCTGCCGCCGGATGTGGCGGCGCGCGCGATGCTCGTCAAGCGGCTCGACATGTTCCCCATCGAGGCGGTCGTGCGCGGCTACCTCGTGGGCTCGGGCTGGGTCGAGTACCAGGCGAGCCGATCGGTGTGCGGCATCCCGCTGCCGGCCGGCCTCTCGAACGGCGACCGCCTGCCGGAGCCCATCTACACCCCCGCGTACAAGGCGCCGCTCGGCGAGCACGACGAGAACATCACCTTCGCGCAGACCGTCGAGCTCGTGGGCGCCACGGATGCGGCGGCCATCCGCGACCTCAGCCTGCACGTGTTCTCGACCGCGTCCGCGATCGCGGAGGAGCGCGGGGTGATCCTCGCCGACACCAAGTTCGAGTTCGGGCGGGATGCGGCGAGCGGCGAGATCACGCTCGCCGACGAGGTGCTCACCTCCGACTCGAGCCGCTACTGGGATGCCGAGGCCTACGCGGCGGGCGGGGCGAACCGGCTCGACAGCTTCGACAAGCAGATCGTGCGGGACTGGCTCGCCGCCCACTGGGACAAGCAGGGCACCCCGCCCGAGCTGCCGGCCGAGATCGTCGAGCGCACGGCGGCGCGGTACCGCGAGCTCATCGAGCGGCTGACTCTCCCCCGCTGATGGTGCGGTTTCGGCTGGATGGCACGCGCGAATGCGCGCCATCCAGCCGAAACCGCACCATTGCGGAATAGTTGTTGCGTCAAGTAAGTTGGAGTCGACATGACCGAGACCAGCCGCTTCGCCGCCGACACCGCCATGGGCGCGGTGACCCTCAACGTCGCCGACCTCGACGCCATGACCCGCTACTACCGCGACGCCGTCGGCCTCGAGGTGATCGACGAAGCCGACCCCCGCGTCGTGCTCGGTCGCGGCACGCGGCCGGTGATCGTGCTCGTGCACTCGCCCGAACTGCGCCACGCCGGGCCGCGCGAGGCGGGACTGTTCCACACCGCGATCCTCTTCGACAGCAAAGCCGCACTCGCCTCCGCCGTCTACTCGGTCGCCCAGAAGCATCCCGGCACCTTCACCGGATCCAGCGACCACTTCGTCTCGAACGCCTTCTACTTCGACGACCCCGAAGGCAACGGCGTCGAGCTCTACTGGGATCGCGACCGCAGCCAGTGGAGCTGGGTGCACGGCACGATCGAGATGGGCACCGTCTACCTCGACCCCAACCGCTTCCTCGCCGAGAACCTCACCGAGGAGGGGATGGAGCACGCCCTCCCCGGGGACGCCCGCGTCGGCCACGTGCACCTCTCGGTGGGCGACGTCGACACCGCCCGCGCCTTCTACGTCGACCGGCTGGGCTTCGACGAGACCATCAGCATCCCCGGTCAGGCGGTCTTCGTGAGCGCGGGCGGATACCACCACCACATGGCGATGAACGTGTGGAACAGCCGCGGCGCGGGCCGACGCCAGCAGACCCTCGGGCTCGGCCGGGTCGACATCGAGGTGCCGGACGGCGATGCGCTGGGCGAACTCGGCGAGCGCCTCGCCCACTTCGGCATCGACAGCCGCGACGACGGGCGCACGGTCGAGCTCGACGATCCGTGGGGCAACCGCATCCTGGTCACCGCCGAGGGCCGCGGCTGAGCCGCTCGCAGCATCCCGCAGGATCTGCTCCCGTAGACTCCCGGCCGTGACCGACCCCGCCCAGCCTCGGCTGCTGCGCGCCAGCCGCGCGTTCCTCGTGCTGCACGGTCCGCGCATCCTCGCGCAGAAGCGCCGACTCGAGCGCGACACCCCGCGCCTGCCGGATGCGGCGCTACCCTGGGAGGGCAAGCTCGACGGTCCCGCGCCGCTGCGCCTGCTCGTGGTGGGCGACTCGACGGCGGCCGGAACGGGCGCCCCGACCCAGAACGAGGCGCTGCCGGGGGCGCTCGCCCGAGCCCTGCAGGCGCGCACCGGACGCGGGGTCATCTGGCGCTCGGTGGCCGAGAACGGGGCCGACACCCGGCAGTTCCTCGAGCGGCACCTCACCGACGCGCTCGCCCGACCGGCCGACCTGGTGTTCGTCTCGCTCGGCGCGAACGACGCCCTCCACGCCCGCAGCGCCCGCGCCTTCGCCCGCGACCTGCGCGTGCTGCTCGAAACCCTCAGCGACCGGCTGCCGCAGGCCCGCATCCTGATGGCCAACCTGCCCGTCTTCGCGCGATTCGCGTTGCTGCCCGAGCCCACGCGCACCACCCTCTACCGGCACGCGCGCAACCTCGAGCGGGCCGCCGCGCGCGTCATCGCGCGGGATCCGCGGTGGATGCGCACCGAGCAGACACCACCGCCCTACGGTCCGGACTTCTTCGCGAGCGACCTCTTCCACCCCTCGGCGTCGGGCTACACCGACTGGGCGGTGTGGGCGGTCGATGAGGCGTGGTCGCGGGGGCTCTCCGAGATCGCGACCACGGGGGCCGAGACCACCGGGGCCGAGTAGCGAGCTGGGGCAAGATCCGACGCAGCAGGAGCCTTGCCTGCAGCGTGCAGGCGACGCCCCGCCCGGGTCGGAGTTCGGAACGCGGCGGGAGCGGCGGCTAGGGGCGCACGCCGATGCGCGTGCCGACGGCGGCCGGCGCGGAGAGCGCCTCCTCGGCCCGATCCAGCGGCACGACCTGGCCGACGAGCGCCGCGAATGCGGACGCGTCGACCCGCTCCAGGAACCGCACCGCGCGTTCGAGATGCTCGGGACGGTAGTTGTGCACCCCGCGCACGGTCAGCAGCCGGCGCACCACCCCCTCCGCCGAGAACGACACGGGCGGGGCGGGGAAGACGCTGCCGACCAGCACGATGCTCGCCCCGATGTCGGCGCAGTCGAAGAGCGTCTCGATCGCCCGGTTCGCGCCCGAGAGCTCCCACGCCACCCCGAAGCCGGGCGCCGACGCCTCCCCGCGGCTGCGGCCGCGGCGGCTCGCCGCCAGGAGCGCCGCCCGCAAGGCCCCCACCCCGGGTTCGGCCACGACGGCCGCCCCGAACTCCTGCGCCAGCGCACGCCGTTGCGGGTCGGGATCGATCGCCACGACGGTCGCGCCCGCCTCGGAGGCCGCGGCGACGGCGGTCAGCCCCAGCATCCCGCACCCCGACACCACCGCGAGCTCCCCGGCGAGCGGACGCTGCTCCTCGGCCGCTGCGAGCGCCGCCATCACGGTCGCCGTCGCACAGGATGCGGGCGCGAGCACCTCGGCGGGCAGCGTCTCGGGGACGCGCATGACGGGGGTGCGGGCGATGAGGTGCACATGAGTGGCGATGCCGCCGTTCAGCTCCCAGCCGCGGCGCATCCGCTGGTGCCCGTACTTCTGCAGCGACTCGCACTTGTGGGGCATGCCGCGGCGGCACATCCGGCACGCGCCGCAGTCGACCGCGACGCCCCAGACGACGCGATCGCCGACGGCGAGCCGCTCGCCGTCGATCGTGCGCGCGGCGCGGCCCGGCCCGAGGGCGACGATGCGCCCCACCTGCTCGTGCCCGAGCACGAGAGGCGCCGGGGCGCTGCGCGCGCCGGAGACCGTGTGCAGGTCGGAACCGCAGACCGTCGCGAGCTCGACCTGCACGAGGGCCTCGCCGGGATGCAGCACGAGCTCGGGGACCGCGATGCGCTCGAAGGGATGGCTGAGTCCGCGGAACACGAGCGCCTCGGCGGGCGGTTCGATCCGCTGCAGGATGGTGCCCGGCGGCGGGGCGTGATGCGGCGTCGCCGTGCGGGACCTCATCGCTCGTGCCGTTCCAGGGCCGCAGGGAGCGCGGTGACGTCGGCGAGCACCTCGTGGGCTCCGGCGGCGAGCAGCCGTTCGGCCTCCCGCCCGCCGGTGAGCACGCCCGCGACATAGCCCGCACCGGCGCGCACGCCGCTCTCGGCATCCGACTCGGTGTCGCCCACGACGGCGATCGCCGACACCGAGGACGCCCCCGCGCGCAGGAGCGCGGTCAGGTTGAGGTCCGGTGCGGGGCGACCACGGCCCGCGTCGGCGGGCGTGAGCGACAGCTCGGCGAGCTCCTGCCAGCCGAGGGACGCGAGCACGGCGTCCGCGGTCGCCCGCGAGAAGCCGGTCGTGAACACCACGGAGCGGCCCGCCGCGCGCAGCCGGCGCACGGTCTCCTCCGCCCCGGGGATGGCGGTCACCCGCCCCTCGGCGACGAGTTCGTCGAGTGCCTCCTCGAAGGCGGCGCGCAATGCCTGCGCGGTCTCCTCGTCGACGAGGTGCCGGAACACCTCGATCTTCGACTGGCCCATCGTCTGCCGCACCCAGTCGATCGCGGCGTCCTTGCCCTCCTCGGTGGCGCGCACGCGGTCCCAGGCGCGCACGAAAGCCTCCTCCACGAGACCGTCATCGACGACGGTCGTGCCGGCCAGGTCGAGGACGACGAGTTCGATGCGAGATGCGGTGCCCATCAGGATGCTCCCCAGAGTTCGGTGATCACGGAGTCGCCGAGCCCGAGCCCGGTCGTCATGCCGATGCCGGTGGTGACGGCGACGACACGCACGCCATCGGCCGGGGCGACGCGGAGGAAGTCCTCGGGCGCCGAGGCGTAGACGCCCTGCCAACGCTCCCGCACGCGGAGCTCGCGGCCGAAGATCTCGGCGCCGAGACGTTCCAGGAGCGCGAAGGCGCGCTCATCCTGGAACGGCGGCACCGCGGTGCCGCGGTAGTGGGTGTCGCCCACCACGAGCGTGCCGTCGGGTCGCTCGGTGTACATCTGGTTGACGTCGCGCTCGAGCAGTTCCGGCTCCTCGGCGGCGAAGCGGGCGCGCACGGCGGCGGCGCTCGGCGTGCCGGCGAACGCCGAATAGCGCAGCAGCGATGAACCCGTCAGCAGCGGCAGACCGAGCCCCACGCCGTCCGTGAGCAGCATGTCGAGCCCGCAGCGGACGACGGCGTGCTCCTCGGCGATCTCGGGGTAGAGCTGATCCACGTCGACGTTGACGGCCACCACGATCGCCTCGGCCCGGATGTCGCCCCGGCTCGTGTGCAGCACCCCCGTCTCGGCGCCGAACGCGGTCGTGCGCCAGCGGAACTCGACGCCCCGTTCGGCGAGGTGGCGGGCGATCGCCGGGCCGGCCTCGCGCGGGTCGACCTGCAGGTCGCGTGGACGCAGCATCCCGCCGAGCGCCCCGACCACGGGCGCCCGCTCGGCGACCTGGGACGCGGTCAGCAGTTCGCCGATCCCGGACTCCTCCAGCAGCGCGAGCTCGTCCTCGTGCCGAGCCACCACCAGGGTGCCCGCCTCGCGCACCCAGAACCCGGCGCGCTCCGCGAGCCGCAGCCACACCTCGCGGGCGCGCTCCGCGTACTCGAGCGCGCGACCCGCCTGCACCCCGGTGCCGATGTGCCCGAAGTTGCGCACCGTCGAGCCCGTGATCGCGGTCGCCCGATCGACCACCACGACGCTCAGCCCGCGCTCGACCGCGGCCGCCGCGTGCCCCAGCCCCACGATGCCCGCACCGACGACGGCGAGGTCGAAGCGATCCATGCCCGCCACTATCGCAGGGCGTGCCGCAGCAGGATCGAGACGCCCTCCACGACCACCACGAGGGCGATGATCACGAGCAGGAACGCCATCACCTGATCGAAGTGGCGCGCGTCGATCTGGTTGATGAGCAGGAAGCCGATGCCGCCACCGCCGACGATGCCGAGCAGGGTCGCCGAGCGGATGTTCTGCTCGAGCATGTAGAGCAGATGGCTCACGAGCGCGGGCACCGACAGCGCCACCGTCGAGGAGAAGAAGACCTGCGGGCGGGTGCCGCCGACCGTCTGGATCGCCTTCTCGGGCCCGTTCGGCACCTCCTCCATGGAGTCGCCGATGAGCTTCGCGAGGAGGCCGATGCCGCCGAAGGCGAGCGCGAGCGTACCCGCCTGCGGGCCGAGGCCCGTCGCGATGATGAAGATGATCGCGATGACGAGATCCGGGATCGCCCGCAGGATGAGCGCGAAGACGCGGAAGAAGTTGCGCACGAACCCGTTCGGCGCCACGTTGCGGGCCGACAGCGGGCCGACCACCGCCGAGACGATCGCGCTCAGCAGCGTGGCCGCGAAGGCCACCTGGATCGTCACGAGCACCGCGCCGAGCACGTCACCCCAGTCGCGGCTGCCGAAGTTCGGGGGCCAGACCGAGATGTTGAGGTCGGGGTTGTGCACGAGATCCCACCGCCAGACGAAGATCTTCGCCCACTCGCTGCGGTCGTCCATCGCCGCGAACACGAACGAGCCGACCACGATCGCGGCGGCGAGCCAGATCCAGAAGCTCGTCTGGCGGCGCTCGCGCGTCCACGGTCGATGCAGCGCCGCCTCGATGCGGGCGTTGCGCTCGGTCGCGGCGTCGCTGCGCACGAGCGCGGCGGCCACCCGATCGGACGCCTTCGCGACGTTCCGCACGACGGTGTCGCCGATGCCCTTCCCCGTCGGCCGCACGCCGAGCAGCCGGGCGCGCAGGCTCGAGGAGATGATCTCGAACAGGATGCAGAGCGCCACGATCACGATGACGAGCGGGATCGAGCGACGCATCCCGGCCGCCGTGTGCAGCGCCTGCCAGAGGTCGTAGCCGAGGCCGACGACGCCCACGACACCGAGGATGACGCTCGCCCGCAGGTTGATGTCGGCCCGGTGCAGCGCGACGGCGATCCAGGCGGGGAGCGCCTGCGGCACGATGCCGGTCCAGAACTGCTGGGCCTTGGTGGCCCCCACCGAGGTGATCGCGGTGCGCGGTCCGGCATCCGTCTGCTCGATCGCGTCGGCCATCATCTTCGAGATCATGCCGACCGAGTGCAGGGCGACGGCGATGATCGCGACGAGCGTGCCCGCCCCGAACCAGAGGTAGGCGAGGAAGCTGATCAGGGCGACATCCGGGATCGCGCGGGCGACCACGCCGATGCCGCGGCAGAACGCCATGACGGTCGGATGCGGCGAGGTGTTGCGCGCCGCACCGTAGGCGACCGGGATCGACAGCAGGGCCGCGAGCGCCGTCGCGGCGATCGTGATGGCGAGCGTGATGAAGACGTGGCTGACGAACACGCCCACCTCGCCCCAGCCCTCGAAGGTGATCTCGACGGTGCCGTCGGCGAGCTTCTCGGAGGTGAAGCCGGGCCACACGAGCGGCGTCGCGGAGCTGATGAAGCGCTGCAGGTTGGCGACGGTGCGATCCCAGTTCTGCAGGTTGTAGTCGAGGGCGACGAGCGACCAGACGCCGAGCACGCCGATGCCGATCACGACCGCGTAGGCGGTGATCGTGGAGCTGCGCGGCCGCGGCCGCGGCACCGCGGCGACGCGCTCCGCGAGGGAGGTCACGTGAGGTCCCCGTCGACGACGTCGGGGTCCTTCGCCGCCCGGCCGAGCTCCTCGGTGAGCAGCTGCTCGCGCACATCCGCGAGCTCCTGCTCGAGGGCCGCGATCTCGCCCGTGGTCGTCGCGACGCGGCCGTAGATCTCCATGACCTGGTCCTTCGAGAGGCCGTCGGTGGTCGTGTCGAGCACCACCTGGCCCGCGCGCAGGCCCACGATCCGATCGCCCCAGCCGAGCGCGAGCTCCACCTGGTGCAGCGAGCACACGACCGTGAGGCCGCGCTCGGCGGCGATCTCCCGGATGAGGCCCATCACCTGCCCGCTCGACTCCGGGTCGAGCGAGGCGACCGGCTCGTCGGCGAGCAGGATCTCGGGATCCTGCATGAGCGCGCGCGCGATCGCGACGCGCTGCTGCTGACCGCCCGAGAGGGTGTCGGCGCGCTGATAGGCCCGCTCGAGGAGGCCCACCCGGTCGAGGTGGCCGAGGGCCTTGAGCCGCAGCTGCTTCGGGTAGCTCCAGATGCCCACCCGCGGACCCCGGAGGGTCGCGAGCGAGCCGGTCAGCACGTTCTCGAGCACGGTCAGCGGGCCGACGATCTCGAACTGCTGGAAGATGAAGCCGATGCGCCCGCGCAGTTCGCGCAGGGCTCGGCCGGTGAGGGTCGGCACGTCCTCGCCGAGGGAGACGACGCTCCCCGTGCTGGGGTGCTCGAGCCCGTTGATGTGCCGCAGGAGGGTCGACTTGCCCGAGCCGGAGAGCCCGAGCAGGACGACGATCTCGCCGCGGGCGACGGACAGCGACACCCCAGTGAGTGCCGGATCCGTGGCCCCCGGATAGGTTTTTCCGAGGTCCGTGATCTGGACCGCTGAGGTGCCGCTGTTCGTCATGTCGCGTGCGTCCCGTTAGGCCTTGCAGGCCTCGACGTCGGGCAGCTGCTCGCACACCGCGGTGATGGTGTCGTAGTACGCGTCATCCACCGCGCCGAAGCCGAACCAGCCGTTGAGCAGGAAGTCGTTCAGCTCGATGCCCTTGTCGGTCAGCGACTTCTGGGTCGAACCCTGGAGGCCGGCGAAGAGCGCGTCCTTGACGTCCTGCGGGAGCGCGTTCTGCAGCACGATCGGGGCGGCCGGAACCAGGTAGCGGTCGACCTCCTCGAGCTGGCCGGACGCGATGAGCGGGTCGGCGTCGATGTCCTGGGCGAAGCCCACCTGGCACTGGGCGCCCTCGGCGACGAGCGCCGCGGTGGCCGGGTGCTTCTCACCGAAGACCTGCTTGTCCTCGGGGACCGTCACGCCGGCCTTGAGGAGCTGGCTGTTCGGGATCAGGAAGCCCGAGGTGGACTCCGGGTTCACGAAGCAGACCGGCTGGTCGGCGAAGTCCGCGAGCGAGGAGGCCGAGGAGGCCGGGTTCTTGATGGCCACCGAGTAGTAGCCGGGCTCGGCGCCCTCCTTGGTGATCTGCGCACCGATCGGCGAGATGTCCGCGCCGGCGTTCTTCGACTGGTAGTAGGTGAAGGCCGAGATCTGGCCGATGTCGGCCTGACCCGAGGCGAGCGCCTGGATGGCGGCGGTGTAGTCGGTGGCCTCGAAGAACTCGACCTTCTTGCCGGTGATCTCGGCGATGTAGTCGGCGATCGGCTCGGCGTCCTGGTCGGAGCCCTCGTGGTCGGGGAGGACCACGAACACCAGGGTGTCGGCGTCCTTGGCGAAGGTGCCCTCGTCGGCCGCGGGGGCCGCCTTGCCGCCATCGGCGGGCGCGGGGTCGGTGGAACAGCCGGTGAGGGCGAGGGCGGCGAGGGCGACGCCCGCGCCGACACCCAGCAAGCGGGAACGGATGCGCATGGGTTGTTACCTTTCTCAGGTCTGGTCGTTCGACCGAAGTCGACGGAATGTGACTCTCGGACGCTAAGGAGGTTCGGTGAACGCCCTGCCAACGCCCGGCGACGTGTCGACCAACAACGGCATCTCCCCACTTGTCCAGTACGTGACCTCGCACGCGGCAGCGGACGCCGGTCGACGGCTGCTCGTGGGGATCGCGGGGGCGCCCGGCTCGGGCAAGTCGACCGCCGCGGCGCAGCTCGTCGCCGCGCTCGGTCCCTCGGCATCCGTGCTCCCCATGGACGGCTTCCATCTGCCGCAGGCGCGCCTCGTGGCGCTGGGGCGTCGCGAGCGGATGGGGGCGCCGGACACCTTCGACGTCGACGGCTTCATCGCGACGCTCGGCGCGCTGCGGGACTCCGCGGGGACGGTCGAGGCGCCCGGATTCGACCGCGGGGTCGAGGAGCCGATCCCCGGCGCCATCCGCATCGGCCCCGAGATCCGGATCGTGGTGGTCGAGGGCAACTACCTGCTGCACGACGCGGGCGGCTGGGAGCGCGTCCGCCCGCTGCTCGAGCTCACCGTGCTGCTCGAGATCGACGACGCGCTCCGGCGACGCCGACTCGTCGAACGGCACCTGGCGTTCGGCAAGGATCCGGCGGCCGCCGCCGCCTGGGTGCGCTCCGTCGACGAGCCGAACGCCCTGCTCGTCGCCCGCGGGCGCGGGCGTGCCGATCGGGTGCTCCGCGTAGACTGAAGCCGTGCCCACGATCGTCGTCGAAGTCATGCCCAAGCCCGAACTGCTGGACCCCGCGGGCAAGGCGACCGCGGGCGCCCTGACCAAGCAGGGGTCCACCGCGTTCAGCGCCGTCCGCATCGGCAAGCGCTTCGAGCTCACGGTCGACGGCGAGGTCACGGATGCCGTGCTCGCCGAGGCTCAGCGGCTCGCCGAGGAGTTCCTCTCCAACCAGGTCATCGAAGACGTCGTGGCCGTGAAGGTCGCCTGATGGCGACCCGCATCGGCGTCGTCACCTTCCCGGGCTCCCTCGACGACCGCGACGCGCAGCGCGCCGTGCGCCTGGCGGGTGCCGAGCCCGTCGCGCTGTGGCACGGCGACCACGACCTCCAGGGCGTCGACGCGATCGTGCTGCCCGGCGGCTTCAGCTACGGCGACTACCTGCGCTGCGGTGCGATCGCGGCGCACTCGCCGATCATGTCCGAGGTGATCGCGGCCGCGAACGCCGGTCTCCCGGTGCTCGGCATCTGCAACGGCTTCCAGATCCTCGTCGAGGCGCAGCTGCTGCCCGGCGGCCTCATCCGCAACGACCACGGCGACTTCGTCTGCCGCGACCAGCGACTGCGGGTCGAGAACGCCTCGACCGCGTGGACCTCCGCCTTCAGCGCGGGAGACGAGATCGTCGTCCCCCTCAAGAACGGCGAGGGCGGCTACATCGCCACCGAGGAGACGCTCGACCGGCTCGAAGGCGAAGGCCTCGTGGCGTTCCGCTACCTCGACGTCAACCCGAACGGCTCGCTGCGCGACATCGCGGGGCTCAGCAACGAGCGCGGCAACGTCGTCGGACTCATGCCGCACCCGGAGCACGCGACGGAGCCGGGATTCGGCCCCGACACGGCGGCGGCCATGCGCTCGGGCGTCGACGGGCTGAAGTTCTTCCAGTCGGTCATCGGGCACACGCTCGCCCGGGTCTAGCTTCCGCGCTCCCAGGCCTGCCGCACGAGCTGCTCGAGCACGGCCGGGTCGACCGCGTCGAGTCGCGTGATGTAGAGGCATCCCCTGCTGAGGGAGTGCGGTCCGAGGGCGTCGAACAGCGGTTCGGGCGGCCCGTAGCCGTCGTGCACCCCGTAGAGGGTGAGGGCGTCGCGCCGGGGCGAGAAGGCGACGACCGGCCAGTCGTTCGTGCCGAGCGTGTTCGTGTACGGGGTCGAGCCGAACCCGACCATCGAGGGACCCCACATCACCGCGGGTGCACCCGTCACGCGCTCCATGAGCGCCCGGATCGCGTGCCCCTCCGCCCGACGCCGCGCGTTCGGCACCGCGTCGAGGAACGCGGTGACGTCCGCATCCGTCGGCCGCGTCTTGATCGTCGCCATGGGGGCAGGGTACGCCTGCCCCCGGGTGCGCGGGTCAGGAGCCCGCGAGCAGCGAGAGAGTGTCGACGACGCGGTTCGAGAAGCCCCACTCGTTGTCGTACCAGGCGACCACCTTCACGTGGCGGCCGTGCACGCGGGTGAGCTCGGCATCGAAGATCGAGGACGCCGGGTCGCCCACGATGTCGGTCGAGACGAGCGGATCCTCCGAGTAGGCGAGCACGCCGGCGAGGCGCCCCTCGGACGCCTCCCGGTAGGCGCTGCGCAGTTCGTCGACGCTCGTGTCGCGCTCGACCGTGACGTTGAGCTCGACGAGCGAGCCGACCGGCACCGGCACCCGCACCGAGTACCCCGAGAGCCGCCCATC
The DNA here is from genome assembly GCF_008365275.1 of Protaetiibacter larvae. Lineage (GTDB taxonomy): Bacteria > Actinomycetota > Actinomycetes > Actinomycetales > Microbacteriaceae > Homoserinibacter > Homoserinibacter larvae. The sequence continues at coordinate 726,120 of NZ_CP043504.1, read as the reverse complement.
CAGGCGCGGCAGCACGAGACCGATCGCCTTCGCGGCGCCCGTCGTGGTCGGGGCGATGTTGAGGGCGGCCGCACGAGCGCGGCGCGGATCGCGGTGCGGGCCGTCCTGCAGGTTCTGCTCCTGCGTGTACGCGTGCACCGTGGTCATGAAACCGCCCTCGATCCCGGCCGTGTCATCCAGGACGGCGGCCAAGGGGGCGAGCGCGTTCGTCGTGCAGGACGCGTTCGACACGATCCGGTGGGCAGCCGGATCGTAGACGTCGTGATTGACGCCGTAGGCGATCGTCACGTCGGCGCCGTCGGAGGGGGCGCTCACGAGCACGCGCCCGGCGCCCGCCTCGAGGTGGGCGGCCGCCGCGGTCGCGGCCGTGAAACGGCCGGTCGACTCGAGGACCAGGTCGACCCCGAGCTCGGCCCAGGGCAGCTGCGCGGGCTCGCGCTCGGCGAGCACCGCGATCCGCCGTCCGTCGACGACGAGGTGATCGACGGCTGCGGCGACCGGCCGGCCCAGACGACCGAGCGTCGAGTCGTAGCGCAACAGCTGTGCGAGCGCGGCGGGCGAGGTGAGGTCGTTGATCGCGACGACCTCGAGGTCGGTGTCGCGCTCGAGGAGCGCGCGGAGCACGTTGCGGCCGATCCGTCCGAAGCCGTTGATCGCGACGCGGGTGGTCATGGGGGTCCCTTTCGTGGTGCGGATGATGCACCTCCAGGCTCGCCCGCCGACCCCCGCCCGCGACAGGCCTCTCGCGGCCAGCTTCCGCGAGCATCCCGCCACCTCGCATCGACATGTCTCGGCCGTCGCAGACATCCGCACGGCGGTGTCCGGCGGTCGCGACCGCCGGCTACGCGGGGACGCGGGCGAAGATGTGCCGGTACTCGCTCGGGCTCGTGCCGAGGATGCGGTGGAAGTGCAGTCGCAGATTGGCCCCCGTGCCGAGCCCCACCTCGGCGGCGATCTGCTCCACGCCGAGCTCGGTGCGCTCCAGCAGCTCCCGCGCCAGATCCACCCGGGCGCGCAGCATCCACTGCAGCGGCGTGTATCCGGTGTCCTCGACGAAACGGCGCGAGAAGGTGCGGGCGGAGACGTTCGCGTGGCGAGCCAGCTCGCTGACCGTGAGCGGCTCGGCGAGGTGCTCGATCGCCCAGGCCCGCGTCGCGGCGAAACGGTCGCCGAGCTCCTGCGGCACCGAGCGCGGCACGTACTGCGATTGGCCGCCGCTGCGGTAGGGCGCGGCGACGAGCCGACGCGCGGCGACATTCGACATCCGCACGCCGTGGTCGCGGCGGATGAGATGCAGGCAGAGGTCGATGCCGGAGGCGACCCCTGCCGAGGTGAGCAGCTGACCCTCGTCGATGAAGAGCACGCTGCCGTCCACCTCGACCTCGGGATGCAGTCGCGCGAGGTCGGGTGCGTGGCGCCAGTGGGTGGTCGCGCGGCGTCCGTCGAGGAGTCCCGCGGCGGCGACCGCGAACACGCCCGTGCAGATGGCGGCGATGCGGGCACCGCGGGCCGCGGCGGCGCGCAGGGCCTCGAGTGCTCGCGGGTCGACGGGGCGCACCGGGTCGCGGTAGCCGGGCACGATCACGGTGTCGGCGGTCGCGAGCGCCTCCACCCCGTGCTCGACGGCGTAGGAGAGGCCCTCGCCGGAGCGCACGATGCCGGGCTCGACGCCGCACATGAGCACGTCGTAGGGCAGCTCGTCTCGCGACTGGAAGGTCTGCGCGGGGATCCCGACGTCGAGCGGTTGCGCCCCGTCGAGCACGAGCACGACGACCCGATGCCGCCGCATGTCCCCTCCGTTCCGGTCGCGCGCGCGACCCCGCCCAGATTCCCGGATGCGGATGGCGGCCGACAGTGGCGCGAACGCCATCCATCGCAAGATTACCGCCAACTCATCGGTGCGACGCCGCGAGGGCGACGGTCGTCGTGGACGCGAGCAGCACGATCGCGACCGGCAGCCAGATCGCCCGCTCGAGGGCCGAGGGGGTGATGGCGTTCATGACGACCGCGATCGCCGCGAGCCCCACGACGACCCAGATCACGACCGGGAGCCAGGAGCTCGGCACCGGCGCCCACACCTCGAATCCGGCGCGGCGAAGCACCGCGAGCGTGACACCCGTCCAGATCACCGCGGCGACGGCGCTCGTGACGCGCAACGGCACGGAGAGCTCGGCGGTCTGGCCGCCGTATGCGGCGCGCCCCCACGGCGCCCCGAGCGCGAGGGCGAGCTGGAACAGCACGAGCCCCGCGAACAGCACGGCGGCGGCGATCGCGGCGATGCGTGCGATCAGGGCGGGGTCGATCGACATCCGATTCCTCTCTGAGAGATATATCAATATGTCTAGCAGATATACTCGCTCCATGCCACGCGCCACCCAGACCGACCTCGCGGTGCTCGCCGCACTGAGCGTCGCGCCGATGACCGGCTACGCCGTGCGCGACGCCATCCGCACGCACCTCGGCTCCTTCTGGAACGAGAGCTTCGGGCAGATCTACCCCGCGCTCGCGCGCCTGCGCACGGAGGGACTCGTCGAGGTGGATGCGGGCGAGCGCACCGGGTCGAGCGTGCATCGGCTCACCGCGGCCGGGCGGGCGCGGCTCGTCGAACTCATGCGCGAACCCGCCGTCATGACACCGCCGCGCAACGGGATGCTGCTGCGGCTGTTCTTCGGCGACGTGATCGGGGCGGAGGCGTGCCGGGCGCTCGTGGGGGAGGCGCGGGAGCAGGCGGTCGCCCAGCTCGCGGCGCTCGCGGCGGCCCGACGCGAGACCGAGGCGGAGCCGGCCGAGCTCCCCCAGCGCGCCTACTGGCTCATGACGATCTCGGCGGGCGAGCACACCGCTCGCGCCTCGATCGCCTGGGCCGACGAGACCCTCGCGGCCCTCACCGCGCTCACGGCTCCGTGAGAGTACGCACTTCGGGGCGCGACACGCCGTCGCGAGGCCCCGAAGTGCGTACTCTCACGGAGCCGTCTGGCGCAGCCAGGCGGCGAGCGGGGGGAGGGTCGTGACGCCCTGCGACTCGCAGAAATGGGCCGCACCGGGCACCACCACGAGCTCGGCGTCGAGCCCCGCGGCGACCGGCGGGGTCAGCGCGATCGGCACCTCGGGGTCGTCGTCGGAACGCAGCACGAGGCGCCGGTCGATGCGTGCCGCGAGGCCCGGCAGGCTCGGCAGGCCTCGGGTGAACGGGTCGAGCTCGGGGTAGATCGGCACCGGATCGACGAAGGACGCGACGAGGGCGAGGGCGCCGAGGCGCGCATCCGGCTGCTCGGCGACCACGCGGCCGAGAGCTCGGATGGCGGTGATCGTGCCGAGGCTGTGGCCGACCACCGCGGTGTGCGCATCGATGCGGCCGATCGCCGCGACCGCGGCATCCGTCCAGGCGGCGGCATCCGGATGCTCGGTATCGGGCAGAGCGGGAACCTCGGTGACGACGCCGAGCGGGGCGAGCTGCTCCCGCAGCCAGCCGAACCAGTGCTTGCCGGGATGGGCGGTGTAGCCGTGCAGGATCACGACGCGGCGCAGGGGCATGGCTCCATGCTGCCTCCTGCCGCTCGACCCCGCCGCCGTCAGTGCGTCAGGCGCCGACGAGATCCCGCCAACAGCAGCCCGCCGAGCGCGAGCAGCGGGATGGCGACGGCGAGCGAGCCGAGTTCGGCACCCGTGTCGGCGAGGGCCGGACGCGGCGCCGGGGCGGCCGCAACGGGTTGCGTGTAGCGGAGCGTGACCGAACCCGCCGTGGAGGGTGTCGCCACCCGGGCGAGCGGCGCCACCGCGGAGGCGACCGTCGCATCCGCGAAGCTCGCGCCGCCGCCACCCGCGGCCGCTGCCACGAGGTAGCCGCTGCCGCGTCCGTTCTCTCCGGGCGCGCCCGCCCCGCCCGGACCTCCGGGATCGGAGAAGGTACCCACCGAACCGGTGGCGGCATTCGAGCCGTTTGCCGACGCCGCGGTCGCCACCGTCAAGATCGTGCCGTCGAAGACCGGTGCGGGCGAGACCGGCGCGGGCGTGAAGGCGTCGCCCGGTGCCGCCGCGTCCGCCGCGGCGCCGCCTCCCGCCCCGCCCGCCACGAGCACCGGCAGCCAGGCGGCCCCATCGCCGAGGAACACGAACGTCCCTCCCGAACCGCCCTCACCGCCGGGCCCCGAGGCACCGCCGACGCCCCCCGTGGTGCCGGGAATACCCAAGACGATGGGCGCGCCACCGTTGCCTCCCCCGCCGCCCGCGCCGCCACTGCCGCCCGCGGAGGCTCCCGGTGCACCTCCGGCGCCACCCGCGGAAGACGCGCCGCCAGCGCCGCCCGCGCCACCCGCCACGAAGGTGCCGGCGATCCCGGGCGCGCCCAAGTTGCTGGAGCTCCCGGGCAGGCCGGGCGTGCCGACGAACACCGCGAGGTCATCGCCGGGGCTCACCGCGAGCACAGCGCTGAATGCGGCGCCGGTGCTCGCCGACGAGTTCGCGCCGTACAGCTCGACCGTCACCGAGGCGACGCCCGCCGGCACCGTCCAGCGATCGAGCGTCGCGGCCGAGGGGGTCGTGAAGGTCACCGTGCACACCCCCGCCGCGCAGCTCTCACTCGATGCCGCGAATGCCGGCACGGGGGCCGCCGCGAGCAGCACTCCCGCCGCGAGGGCAGCGGCACCCGCCGTGCGCAGAGGACGGGCGGGGTAGGCGGCACGCGACACAATGACTCCAGGGTTGGGAAGCAAGCTGCCCTCACCCTAGCCACGAACGTCGGTCCTGGGCGCCACCCCGTTCACGGGCCCCGGTAGACTCGGAGGGCTGCCGCATCCGCCCCGTCTTCAAGGAGCACTCCCCCGTGAGCACCCCCTCGACGCACGTCGTCGACACCGTCGAGAACGCCGCCGCCACCCCCGAACGCGAGCAGCCCTACGCCGCCCTCGGCCTCAAGACCGACGAGTACCTGCGCATCCGCGACATCCTGGGTCGCCGCCCCACGAGCGGCGAGCTCGCCATGTACTCGGTCATGTGGAGCGAGCACTGCTCCTACAAGTCGAGCAAGGTGTGGCTGCGGCAGTTCGGGCAGAAGGTCAGCCCCGAGATGACCAAGAACCTCATGGTCGGCATGGGCGAGAACGCGGGCGTCGTCGACATCGGCGAGGGCTGGGCGGTCACCTTCAAGATCGAGAGCCACAACCACCCGAGCTACGTCGAGCCCTTCCAGGGCGCCGCGACGGGCGTCGGCGGCATCGTGCGCGACATCATCTCGATGGGCGCCCGCCCGGTCGCCGTCATGGACGCCCTCCGCTTCGGCGCCATCGACCACCCCGACACCGCGCGCGTCGTGCCAGGCGTCGTCTCCGGCATCTCGTTCTACGGCAACTGCCTGGGCCTGCCGAACATCGGCGGCGAGACCTGGTTCGACCCCATCTACCAGGCCAACCCGCTCGTCAACGCGCTCGCGGTGGGCGTGCTGCGCCACGAGGACCTGCACCTCGCCAACGCGCGCGGCGTCGGCAACAAGGTCGTGCTGTTCGGCGCGCGGACGGGCGGCGACGGCATCGGCGGGGCATCGATCCTCGCCTCCGAGTCGTTCGACGAGGGCTCCGGACGCAAGCGCCCCGCCGTGCAGGTGGGCGACCCCTTCATGGAGAAGGTGCTCATCGAGTGCTGCCTCGAGCTGTACCGCGGCGGACTCGTCGAGGGCATCCAGGATCTCGGCGCCGCCGGCATCTCCTGCGCCACCTCCGAGCTGGCGAGCAACGGCGACGGCGGCATGCACATCGTGCTCGACGAGGTGCTGCTGCGCGACCCGTCGCTCACCGCCGAGGAGATCCTCATGTCGGAGAGCCAGGAGCGCATGATGGCCGTCGTGCACCCCGACAAGCTCGAGGGCTTCCTCGCGGTGACGGCCAAGTGGGATGTCGAGGCGAGCGTGCTCGGCGAGGTCACCGACTCGGGGCGGCTCGTCATCGACTGGAAGGGCGAGACGATCGTCGACGTCGACCCGCGCACGGTCGCGGTCGACGGGCCCGTGTACGAGCGGCCCGTGGCCTACCCGACGTGGATCGACCATGTGAACGCCGACACGGCATCCGTGCTCGCCCGGCCCACCGATGGCCCCGCGCTCCAGGCGCAGCTGCTACAGCTGCTCGGTTCGGCGAACCTCGCCGACAAGAGCTGGATCACCTCGCAGTACGACAAGTACGTGCTCGGCAACACGGCGCTGTCGTATCCGGATGACGGCGGAATGGTGCGCGTCGACGAGAACTCGGGCCTCGGCTTCGCCCTCGCGACCGACGCCAACGGCCGGTACTGCTACCTCGACCCGTACCAGGGCGCGCAGCTGGCGCTCGCCGAGGCGTACCGCAACGTCGCCGTCACGGGCGCCACCCCGGTGGCGGTCTCCGACTGCCTCAACTTCGGCAGCCCCGAGAACCCCGAGGTCATGTGGCAGTTCTCGAAGGCGGTCGAAGGACTCGCCGACGGCTGCCTGCAGCTCGGCATCCCGGTGACCGGCGGCAACGTGTCGTTCTACAACCAGACCGGCGACGTGCCCATCCATCCGACCCCCGTGGTCGCCGTCATGGGCACCATCGACGACGTCGGCCGCCGCGTGCCCTCCGGCTGGCAGGATGCCGGCGACAACCTCTACCTGCTCGGCACCACCGCGCTCGAGCTCGACGGATCCGCCTGGGCGGGCATCGTGCACGGTCACCTGGGCGGACGCCCGCCGGCTGTCGACCTCGACCGGGAGAAGGATCTCGCCTCGCTGCTCTCGGCGGCGGCCCACGAGGGGCTGCTCAACGCGGCCCACGACCTCGCCGACGGCGGTCTCGCGATCGCGCTCGCCGAGGGCGTGCTGCGCTTCGGCGTCGGCGCGCGGGTGTTCCTCGACGATCTGCTCGAGCGCGACGGTGTGGACGCCGCCACGGCGCTCTTCTCGGAGTCGACCGGCCGCGTGCTCGTCGCCGTGCCGCGTGAGGAGGACGTCAAGTTCACGCGCCTCTGCGAGGGCCGCGGCTACCCCGTGCTGCGCGTCGGCGTCACCGACTCGGAGCCCGCGCTCGAGGTTCAGGGACTCTTCACCGCATCCGTCGCCGACCTCGCCACCACCTTCCGCACCCCCCTCCGCACCCACTTCGCGTGACTGGTTCCGTGGCGCGGCTGGAGCCGTGACCTGGCGGCGGGAGAAACGCCTCCCGCCGTGAGGTCGTAGCTCCAGCTACGCCATGAACCCCCGAAGTCAGAGGGGGAAGCGGATGCCGGACTTCTGCTCGGCGTTGGCCCACAGGGCGGCGCCGAAGGCGGGAGACGCGGAGGAGGCGACCGGGGTGACCGGCACCGGGCGACCCGCGAGCTGACGCGAAGGGCCGAAGAAGGTGCCGCTCGCGGCATCCGGATCGGCGACGGCACGCACCGAGGGCCAGGCACCGCGATCCTTGCCCTGGCCCGCCCATCCCGTGACCGCCTCGAACACCCGCTGCGACCGCGGGTCGCGATCCGTGATCCCGACCCGTTTCGCGGCGTACGCGTTCGTCGCCCAGCCCGGATGCGCGAGCAGCGAGCGGCGCCCGTCACCCGCCGCGGCGAGCCGACGGGCCAGCTCGAGATGGAAGCCCTGCACGGCGTGCTTGGAGAACGCGTAGGCGCGGAACGGCGCATAGCGCCGCTCAGACCACAGGTCGTCGGCCTCGAGCCGCACCATGCGCGTCGAGTCGCTGCCGAGACCCACCACCCGCCCGTCCGCCGCGAGCGCCGGGAACAGCAGGGTCGTGAGGGCGAAATGCCCGAGGAAGTTGCCGCCCACGATCGCCTCGAAGCCGTCCTCGGTCAGCTGCCGCACGCGCGACGGCAGCACACGCCCCGCGTTGTTGACGAGCGCGTGCAGCGGACGGAACGCGGCGAGCTCCTCCGCCGCCTCCCGCACCGAGGCGAGCGAGGCCAGATCCAGCCGCACGTGCGCGAGCTCGGCATCCGGCGCCTGCGCGCGGATCGATCGGATCGCCGCCTCGGCCTTCTCGGCGGACCGCGCCGCGATCACCACGCGCGCCCCCGCCCGCGCGAGCTGCTCGGACGTGAAGTAGCCGATCCCGGCATTGCCGCCGGTGACCACGACGCAGCGCCCGGCGAGCGAAGGAATCGCCCGCGGATCCCAGCCCGTCACGCCGGATCGCCGGCGCTCTTCGCGCCGTTCGCGAGCCGTTCGTGGTGGTGGATGACCTCCGCCACCACGAAGGTGAACCACTTCTCGGCGAACTCGGGGTCGAGGTGCGACTCCGAAGCCAGTGCCCGCAGCCGGGCGACCTGCACGCGCTCGCGATCCGGATCCGAGGCCGGGAGGCCGCTGGATGCCTTCAGCCGCCCCACCTGCTGGGTGAACTTGAACCGCTCCGCGAGCAGGTGGATGAGGGCCGCGTCGATGTTGTCGATCGACTGTCGGATGCCGGCGAGCTCGTCGAGAGGGTCGAGGTGGGCGGCATCCGTCATGATCTGAAGGATACCGGGCGGTCGCCCCAGTCCTGCAGGCGCCGCTCGAGCCCCGCGCGCACCTCGGGCCACTCCTCGGCGAGCACCGAGAAGATCGCGGCATCGCGCCACGACCCGTCCGCGCGACGCTGGTCGCGCCGGGTGATGCCCTCGAAGGAGGCGCCGATCTTCTCGATCGCGGCCCGCGAACGTGCGTTGAGGGCATCCGCCTGCAGCTTCACCCGGCCGAAGCCGTGGTCGAAGGCGAGCCCGAGCAGCAGGAGCTTCGCCTCCACGTTCACCTGGGTGCCCCAGACGCGCGGGTCGTAGGCGGTCCAGCCGATGTGCGCCGACTCGCGCGCCTCGTCGAAGTCGGCGAGGCTCGTGGCGCCCACCACCTCGCCCGTGTGCGGCCCGGCCGCGATGCGCACGACGTAGGTGTTGCCGGTCTCGTGCGGGAAGTAGCGGGGCGCCCACTCCGCGTAGGCCGCCTCGTCGGCGGGCAGCCCGGCGGGACCGCCGCCGTACCCGCCCGCGAACACCTCCGGGTGTCCGAGCGCGCGCCAGAGGGCGGGGAGGTCGTCGAGGGTGAAGGGGTCGAGCCGCACGTAGCGGCCGACCAGGCTTCCCCGTTCGGGGCGTCGTGCGGTCATCCCCCCATCCTGACAGGCGATCCTGCAGCCGCTTCGGCAACGGGGTACCGCGCGGCGGGCGACGAGCCTACGATGCCCCCAGGAGCGACAGCCGTCGCCCCCGAGGGAAGGAACGACGATGAGCGCATTCGAGGATCTGAGCAAGAAGGCCGCCGAATTCATCGACGACAACAAGGACAAGATCGGCGACGCGCTGAAGAGCGAGCAGGCCGAGGAGGTCAGCGACAAGGTGCTCGACGGCGCCGAGAGCCTCGGCGACAAGATCACGGGCGGCAAGTTCGCGGAGCAGCTGAAGGGCGCCCGCGACGCCGCGGACGGCGCCATCGGCAACGAGTGACGGAAAGCGGCCCCGGCCGAGGCCCGCGCGGAGGCGGTCTCAGCCGATCAGGTCGTGGCGCACCACGATGGCGTCACGGCCGGGGCCGACGCCGATCGCCGAGATGCGCGATCCGGACATCCGCTCGAGGGCGAGCGCGTAGTCCTGCGCCGCCTGGGGCAGCTCGGAGAACTCGCGCGCGCCCGTGATGTCCTCGCTCCACCCCGGGAACTCTTCGTAGATCGGTTTCGCGTGGTGGAAGTCGCTCTGGTTGACGGGCACCTCGTCGAAGCGGGTGCCGTCGACGTCGTAGGCGACCGCGACGGGGATGCGCTCGAGGCCGGTCAGCACGTCGAGCTTGGTGAGCACGAAGTCGGTGACGCCGTTGATGCGGCTCGCGTAGCGGGCGATGGGGGCGTCGTACCAGCCGGTGCGTCGGGGGCGGCCGGTGGTGGTGCCGAACTCGAAGCCGGCGGAGCGCAGGAACTCGCCCGACTCGTCGAAGAGCTCGGTGGGGAACGGTCCCGAGCCGACGCGCGTGGTGTACGCCTTCACGACGGCGATGACGCGGTCGAAGCGGTTGGGGGCGACGCCGGATCCGGTGGCGGCCCCGCCGCTCGTGGCGTTCGAGGAGGTGACGAAGGGGTAGGTGCCGTGGTCGACATCCAGCATGGTCGCCTGGCCGCCTTCGAAGAGCACCGTCTTGCCGGCGTCGAGGGCGCGGTTGAGTTCGAGGCTCGTGTCGGCCACCATCGGGCGCAGCCGTTCGACGTACGACAGCAGGTCGTCGACGACCTCGTCGACGGCGATCGCGCGCCGGTTGTAGACCTTCAGCAGCAGGTGGTTCTTCTGGTCGAGGGCGCCCTCGACCTTCTGACGCAGGATGTTCTCGTCGAAGAGGTCCTGCATCCGGATGCCGACTCGGTTGATCTTGTCGGCGTACGCGGGGCCGATTCCGCGGCCGGTGGTGCCGATCTGGCGCTTGCCGAGGAAGCGCTCCGTGACGCGGTCGAGGGTGCGGTGGTACGCGGTGATGACGTGCGCGTTGGCCGAGATGAGCAGCTTCGAGACGTCGACGCCGCGGGCGCTGAGCGCCTCCAGCTCCGAGAACAGCACCTCGATGTCGACGACGACGCCGTTAGCGATGACGGGTACGACGCCGGGGCTCAGGATGCCGGAGGGCAGCAGGTGCAGCGCGTACTTCTGGTCGCCGACGACGACGGTGTGGCCGGCGTTGTTGCCGCCGTTGAACTTGACGACGTAGTCGACGCGGTCGCCGAGCAGGTCGGTCGCCTTGCCTTTGCCTTCGTCGCCCCACTGGGCACCGATGAGCACGATCGCGGGCATAGCGTCTCCCTTTGTTCGACGGGGGATTACACCCCAGCCTATCGGCTCCCCGATCTCCGCGAGAGTACGTACTTCTGGGGTCGAAACGCCGCCCGGGGGCGCAGAAGTACGTACTTTCGGGGAGAAAGGGGAGAGGGAGCCGGGGATGCCGGGGCGCGAATAATGTGCACACAGATGTGCAAGTTAGGCGTACGATGAGGGCATGACCTTGATCGAGAGCGGCGCGCCCACCCGGACGAGGCGCCGCGACGCCGAAGAGAACCGCCTCGCCCTCCTCGCGGCCGCCGGCGTCGTGCTCAACCGCGACCCCGACGCCTCGCTCGACGCGATCGCCGCCGAAGCCGGCCTCAGCCGTCGCGCGGTCTACGGCCACTTCGCCACCCGCGACGAGCTCGTGCGCTCGCTGCTCGCCCACGGCGCCAGCCGCGTGCTGGCGGCCGTCGACGACGTGGAGCACCCCGAGCCGCTCGTGCGACTCGCCCTCATCGGCGTGCGCCTCTGGCGCGAGGTGGAAGCGGTGCGCGTGATGGCCCAGTTCGCGGTGCGCGGCCCGCACCAGCACGAACTCGCCCTCGCCCTCGAACCGCTGCGGGACCGGGTGCGACGCACCGTCGACGAGGGCATCGCCGCCAGCACGGTGCGCTCCGACATCCCGCCCGCCCTGCTCGCCCGCCTCATCGAAGGCGCGGCGCTCACCGTGCTCGACGAGGCCGCGCGCACCCCGCTCGACGGCGCGCTCGGCGAGCGTCTCGTCGCGCTCTCGGTGCTCGCGATCGCCGGGCTCGACGCCGCGAGCGCGAGCGCCCTCATCGCCCGGATCCCGGAGCTGAGCGCGTGAGGATCGAACTCTCCGGCGTCGCGAAAGGCCGCGACGGCGCCGCCCTCCCCGCCACGAGCCTCGAACTCGCGAGCGGACGCCTCGCCCTCATCGAGGCCGAGACCGCCGAGCGCCCCACCGTGCTGGGCCTCATCGCGACCGGTCGCATGCGGCCCGACCGCGGCACCGTCCGCATCGACGGACGCGCGGATGCCGCCCGCATCCGCCGCGAGGTCGCGCTCGTCGACGCGCCGAGCGTGAGCGAACCGCCCCCCGGTGTGACGCTGCTCGCGGTCGCGACCGAGGAGCTCATGTTCGCGGGGCGCCCGTCCACGCGAGCCGCCGCCCGGCGGGTGCTCGAGAGCCTCGGCGCACCCGGCGCCGCCGACACGCGCTTGGCCGACCTCCATCCCGCCACCCGGGTGCGCATCCTGAGCGAGCTCGCCCTGCTGCGTCCCGGCGTGCAGGGCCTCGTCGTCGTCTCCCCCGACCGGCACGGGGGCGAGGCCGCGCGATGGCATCGAGCCCTCGCGGCGATCGCCGAGCGCGACGTGGCCGTGCTCGCCATCATCGGCCGACCCGCGATGAGTGCGCTGACCCTCCGCGACACCCCGGCCGGGAGGGATGCCGCGTGAAGATCCCCGCCATGATCCAGGCCGAGTTCCGTCGTCTCACCGCCACCCCGATGGCGCTCGTCGCACTCCTCGCGCTGTGCACCGTCCCCGTGCTCTACGGGGGCCTCTACCTGTGGGCCAACCAGGACCCGGACGCGCACTTCGACCGGATCCCGGTCGCGCTCGTCATGCAGGATGCCGGCGGCGAGCGCGACGGCGAGCACGTGGTCGTGGGCCGCGAGGTCGCCGACGAGCTGCTCGACGACGGCACCTTCGACTGGCGGGAGGTGAGCGCCGCCGACGCCGCCTCCGGGCTCGCCGCCTCGCGCTACGACTTCGCGGTGACGATCCCGCAGGACTTCACCGCCTCCCTGCTCTCCGCAGCGGACGACGCACCCCACCCGGCCCGACTCGAGCTCGCCACCAACGACGCGGGCAGCTACCTCGCGACCACGATCGGCAACCAGGCAGCCGAGACCGTGCTCGGCTCGGTGACCCGCCAGGTGACCGAGCAGGCGGTGCGGCAACTGCTCGACGGCGTGGCCGACATCCGGGTGGGCATGGCGGATGCCGCCTCCGGGGCCGTGCGACTCGCCGACGGCACCGCGGATGCGGCGTCGGGGGCCACGAGCCTCGCCGACGGCACGAGCACGCTCGCCGCGGGAGCCGCCCAGGTGGCCGACGGCAACGCCGCGCTCGCGGCGCAGGCCGACCGGCTCGCCGCCGCCGAGCACCAGGTGTACGCGAGCCTGCCGCGGGCACGCGCCGACATCGCCGCGCAGCTGGCCGCCGCCGGACTCACCCCCGAGCAGGCGGACGCGGTGCTCGCGCGCCTCGATTCGGTCGGCTCGGCGATCGACGACGCCGACGCGACCGTCCGCACGACCGTGGATCGGATCGACCAGCTCGCGGCCGGCGCGCGTCAGGTGGCCGACGGCGCGGCCTCCGCGGCGTCGGGTGCCGCCCAGCTGCGCGACGGGCTCGGCGCCCTCGACACGGGCGCCCGGGAGTTGCGCGACGGGCTCGACGCCGGGCTCGCGCAGCTGCCCGACCAGGACGCCGACGCACGGGCGACGCAGGCCGCGGCACTCGCCGACCCGGTCGCACTCGAGACCTCCAACCTCGCGCAGGCGTCCAACTACGGGGCGGGGCTCGCGCCGTTCTTCGTGTCGCTCGCCGCATGGATCGGCATCTACGCGCTGTTCCTCATCGTGAAGCCCGTATCGCGCCGCGCGATCACGGCGCTGCACTCGCCGATCAAGGTGACGCTCGCCGGCTGGCTCACCCCCGGCATCCTGGGGGTGCTGCAGATGGCGGCGCTGTTCCTGGTGGTGGCCGGCCCGCTCGGCTTCGCCATGGCGGTGCCGTGGGGGGTGTTCGGGATGATGGCGCTCGCCGCGCTGTGCTTCGCGGCGATCATCCTGGCGCTCAACGTGTGGCTCGGGTCGGTGGGCCAGTTCACGGGCCTCGTGCTCATGGTGCTGCAGCTCGTGACGGCGGGCGGGACGTTCCCGTGGCAGACGCTGCCGGAGCCGCTCGCGAGCCTGCACCACGTGCTGCCGATGGGCTACGCGGTGGACGCCATCCGGCAGTTCATGTACGGGGGCGATGTGGGCCGCGCGCTGATCGACGCCCTCGTGCTGGCCGGCTGGACGCTCGTGGCGCTCGGCTTCGCGGCGCTCGGCGTGACCCGCATGACGCACTTCCGCACCCTGCGCGACCTGGAGCCCTCGCTCATCGGCTGAGCCCGCCCCCTCCGCGATCTCCCCGAAAGCACGTACTTCTGGGGTCGACACGCCGCTGGGAGCCCCCGAAGTGCGTACTTTCGGGGACTCTAGGCGTGCTGGCGGATCCAGGAGTGCATGACGATCGCGGCGGCGGCAGCGGCGTTGATCGAGCGCGTCGAGCCGAACTGGCGGATCTGCACGTGGGCGGATGCGGCGGTGAGCGCGGCATCCGTGAGGCCCGGTCCCTCCTGGCCGAACAGCAGGATGCAGCGCTCCGGCATCCGGAACGCATCGAGGTCGACGGCGCCCTCGGTGTTGTCGACGGCCACGATCGGCAGTCCGCGCTCCGCCGCCCACGCGACGAGGTCGTCGATCGTCGGTTGGTGCTCGATGTGCTGGTAGCGGTCGGTCACCATCGCCCCGCGACGGTTCCAGCGCCGACGACCCACGATGTGCACCGCCTCGGCGGCGAAGGCGTTCGCGGTACGCACGATCGAGCCGATGTTGAGGTCGTGCTGCCAGTTCTCGATCGCCACGTGGAACGGGTGCCGGCGCGCGTCGAGGTCGGCCACGATCGCCTCGAGCCGCCAGTAGCGGTAGCGGTCGACTACGTTGCGCGCATCGCCGTTCTCCAGCAGCTCCGGGTCGTACCGCGGGTCGCTCGGCCAGGCCGCGCGCCCGCCCGGCCACGGCCCCACCCCGACGGGTGCGCGGTCCGCTTCCTCCACATCCCGAGCGTAGATCGTGGCGCGGCTGGAGCCGTGCCCTCGCGGCGGGGGAAACGCCTCCCGCCGCGAGGGCACGGCTCCAGCCGCGCCATGAACACCCGAGGCGGTGGGGGCTGTTAAGGTCGGCGCATGTCTGCGGATGCGCGCTGGAGCGCGGGCGCGTGGGACGCCGCGAGCCCGGACACGATCGTGCTCGGCGACAACCTCGCGGTAGCCCGCCACCTGCCCGACGCGAGCTTCCGCCTCATCTACCTCGATCCGCCGTTCAACACCGGGCGCACCCAGCAGCACCAGCGCCTCGAGACCGTGCGCGACCCGGACGGCGACCGCTCCGGCTTCGGCGGCGAGCGCTACCGCTCGGTCACCCGCACCCTCTACGGCTACGACGACCGCTTCGAGGACTACTGGGGCTTCCTCGAGCCACGGCTCGCCGAGGCCTGGCGACTGCTGGATGCCCGCGGCACCCTCTACCTGCACCTCGACTATCGCGAGGCGCACTACGCGAAGGTCGCGCTCGACGCGCTGTTCGGCCGCGACAGCTTCCTCAACGAGCTCATCTGGGCCTACGACTACGGCGGCAAGACCAACCGCCGCTGGCCGGCGAAGCACGACACGATCCTCGTGTACGTGAAGGATCCGCTCGCCTACTACTTCGACAACGCATCCGTCGACCGCGAGCCGTACATGGCGCCCGGCCTCGTCACGCCCGAGAAGGTGCAACGCGGCAAGCTGCCGACCGACGTGTGGTGGCACACGATCGTCGCCACCAACGGCTCGGAGCGCACCGGATACCCCACCCAGAAGCCCGAAGGCATCCTGCGGCGCATCGTGCAGGCATCCTCGGCGCCGGGGGATGCCGTGCTCGACCTGTTCGCGGGTTCGGGCACCACGGGCGCCGTCGCCGCAGCCCTCGGCCGCCGCTTCCTGCTCGTCGACCAGAGCCCGGACGCCGTGGACGTCATGCGCGCCCGGCTGCCACGGGCGCGCATCCTCACCGCGTCCACCTCGGGCGGATCCGGTCCAGAAATGCAGGAGTGACGCGCCGCGCCCCCTCAGAAATGCAGGAGAATCTGCCCCGGGCGGATGCTGTGGGCCGAAAACCGGCGGGATGCGGCAGAAGCCTCCTGCATTTCTGGACCGGGCGGGAGGGCGATCCGCCGACGGCTCCTGCATTTCTCACCGGAGCGCGATCGGTAGCCTGGGGGCATGAACCCGCGCCACGACGCCCGCCCCCCGATCGAGAGCTGGCTGACCGACATGGACGGCGTGCTCGTCCATGAGAACAACCCGCTTCCCGGCGCACCCGAGCTCATCCGCAGCTGGGTGGAGGCGGCCACCCCGTTCCTCGTTCTGACGAACAACTCGATCTTCACGCCGCGGGACCTCGCGGCGCGGCTGCGCGCATCCGGTCTCGAGGTCCCCGAGGAGCGCATCTGGACGAGCGCCCTCGCGACCGCCGAGTTCTGCAAGAGCCAGATCCCCGGCGGCTCGGCGTTCGTGATCGGCGAGGCGGGGCTCACCACGGCGTTGCACGAGGCCGGTTTCGTGATGACCGAGACCGCCCCCGACTTCGTGGTGGTGGGCGAGACCCGCAACTACTCCTTCGAGGCGATCACGAAGGCGATCCGTCTCATCAACGACGGCGCGCGCTTCATCGCCACCAACCCGGACGCGACCGGCCCGTCCGCGGACGGCGTGCTCCCTGCGACGGGTGCCATCGCGGCGCTCATCACGAAGGCGACCGGCAAGGACCCCTACATCGTGGGCAAGCCGAACCCCATGATGTTCCGATCCGCGATGAACAAGATCGGCGCCCACTCCGAGACCACCGCCATGATCGGCGACCGGATGGACACCGACATCGTGGCGGGCATCGAGGCGGGCCTGCACACGGTGCTCGTGCTCACCGGCATCAGCGACCAGACCGAGATCGAGCGTTACCCGTTCCGTCCCGACGAGATCCTCGCCGGGGTGCACGAACTGCTGCCGTGAGGCTCAGGCCGCGGGTGCGGCGGGTGCGGGCGGCGGCACCGCGATCGAGCCGGTGAGCGGTTCGCCCGAGCCCCGGCTCACGAAGCAGTAGAAGTGCCGCTCGCCGGCATCCCACTGCTCCTGGGTCGCCGGGTAGCTGCCCTGGAACTGCACGTCGGGGTACTGCGCCGCGGCGGCCAGATCCACCACCCCCGGCGCCGTGCACAGCAGGGAGAGCTGGCCCTGCAGTGCCTCGACGCCCGGGAATGCGTCGTCGGTCACGCCCTCCGCGGAGGGCGGGAAGGTGCCGCGGTAGACGAGCTGCGCGGGATGCGGGTTCGCGCAGTCGACGACCGTGAACTCCTCGGCCCACGGGTCCTCGAAGGGGTCGAGGCATTCGCCTCCGCGCAGCTCGTTCCATCTCCAGGTGCCGGGCTCCACCGGTCCGACCGGCTCGGTGGTGGGCGACGGGCTCGGCGACGGGGACGGCGAGGCGCTCGGGGTGACGACCGGCGCGGGGCCGATGAGACCGGGCAGCCGGGTGCCCAGCAGGAACAGCGCCGCGAGGGCGAGCAGGGCCACGAGCCCGCCGACCACGCTCAACAGGACCCGCTGGGCGCGGCTGATCCCGGGCCGCTCGGACACGTCGACGGTCGCGGCGCGCCGCTCCCCGGCCGGGGCGGGCGCCACCCGTGTGACCGGTTCGGCGTCGTAGTCGCGGAAGTTCTGTTCGCCGAAGAGGGCGTCGAGAGCGGAGGTGGTGCCGGCATCGTGCGCGGTCGTCCCGGCGCCCAGCAGCAGTTCGGTCGCGGCGAGGTCGGCGACCGGGTCGGCTGGGGCGGGCACGGCAGGCGCCTCGGGCACCTCGTCGATGAGCTGGGTCGGCTGGTCCCATCCGGGCGCGTCGACCGCATCCGGGGCGACCTCCGGCGGCCGCGGCGGCTCGAGGGGCGGAGGAGTCCACGCGACGGTCGGCGCGGGCTCGATGAGCGGCGGCGGCACAGGGCTCGCGGGCGGCACGGGGTTCAGCGGCGGCACAGGACTCGCGGGAGGCACGGGCGGGTTGGACACCGCGGGCGTCCACGCCGGAACGAGCGGTTCGAGCGGCTCCAGCGGCTCGGGCTCCGGCGTCGTCGCGGGAGGCTGCGGCTCGGCGGCCCGCGGCGTGAGCCCCCAGGCGAAACCGCCACCCGATGCCGGCGGCACGGTCGGCGGAACGGACGGGGTGTCGTCGTCTCCGGGGCGGTCGTTCATGGGTGCTCGTGTCGCGGGGAGGTGCGCCTACTGCGGCGCGAGGCCGAGATCGTCGAGGCGGATGGCGGCGAAGTAGGGGAAGCCGGCGGCCTCGATGCGCTCCTGCGCGCCGGTGGCCCGGTCGACGACCACGGCGACGGCGGCGATCTCGGCTCCCACCTTCTCGAGCGCCTCGATGGCCTTGAGCGGCGAACCGCCCGTCGTGGAGGTGTCCTCGAGCACGATCACGCGCTTGCCCTCGAGTTCCGGTCCCTCCACCTGCTTGCCGCGGCCGTGGTCCTTGGGCTCCTTGCGCACCACGAAGGCGTCGTAGCCGAGACCCTGGGCGGCGGCCTGGTGCAGCACGGCAGCCGCGATCGGGTCGGCGCCCATCGTGAGCCCGCCCACGGCGTCCACGTCGGGCACCTGCGCGATGAGGTCGACCATGACCTGCCCGATGAGCGGGGCGACGCGGTGGTCGAGGCTCACCTTGCGCAGGTCGATGTAGTAGCTGGCCTTCTTGCCGCTCGTGAGGGTGAAGTCGCCGTGGAAGACGGCCTCCTTCGAGATGTACTCGATGAGCTGGCTGCGCGCGTCGGTCACGGCCTACAGCCTAGGGCGAGCCGTGGGGATCGGGCGTCCCCGCTAGCGTTGTGGCATGCGTATCGCCACCTGGAACATCAACTCGATCCGCAGCAGGCACGCCCGCGCGATCGACTGGATGGTGCGGGAAGACGTGGATGTGGTCGCCTTCCAGGAGATCAAGTGCACCGAGGCGCAGTTCCCCCTCGCCCCCTTCGAGGAGGCCGGTTACGAGGTGGTGCTGCACGGCCTCAACCAGTGGAACGGGGTCGCGATCGCCTCCCGGCACCCGATCGAGGATGTCGAGATCGGCTTCCCGGGACAGCCCGGCTTCCTGAAGGGCCACGAGGGCCCGGATGCGCCGCTCGAAGCCCGCGCGATCGGCGCCACGATCGAGGGGCTGCGGCTGTGGAGCCTGTACGTGCCGAACGGCCGCGCGCTCGACGACCCGCACTACGCCTACAAGCTGGACTGGCTCGCCACCCTCGCCGCCGACACCCGCGACTGGCTTGCCGCCGATCCTGAGCTGCCGCTCGCCCTCATGGGCGACTTCAACATCGCCCCGCTCGACTCCGATGTGGGCGACCCGAGCTTCATCCCGGGTCTCTCCACCCACATCTCGCCCCCCGAGCGCACGGCGTTCTCGGCGTTCGAGAAGGCGGGGCTTCGGGATGTCGTGCGCCCGATCCGCCCCGACGGTTTCACCTTCTGGGACTACAAGCAACTGCGCTTCCCCCGCAACGAGGGCATGCGCATCGACTTCATCCTCGGCTCGCAGGCGTTCGCCGACCGGGTCGTCGACGCCTCCATCCACCGCGAGGAGCGCAAGGGCGACGGCCCGAGCGACCACGTGCCCGTCGTGGTCGACCTCGACCTGGGGCTCGAGGACGACGACGACCGCCCGATGATCTTCTAGGGTGCGGGCGCGGGGATCGCTGCGACGGCCTCGATCTCGACGAGGATGCCGGGACGCGAGGGCTGCACCGTGACGACCGTGACCGCGGTTCGGTACGGCCACTCGGCGGCGCTCGCCCCGTAGGCCTCGTTCGGATCGGCGCCCGCCGTGAGGTAGATGGTGAGCTTCGCGACGTGCTCGGGTCCGGTGCCCGCCTCGGCGAGCACCGCCTTGACGTTGCGCAGCGCCTGCTCGGTCTGCGGGCCGAGGCCCTGGAGCACGTTGCCCTCGCCGTCGATGCCGTTCTGGCCTCCGACGAAGAGCAGTGACCCCGCGGGCACGATCACGCCCTGCGCGAAGGCGGGGCTCGTGACCAGGGACGGCGGGTCGACGTGAGTGGTGAGTGGTGTGGACATGCCTCCAGGGTGCCCCCCTCCCCTGACACCCGCTCATCGAGCCGTCGTATCCGGTGGCCTATCTCCCGGGATAGGGCCCCGGATACGACGGCTCGATTCCCTCCACAGCTGGGAATGCCCACAGCTGAAGGGGAAAGGGAGAAGCTGTGGCCGCGCGGGCCGGAGAGTGAGGGCATGCCGAGAACCCGGATACCCCTTCCCGAGCCCCTCGCGAGCGGGGCCTTCACAGTCCGCTCCGCCCAGGCTCTGGGGGTCTCGCTCGACCGGCTGAAGGCGCCGACCCTCCGTGCCCCCTTCCACACCGTGCGGATGGATGACGGACCGCTCGATCCGGTCAGACTCGCCGCAGCCTTCGCGCTCCGGCAGGGCCCGGACCAGGCGATCAGCCACACCACCGCCCTCGTGCTGTGGGGCGCGCCACTGCCGGCGCGGGTCGAGCAGCAGGAGGCGATTCACGTGTCGTCGATCGGGCCATCACGTCCGCGCACGCGCAGCACCATCCCGCACCAGCTGGACCCCGACCGCACCACCATCACCCGCCTCGGCGAGCTGAGCCTCACGGACCCGGCGACCAGCTGGGTGCTGAGCGCACCACTGCTCGGTCTCGACGATCTCGTCGCCGCGGGCGACTTCCTCGTCACGGGGACCCATCCCTTCGACGCGGTGCCGCCGCTCAGTACGCACGCAGAGTTGAGCGCCGCGACGGATGCGATGGCCGGTGCCCGAGGCATCCGTCGCGCGCGCGAGGCACTCGGGCTCGTGCGGTACGGGCCGCTCTCCCGCCGCGAGACGCAGCTGCGTCTCATGTTCTGGCGCGGCGGTCTGCCGGAGCCCGAGCTCAACTTCCGGGTGCATGCGCCCGGTGGGCGCTTCATCCACATGCTCGACCTCGCCCACCCCGCGTTCCGGGTCGGCACCGAGTACGAGAGCCTCCTCCACCAGAGTCCCGAGAAGTTCCGGCGCGACATCCGCAAGCAGCAGGAGCTCGCGGCGATCGGCTGGTCCACCCATCGCCTCACCTCGGACGAGGTCGACCCGCGCCTGCGCACCCCCGCATCCCGGGCCGCCCTCGCCCGCATCGCGGCGGACCTCCGCTCCCGGGGCTGGTCCGGCTGATCGAGCCGTCGTATCCGGTGGCCTATCTCCCGGGATAGGGCCCCGGATACGACGGCTCGATGCACGGGAGGGGACGCGGTTACGCCGTGTTGCAGACTGTGTCGACGGTTCTCCGAGAAGCGGCGAGCATGACGGGGCACCCGTCATCGACCCGAGAGCACCGCCATGAGCACCGAGACCCTCGCCCGCAGCCCGTGGTCGGGCACCGCATCCACCGAGGAGCTCGCGCGATGGCGTGAGGTCGCCGAGCGGGTGGCGGCCGAGCTGCGCCCCGGCGCTCTCGAGCGCGACCGCACGAGCGACCCGCGCGAGGCGCTCGAGGTGCTGCGCGCCTCTGGGCTCGCGAACCTCGTCATCCCGGTCGAGAACGGCGGGCACGGCGCCCACTGGGAGACCGCGTTCGACGTCATCCGCACCGTCTCGCGGGCGGATGCCTCGCTCGGGCAGATCCTCGGCTACCACTACCTCAACCAGGCCTGCATCGCCTTCTACGGCGACCCGGCCGGCCGCGAGCGCTGGTACCGCGCGTCCGCCGAGCGGAACTTGTTCTGGAGCGACGCCTTCAACCCGGTGAGCCCCGACCTGAGCTTCACGGCCGACGGCGACGGCTACCTGCTGAATGGCGTCAAGCGCTTCGCGACCGGCGCCGCGGCGACGGATGTCGTGATCTCGGGCGCGATCGCCGAGGGCGGCGTCTACGACGGCGAGCTGGTCGTCTTCGCCTTCGACTCGCGCCGGGCGGGTGTCGAGCATCCCGACGACTGGGATCACCTCGGCCAGCGCGCCTCCGCGAGCGGCTCCATCCGCTTCACCGATGTGCGCATCACCGAGGCGGATGTCATCGGCGTCGACCGCGAGGAGCCGTTCGCCGCGCTCGTCACCCCCGGCGTGCAGCTGCTGCTCGCGAACGTCTACCTCGCCGGCGCGCAGGGTGCGCTCGAGCAGGCCCGCGAGCTCGTGCTGGCCCGCGGCAACGCGTGGTTCCTCTCCGGCGTCGACCGCTACGCCGACGACCCCACCGTGCACCGGGTGCTCGGCGAGCTGGTCGCCCAGACGGCCGCCGTCGACGCCCTCGCCGACCGACTCGCCCGCCGCTTCGACGAGGCCGTCGCCCGCGGCGCCGACACCACCGCCGCGGATCGCGGCCGCATCGAGGTCGAGATCGCGGCCCTCAAGGTCGCGGCCACCCGCGCCGCCGTCGAGGTCACGAGCCGCGTGTTCGAGGTGACCGGCGCATCCGCCACCGCCAACCGGATCGGGCTCGACCTGTTCTGGCGGAACGTCCGCACCTACACGCTGCACGATCCGGTCGACTACAAGTCGATCGAGGTCGGGGCGCACTTCCTCGACGGCCGCCTGCAGCCCGTCTCGCTGTACACATGAGCGCGCTGGATGCCGTCATCGCCCGCATCCGCGAGGGCGCGGTGCAGCGCGAGCGCGAGCGGGTGCTGCCGAACGAGCCGATCGGATGGCTCACGGAGGCGGGCTTCGCGGCGCTGCGGGTGCCCGTCGAGCAGGGCGGGGCGGGCGCGAGCATCGTCAAGCTGATCGACACCCTCATCGAGCTGGCCGCCGCCGACCCCAACGTGCCGCAGGCGCTGCGCGGCCACATCGCCTTCGTCGAGGACCGCCTGTGGGCACCCGAGGGCCCGGATCGCGACCGCTGGCTCGCGCGCTTCGCCGCGGGGGAGCTCGTCGGCAACGCGGTCACCGAGATCGGCAACGTGACCCTCGGCTCCACCGAGACCCGCCTCGACCCGGCGGGAGATGGCTGGGCGATCACCGGCCGCAAGTTCTACACGACGGGCAGCATCTTCGCGGACTGGATCGACGCATCCGCTGTGATCCCCGACGGCACCGAGGTGGCCGCCCTGGTGCGCCGGAACCAGCCCGGGGTGACCGTGAGCGACGACTGGGACGGATTCGGGCAGCGGCTCACCGGATCCGGCACCACCGTGTTCGCGGGCGCGCACGTCGACCTCGCCGACGTGTTCGAGTTCCGCACCCGCTTCCCGTACCAGACCGCGCTCTACCAGCTCGTGCTCGTGGCGGTGCTGGCCGGCATCGCGCAGGAGGTGGAGCGGGATGCCGCCCACGAGCTGCGCACGCGGGCCCGCGCCTACAGCCACGGGGCGGCATCCGAGAGCCGTCACGACCCGCAGCTGCTCGAGGCGATCGGGCGGCTCTCCGCGACCGCGGCGGCCACCCGTGCCATCACCCTCGACGCCGCCCGCATCGTGGAGCGCGCCGCCGCCGCGCGCGACGCCTCCCCCGAGCGGATCGCCGAACTCAAGCGCGAGTCCGAGCTCGCCGTCTCGCGCGCCCAGCTGAGTGTCGCCGAGCTCACCCTGCGGCAGGCCACCGCGCTCTTCGACGTGCTGGGCGCCTCCGCCACGAGCACCGGCCGCGCGCTCGACCGGCACTGGCGCAACGCCCGCACCGTGGCATCCCACAACCCGGTCGCCTTCAAGGCGCGCATCATCGGCGACGCCGTCGTCAACGACGCCGAGCCGCCCTACGAGTGGTACGTGGGCGTGCCCGCGAAGCCCGCCACCCCCGCGAGCGGGGCCGCCTCGTGAGCGAGATCATCCTCAACGCCTTCAGCATGAACACCCCGAGCCACCTCTCTTCGGGACTGTGGCGGCACCCACGCGACCGCTCGCGCGGCTACCGCGGCCTCGAGCACTGGCTCGACCTGGCGCGCACCCTCGAGGCGGGCGGCATCGATGTGCTGTTCCTCGCGGATGTGCTGGGCGTCTACGACGTGTACGGCGGCTCCCCGGATGCCGCCCTCCGGGCCGGTGCGCAAGTGCCGGTCGGCGACCCGCTGCAGTTGGTGCCCGCCATGGCATCCGTCACCGAGACGCTCGGCTTCGGCATCACCGCATCCGTCTCGTTCGAGCACCCCTTCCCCTTCGCGCGCCGGATCTCGACCGCCGACCACCTCACGAACGGCCGCATCGGCTGGAACATCGTCACCTCCTACCTGTCCAGCGGCGCCCTCAACCTGGGCGTCGACGGGCAGGTCGCGCACGACCGCCGCTACGACATCGCCGACGAGTACCTGGAGGTCTGCTACCGCCTGTGGGAGGGCAGCTGGTCCGACGACGCGGTCCTCGCGGATGCCGCATCCGGCGTCTACGTCGACCCCGGGAAGGTGCGCCCGATCGCGTTCCAGGGCGAGTTCTTCCGGGTGCCGGGGCTCCACCTGGCCGAGCCCTCACCGCAGCGGACCCCGTTCCTCTTCCAGGCCGGGGCCTCATCGCGCGGCCTGCGCTTCGCCGCTCGCCACGCGGAGGCGGTCTTCGTGGCCGCTCCGAGCGATGCCGTGCTCGCGAAGCAGGTGGCCGCCGTGCGCGCGGCCGTCGCCGAAGCGGGGCGGGATCCGGACTCCGTGCCGGTCATCAACCAGCAGACCGTCGTGATCGCCGAGACGGATGCCACGGCCCACGCCCTCTACCGCGAGTACCTCGACGTGGCCGACCCGATCGGCGCCGCCGTGCTGCTCTCCGGCTGGACCGGCATCGACTTCTCCGCGCTCGACCCGGACGCCCCGCTCGCGGCCCAGGGCAGCAACGCCATCCAGTCGGTCGTCGACGCGTTCACCTCCGCCGACCCGAGCCGGGTGTGGACGCCGCGCGAGATCGCCGACTACGCCCGCATCGGCGGCGACGGTCCGGTGATCATCGGCTCGCCCGAGACGGTCGCGGATGCGCTCGAGCGCTCGGTCGAGACCACCGGCGTCGCGGGCTTCAACCTGGCCGCGACCGTCGTGCCGGAGGGCTGGGAGCAGCTCACCCAACAGCTCGTGCCGGAGCTGCGTCGGCGCGGCCGTCGACCCGCCGCA
Source organism: Protaetiibacter larvae (assembly GCF_008365275.1). Lineage (GTDB taxonomy): Bacteria > Actinomycetota > Actinomycetes > Actinomycetales > Microbacteriaceae > Homoserinibacter > Homoserinibacter larvae. The sequence continues at coordinate 701,425 of NZ_CP043504.1, read as the reverse complement.
CCGCGCTCCGGGACCCTCCGCGAGAAGCTCGGCGGAGCGGGCGCCCGGGTGACGGAAACTCACCCCGCAGCGGGCTTCCGACACACGCCGTAACCGCGCGTCGCACCCCGTCACACACGCTCGCGGCCGCTCGCGGCGGCGCGATAGCGTGCCGCATCCGCGACGCGGAACCCCACCCGACATCCCGAAGGAACCACCATGACCACAACGTCCACCCCCGCGGTGGCCGCCGACGCGGCCGCGGGCGACGGAGCCCCCGAACGCGCCGGAACCGGCAAGCTGCGCGGCTCGCTCGGCGTCGCCAGCATCGTCTTCATCGTCGTCGCCGCGGCCTCGCCGCTCGGCGTCATCGGCGGCCCCGTGCCGCTCGGCATCGCCTTCGGCAACGGCGCCGGATTCCCCGCCACCTTCATCGTCGTGACCGCCGTGCTGCTGCTGTTCGCGGTCGGCTTCACCGCCGCCACCCCCTACGTGCGCAGCGCCGGCGCCTTCTACGCCTACGTCGACAAGGGCATCGGACGCAGCGCCGGCCTCGGAACCGCGTTCTCCGCCCTGCTGTCGTACCTCGTGCTCGAGGCGGGCGTGTTCGGCCTCTTCGGCCCCGGCCTCGACAGCCTGCTGCAGTCGTACGGGGTGCCCGCCGTGCCGTGGTTCGCCTACGCGGCGGTCGGCTTCGTGATCGTCTCGGTGCTGTCCTACTTCAACATCGAGCTCTCCGGACGCGTGCTCGCCGTGCTGCTCATCGGCGAGGTCATCATCGTGCTGGCCCTCGACGCGGCGGTCGTGTTCTCCGGCGGCGGTCCCGAAGGCTTCTCCACCGGATTCGCCAACCCCGCCGAGATCGTCTCCGGGGCACCCGGCTTCGCGATCCTGTTCGCCGTCCTCAGCTTCATCGGCTTCGAGGCGACCGCCGTGTTCCGTGACGAGGCGAAGGACCCCGACAAGACCATCCCGCGGGCCACCTACATCGCCCTCATCGCGATCGGCGTGTTCTATGCGATCTCCAGCTGGGCGCTCATCAGCGCCAACGGCGAGAGCACCATCGTCGAGAATGCGAGCGAGAACTACGGCACCCTGCTGGCCGACACGACCGAGCAGTACCTCGGCGTCGTCGGCGGGCACATCATCCAGGTGCTGTTCGTGACGAGCCTGTTCGCCTGCATCCTGTCGTTCCACAACATCTCGACGCGCTACTTCTACTCGCTCGCCCGCCGCGGGGTGCTCGCCGCGCCGCTCGGCATCGCCCACACCAAGCACGGATCGCCCTCGCGCGCCTCCCTCGTGACCGCCGTCATCATCGGCGCGCTCGTGGCGGCCGCCGCGATCCTGCAGCTCGACCCGATCGGCCAGTTCTACACCTGGCTCGGCGGCATCTCCTCGGTCGGCTTCGTGCTGCTGCTGATCCTCACGACCGTCGCGGTCATCGGGATCTTCCGCAAGGAGCAGCACGAGGTGAGCCTCTGGCGGCGCCTCATCGCGCCGATCCTCGCGCTCGTGGGCCTGCTCGGGGCGTTCGCGATCATCCTCTGGAACCTGCCCGCGCTCGTCAACGAGACCAGCTACGGCCCCATCGAGTTCGCGATCCTCGCACTGCTCGTGGTGGCCTTCGTGGTCGGCCCGATCGTCGGCTTCTTCCGCACGAAGGTCGAGCTCGACTAGCGAGGACTCCTGGCCTGCGCCGGGCACGTCGCCTAGTCTGGCGACGTGCCCCCCCTCGTGTCCGTGCCCGGTGCGACCCTCGGCTTCGACGCCGCCGGCGCCCCCGCATCCCCCGCCGTCACCTTCATCCACGCGGGCGTCGCGACGCGCGCCATGTGGGACCCGCAGTTCGCGGACCTGTCCTCCGACCACCGGGTGGTGCGCTACGACACGCGCGGCTACGGCGAGTCGCCCGGGGAGTCGGTCCCGTACTCCGAGGTCGACGACCTCATCCGCGTCCTGGATGCCGCCGACATCGAGCGCACGGTGCTCGTGGGCGCCTCGCGCGGCGGGCGCTTCGCCCTGGATGCCGCGCTCGCGCACCCCGACCGCGTGACCGGCCTCGTGACGATCGGCTCCAACCCGAGCGGCATGAGCGACGACGGCATCGACTACAGCCCCCGTGAACGCGAGCTCGAGGCGGCCATCGACGCGGCGAGCGCCGCGGAAGACCTCGACGCGCTCGTGCGCACCGAGGTGCAGCTGTGGGACCTCGGGCCCGACCGCGACGTCGACGACGTCGACCCGGCCTTCGTCGAGCGCGCCATCGAGCTCAACGTGGGCGCGGCGCACTGGGATTTCGCGGGCACGGCCACGCCGCCCGCCCGCCCCGCCATCGACCGGCTCGGCGAGCTCGCGGTGCCCACGCTCGTCGTCATCGGCGACCACGACGTGACCGACGCGAAGGTGGCCGCCGCGCTGCTCTCGGGCGGCATCCCGGGCGCGGAAGAGGTGCACTTCCCCGACAGCGCCCACCTGCCGAGCGTCGAGCACCCCGAGCGCTTCACCGCCATCCTGCGCGACTTCCTCGCCCGCAACGGCCTGTAGCCCGCGGCGCACGCCTCGTGCGCCGAATCGCGTGCCGCGCAACGATCGAGCGCCGATGGCAACTCCGCGCACAAGGATGCTTCCTAGGCTCGAAGGCGAGAGGAGGCGCCATGAGCACGATCGCCCACACCCCGTCCATCATCGGAGAACCGGAGGTCGTCGAGGACGCCTCCACCGCCGAGCAGAGCGCCGCCTGGCGGGGGCTCAAGGCCGCCGCGATCGCGCTGCAGGCGCTGCAAGGCGCCGACGGCTCGGTGCCGGATGCCGGCGACCACGCCGCCGCCCGTGAACACGTCGCCGCGATCGTGGCCGGCATCCGCGCCCTCGCCCCCGCCTTCCCCCACGACGCCGCCTACCTCGCCGCGCTGCCGCTCGACTTCGCACGCTGGGAGCAGGACGGCTTCGGGGTGCCCGACTTCCTCGACTCGCTCGTCGCCTTCGCCCCCGCCGCCCACCGCATCGACGGTCTGCGCCACCTCGTGGTGTTCCCGATGTACACCCAGAACGGCTCCCCGGATCGCCACCTGGAGGCCGTGCTCGTCGAGGTGATCTGGCCCGAGTTCATCGAACGCCTCGAAGCGCGCTACACCAACAAGCTGTTCGTCTCGCTGCGGTTCGTCGACTTCACCCCCGGCTACGACACCAACTCGGCGGTGCTGTTCCCCGAGACGGTCGCGATGCGCGAGATCCCGGCGTTCACCTGGGGCGCGATCTTCCAGGATCGGGAGGCCGCCCGCTTCCGCCGCGTGGTGCGCGACGCCGCCGAGATCACCAAGCTCGAACTGCTGCCCTCCCAGCAGCGACTCCTCGACGACCAGGCGCTCGCCGAGGAGGTGTTCGTGATGTGGGACCTCATCCACGACCGCAGCCACATGCGCGGGGACCTGCCGTTCGATCCGTTCATGATCAAGCAGCGGATGCCGTACTTCCTCTACTCGCTCGAGGAGCTGCGCTGCGACCTCACCGCATTCCGCGAGTGCGTCGCGCTCGCACGCGACGCGCACGCCGACGAGCACACCCGCGATCGCGCGGTGCACGTGCAGCACGCGATCCTGTTCGACCGGCTGTTCCGCTTTCCGCTCACCGGTTCGCGTGTGCGCAACTACGACGGCCTCGGCGGGCAGCTGCTGTTCGCCTGGCTGCACCAGCGCGGCGTGCTGCACTGGACCGACACGCAACTCGCCTTCGACTGGGACGCGGTGCCGGATGCGGTGATCGCGCTGTCCGACGCGATCGACGAGCTCTACTGGCGCTCGATCGACCGCCCGAAGACGGCACACTGGCTGGCCGCCTACGAGCTCGTGCGGGGTACGCTCGCCCCGCATCCGGCGTCCGTCTGGGCGCGCGGCCTGCCCGACGAGGTGCTCGCGGGCGCCCCGAAGGGCTACACGGATGCCGTGCTCGACGACGAGTTCCCGCTGTCGATGTTCTACGAGGCGCTCGGCAGGAAGCTCGCCGCCACCATCGAATCCACGCGCGGCATCACCGGCTGAGCCGGTGGTCGGGCGGCGCGCGACGCGACTACTCCGCTGATCGAGTGCCGCGGCGCAGCCGCGGTGTATCGAGATCCGCGACCCCCTAGTGTGACCACATGACGCGCGACGCGGTGATCATCGGCGGCGGCCACAACGCGCTCGTCGCGGCCGCGTATCTCGCGCGCGCCGGCCGCAGCGTCACCGTGCTCGAACGGCTCGACCACCTCGGCGGCGCCGCGGTCTCGGCGCAGGTGTTCCCGGGAGTGGAGGCACGCCTCTCGCGCTACTCGTACCTCGTGAGCCTGCTGCCGGAACGCATCCGCAACGACCTCCGCCTCGACATCGCCCTCGCCCGACGCCGCTACTCCTCGTACACGCCGCTTCCCGGCACCGATCGCGGCCTGCTCGTCGACACGGGCGACCCGGACGCCACGGCCGCCTCCTTCGCCTCGATCGGCGCCGCATCCGAGCTCGCCGCCTGGCGCGCCTTCGGCGACGACACGGCGCGGCTCGCCGAGGCGATCTGGCCCACCATGACCGATCCGCTGCTCACCCGCTCCGAAGCCCGCCGCGCCGTCGGCGACGACCGGATCTGGTCGCCGTTCGTCGAAGCCCCCATCGGGCAGACGATCGAGCACCGCTTCGCCGACGACCTCGTCCGCGGCGTCGTGCTCACCGACGCGCTCATCGGCACCTTCGCCCCCGCCGTCGACACCAGCCTCGCCGCCAACCGCTGCTTCCTGTACCACGTGATCGGCGGAGGAACCGGCCACTGGGATGTGCCGGTGGGCGGGATGGGCGCGGTCACCGGGGCGCTCGCGCGGGCCGCCCGCGACGCCGGCGCCGAACTCGTGACCGACGCCGACGTGACCTCCGTGACGCCCGACGGCGACGTCGTCTACCGCTCAGGCGACGATGAGCACCGCATCGCCGGCCGCACGATCCTCTCGGGGGTCGCGCCCGCCGAGCTCGCGCGGCTGCTCGGCGAGGCGGCGCCCCGCCCGGAGGGCGCGCAGACCAAGGTGAACCTGCTGCTGAAGCGGCTGCCGCGACTGCGCGACGCCTCCGCGGATCCGACGACCGCCTTCGCCGGAACCTTCCACGTGCACGAGGGCTTCGCGGCGCTCGACGCGGCGCACGCCGCGGCGGCCGCCGGGCGGCTGCCCGAACCTGTGCCGCTCGAGAGCTACTGCCACTCGCTCACCGACCCCGGCATCCTCTCCCCCGAGCTGCAGGCATCGGGCGTCCACACCCTCACGGTGTTCGCCCTGCAGACCCCCGACCGACTGCTCGAGGGCCGCGACCCGGATGCGGCGCGCGCCGAGCTGCAGGCCGCCGTCCTGCGGTCGCTCGACTCGGTGCTCGCCGAGCCGGTCTCCGAGCTGCTGCTCACCGACGCCGACGGCAGACCGTGCATCGAGACGGCCACCACCCGCGACCTCGAGCAGAGCCTGCGGATGCCGGGCGGCAACATCTTCCACGGTCCGCTCGAGTGGCCGTTCGCCGAGGACGACGCCCCGCTCGGCACCCCCGCCGAGCGCTGGGGCGTCGCCACCGGGCACCCCGCCATCCTGCTGTGCGGCTCGGGTTCGCGCCGCGGCGGCGCCGTGTCAGGCCTCGGCGGCTACCACGCGGCGATGGCCGTCCTCGAGACCTCGCGCTAACTCCGACGCAGCGGGGGCATCGCCTGCAGCCAGCAGCTCATGCCCCCGCTGCGTCGGACTTCAGCACAGAGCTACCCCCACTCGCTCGGCGCGGGCTGCCGGGTGCCGGGCAGCCGCACCTGGGCGGCCCAGTCGTGCAGCCACGCCGGCACGGGATGCTCGACCGGATCGACCCCGGTGACCTCGACGAGGGCCTCCATCGGCACCGTGCCCCCCGCGTCGTAGAGGAAGCGCCCCTGCACATACGCCCGCGCGTACACCTCGCCGCCCACCACGAAACGCTGCTCCACATACACGGCACGGTCGTCGAGGCCGAGCAGCCGCGACTCGATCACATAGCGCTGCCCGAACTGCAGCGACTTGCGGTACGCGATCGTCTGGGCCGACACGACCGGATAGATGCCGGCGGCACGCAACCGCGCCCAGAGCCCCGTGCGCACCACGAGCTCCTGACGGGCGTGGTCGAGGTTGCTGAGGTAGGCGCCGTTGTTCATGTGGCGCAACTCGTCGAGGTCGCCGAGCTGCACGCGGCGCGGCGACCGGCACACGTCGTAGAGGTCGAGCGGCGGCAGCTTCGGCGCGCGCGTCGTGAGCCAGGCGAGTCGGGAGAAGCGGCGGATGAATCCCACGCGAGCACGCTAGACGCTGCGCAGCGGAATCGCTCGATCGCTGTGCCTCATCCACAACACGAGCCAGGAGCTGCCCGCCGACGTCGGACGATCCGTCCATCCGCCCACCCACCACCCCGCCACCCTCCCCACCACCACCCCAGAAATGCAGGAGATTCCGCTCCGCCATCCGCCGGTAGCCCGCCCGCACGGGGGTCGGCGGCCGATGATCCTGCATTTCTGGGGTGGCGAGGGCGGAATCTGGCGGGGGTCGGCGCGGCGCAGGTCGGCGCGGGTGCGCGCGGTGCGGGTGCGCGCGGTGCGGATGCGCGCGGTGCGGGTCAGCGGGAGCGGGTCAGCGGGAGCGGTGGGCGGGGATCGCCAGCCGCGGACCGTGGCGCTCGTAGCCGAGGCCCGCGGTCTCGATGAGCCGCACCACCCGCTGACGGTGCCCGCGCCAGGGCTCGAGCAGCTCGAGCATCCCGTCGTCGTCGACCCGCTGCCCGATGAGCGCGGCGCCCACCCGCTTGCACAGGTGGAAGTCGCCCACGCTCACCGCGTCCGGATCGCCGTGCGAGCGTTGCACGGTCTCCGCGACCGTCCACGGGCCGATGCCAGCGAGGGTCCGCAGCCGACGCGCCGCCTCGTCCGCCGGCACCGTCGCCGCGCGCTCGAGAGCGTCCGCCACCGCGAACACGCGCATGAGGGTGTCGGCGCGCTGCGGGCCGACACCCGCCCGATGCCACTCCCAGGACGGGATGCGGCGCCAGCGCTCCGCGGACGGCACGACGCGCATCCCGAGCGGTGCGGGACCGGGCGCAGGGTCGCCGAACCGGGTGACGAGCTGCCGCCAGGCGCTCTTCTGCTCGATGCCGGTCACCTTCTGCCCGAGCACGCTCGGCACGAGGCACGGCAGGATGCGCCCGGTGCGGGTGAGCCGCAGGCCGGGATGCTCGTGGTGCAGCCGTGCCACGAGCGGATGACGCCCGGGCTCGAAGCCCTCGGCGTCGTCGTCCGCGCCGAGCAGCGCAGGCACCCCGGCGATCGCCTCCTCGGCGCCCGCACCCCAGGCCCGCGCCTCGACGCCGTCGCGGTGCTCGCGCAGCAGCAGCGTCGCGGCACCGGTGGCGAGGCGCAGCGTGAGCCACCAGCCGTCCGCATCCCGCCGGAAGGTCGGGTCGGTGCCGCCCTGCGCGAGCGGCGCGAGCACGAGCCGCAGCACCACCTGCTCGGCGGGGGCGTACCGCGCGACGATCGGATCCATCGCGGTCAGGCTAACCCCCGCGGCCGATCGCGCCCGCCGCCACGCGAAGGGGCCGGGCGGATCGCTCCGCCCGGCCCCGAGACGCGCGTGCTACTTGCAGGTGTAGGTGACGCCGTCGATCGTCCACTCGCCCGGGCCGTTCTCGGCACAGACCTCGACGATGTGGCCGAACAGCGCCGCGCCGGTCACACCGATCACGATCGCCACGATGATGCCGAGCACGATCAGGATGATGCTGATCACGATGCCGACGGTCGCGGGCGTGTTCTTCGCGCCGACCTTCTTCGACTGCACCTTCGCGACGATGCTCAGGATGAGGCCGATGACGGGGATGAAGATCGCCAGGATGAGACCCGCGATGCCGAGTCCCTTGCCCGGGAAGGAATCCGGCGAGGCGACGGGCGCCTGGTAGGCGGGCGGGACGGCGGGCGCAGGCTGCGGCGCCTCGCCCGGGTTGATGGGGTCGGTCATGACTCTCCTCGGAAACAGTGGTGGTGGCCGGAAGAACCCGGCTCCGCGGCACTCTACCGAGCCCGCGTCGGGCTGCGCGAGAGGCAGGGCCCGAAAACAGGGCATGATGAACGGGTGAAGATCGGAATCCTCACCAGCGGCGGCGACTGTCCGGGGCTCAACGCGGTCATCCGCGGAGCAGTGCTCAAGGGCATCACCCAGCACGACCTCGAGTTCGTGGGCATCCGCGACGGCTGGAAGGGCCTCGTCGATGCCGACCTCATCCCGCTCGCCCGCCCCCAGGTGATGGGCATCTCCAAGCAGGGCGGCACGATCCTGGGCACCTCGCGCACCAACCCCTTCGAGTACGGGGGCGTCGCTCGGGTGAAGGAGGTCATGGCCGAGAACGGGATGGACGCCATCATCGCGATCGGCGGCGAGGGCACCCTGGCCGCCGCCAAGCGCCTCACCGATGAGGGCATCCAGATCGTGGGCGTGCCGAAGACGGTCGACAACGACCTGTCGGCCACCGACTACACCTTCGGCTTCGACACCGCCGTCGAGATCGCCACCGAGGCGATGGACCGGCTGCGCACCACGGGGGACTCGCACGGCCGCTGCATGGTGGCCGAGGTGATGGGTCGCCACGTCGGGTGGATCGCGCTGCACTCGGGCATGGCGGCGGGTGCCCACGCGATCCTCATCCCGGAGCGCAAGACGAGCATGGACGAGATCTGCGGATGGGTGAACTCGGCCCGCGAGCGCGGCCGCGCCCCGCTCATCGTGGTCGCGGAGGGCTTCAAGCTCGACACGATGGACGACGCCCACTCGGAGCGCGGGCTCGACGCCTTCGGCCGCCCGCGGCTGGGCGGCATCGGCGACATGCTCGCGCCGGAGATCGAGGCGCGCACCGGCATCGAGACGCGCGCCACGACCCTCGGCCACATCCAGCGAGGCGGCACCCCGACGGCGTACGACCGGGTGCTCGCCACCCGCTACGGGATGGCCGTGGTCGACTCGATCCTCGAGGGGCATTGGGGCCGGATGGTGGCGCTGCGCGGCACCCAGATCGTGAACGTGCCGTTCGAGGACGCCTTGGGTCGTCTGAAGACGGTGCCGCAGTCGCGCTACGACGAGGCCGCCGTCCTCTTCGGTTGAGCGGACCGCCGCGGGACCCCGCCCCCGGTTCCCCCTCGTCCGCCTGCCCGCCTCCCCTCTCACGGAGTCGGACATCCCAACTCAAGGAGTCGGGCATCCCAACTCACGGAGTCGGGCATCCCAACTCACGGAGTCGGGCATCCCATCTCAAGGAGTCGGTGTGACTTCTGTTGCCCGCTGAGGCGCAAGTTGCCGCAATCCGGTGTGGACTCCTTGAGATGGGATGCTGTGATCCTTGAGATGGGACGGGACGCAGCGGATGAGACGCAGCGGACGGGACGCAGCGGACGGATCGCAGCGGAGGGGTCGGATGACGCACAGGACGCTCGCCGCACGGCTGGCCGCCGCGCTCGCGGATGAGCTCGCGCCACGGGTGCCCGAGCGCACGCCCGGGCAGGCGTGGGGGGTGTTCGACGGGGAGCGGCTCGTGCGGGTGCACGGCGAAGGGGATGCCGCGCGCGACCCGGGCGGAACCGCGTTCCGGATCGCCTCCTGCACGAAGAGCTTCACCGCGGCCGCCGCCCTGCTGCTGGCCGACGACGGCGTGCTCGACCTCGACGAGCCGCTCGCCGAGGCGCTCGACGTGCCGCTGCGCATCCTGGGCGACGCCGAGCACGGCGGCGACCACGGCGGCGGCCCCGCCCCGACGGTGCGCGACGCGCTCGCCATGCGCGCGGGCTTCCCCACCGACGACCCGTGGGCCGACCGGCAGGAGTCGCTCGACGACGCGGCCTTCGCCCGGATGCTGGGCGCCGGCGTGCGCACCATCTGGCCGGCCGGCATCCGCTTCGAGTACTCCAACCTCGGCTACGCGATCGTCGGCCGCATCATCGGCCTGCGCGCAGGGATGCCGTACCGCCGCGTGGTCGAGACCCGGCTGCTCGAGCCGCTCGGCCTCACCGGCACCGGCTTCGAGGCGACGGCGACCGCGATCCGGGGCCATCGGCGCGGGCCGGACGGCTGGGAGCAGCTGCCGTTCAGCGGACCGGGCGCCTTCTCCCCGATCGGCGGACTGTTCAGCACCGTCGCCGACCTCACCCGCTGGGCGGGTGCGCTCGCGGGGTCGGATGCGGCGGGCGTGCTGCCGGACGGTCTCGGCGAGCGCATGCAGCGCCCCGAGACGCGCGTGGTCGACGGGCCCGCCGGCGCGGGCGAGTGGTACGGGCTCGGGCTGACGATCCGCACCGACCCCGCCGGCCGACGGCTCATCGGGCACAGCGGCGGCTACCCCGGCTTCGCTGCCCGGATGGAGTGGGAGGCCGGATCACGCGTCGGCGCGGTCGCCTTCGAGAACGCCGGCTACACGGGCCTCGCGATCCCGGTGCGCGCGGCGTTCGACGCCGTCCTCCCGCCCACGGCCGGCGAGTGGCGGTCACCCGATGCGCCCGGGTACCCGGCCTGGCCCGAGACGGTCGCGGCCGCCGAACGGGTGCGGGATGCGCTCGCCGGCGGCGCGCTGCCGGACCGTGCGCTGCTCGACGACTGCGTCGACGCCGACGCCCCGCTGGATCGGCGCGCGAGCGCGCTCGCGGAGCTGATCGCCGAGATCGGCGGCGTCGAGGAGCTCGGCGGACTCGAGCACCGCACCCCCGCGCACGCCGCCTGGGTCATGCGCGGGCCGCGCGGCGGCATCCGCTGCGAGCTGCTCATGACCCCGCTCGCCGAGACGCGGGTGCAGCGGCTTCACCTCGCGCTCGAGCAGCCGACCGCTGGCTAGGCTCGGGACATGGCGCGCGCACTGCAGGTGACCCGGACGGGTGAGCAGGCGACCGCCGCCTTCGTCGAACTCGACGACGCGGAGCTCGGCGACGGCGAGGTGCTGCTCGACGTCGCCTATTCGAGCCTCAACTACAAGGACGCCCTCGCCCTCCGCGGGGATCGCGGGGTCGCCCGCATCAGCCCGCTGGTGCCCGGCATCGACGTCGTCGGCACCGTCGCGGAGTCGAGCGACGGACGCTGGACGCCCGGCGACGAGGTCGTGCTGACGGGTGCCGGACTGGGGGAGACCCGCAACGGCGGCTACGCCACCCGCGCCCGCGTCGACGCCGAACTGCTCGTGCGGGTGCCCCCCGCGATCGGGATGCGGCGGGCGGCCGCCATCGGCACGGCCGGCTTCACCGCCGCGCAGGCGGTTCTCGCCCTCGAGCATCACGACATCCCGGACGGCGACGTGGTCGTCACGGGTGCCACCGGCGGTCTCGGCTCGATCGCCGTCGCCCTGCTGGCCACCAGCGGGCGCCGGGTGATCGCCGCGACCGGCCACCCCGGCGATCGGGGCTACCTGCAGCGGCTCGGGGCCTCCGAGCTGCTCGACCGCGCCGAGCTGCAGGCGCCCGGCAGGCCGCTGCAGGCGAGCCGCTGGGCGGGGGCGGTGGATGTGGCGGGGGGCGTGACGCTCGCCAACCTGCTCGCGCAGACCCGCCACGGCGGCGCGGTCGCCTCGTGCGGGCTCGTCGAGAGCGCCGAGCTCGCGACGACCGTCATGCCGTTCATCCTGCGCGGGGTGGCGCTGCTCGGCATCAACTCGGTGGAGGCGCCGCTCGTCACCCGCGACCGCGTGTGGGATCGCCTCGAACGCGACCTCGACCTGGGGCTGCTCGACTCCTCCACCACCCGGATCGGGCTGAGCGAGGTCGCCGCCTACTCCACGCGCATCCTCGCCGGGGACACCCGGGGGCGCATCGTGGTCGACGTGGCACACTGAAGCCATGGCAGCGCTGCTCATCATCGGTTCCGTGTTCGCCGGCCTCGCGGCCCTCATCCACGTCTACATCTGGGTGCTCGAGTCGATCCTGTGGACGCGCGAGTCCACGCGACGCACCTTCGGCATCCCGACCGTCGAGGAGGCCGAGACCCAGCGCACCCTCGCCTACAACCAGGGCTTCTACAACCTGTTCCTCGCGATCGGCGTCGCCGTGGGCGTCGTGCTGATCTGGACGGACGGGCTGCGCCCCGTGGGCCTCACGCTCGCGCTGTTCGGCACGCTCAGCATGCTGCTCGCGGCGGTCGTGCTCGTGTCGTCGGGCCCCGGACGGCTGCGCTCGGCCGCCACGCAGGGCACGGCGCCGCTGCTCGCGGCGGTCTTCCTGCTGGCGGGGATCCTCGCGGGCTAGGGTGTCGCCGCGGCGGCGGCGCGGGCCGCTGCGGGGAGCGCCTCGCGGATGCGGTCGAGTGCCGCGTCGTCGTGGGCGGCCGTGAGGAACCACGCCTCGAAGACGCTCGGCGGCGCGGACACCCCGGCATCGAGCAGTGCGTGGAAGAAGGGGGCGTAACGCCAGCCCTCCTGGGCGCGGGCGTCGTCGTAGTCGCGCACCGGATGCTCGCGGAACGCGATCGAGAACAGGCTGCCGGCGCGCGGGATCGTGTGGGCGACCCCCTGCGCCGCGAGCGCCTCGGAGACGGCCGAGGCCACGGCATCCGCCGCCGCATCGACGCGCGCGTAGACCGCGGCATCCGCGGCACGCAAGGTCGCGAGGCCCGCGGCGACCGAGAGCGGGTTCCCGCTCAGCGTGCCCGCCTGGTACACCGGCCCGAGCGGGGCGAGCAGCCCCAGGAGCGCGGCCGAGCCGCCGAGGGCCGCGAGCGGCATCCCGCCGCCGATGACCTTGCCGAAGGTGAACAGGTCGGGCGCCCAGCCTTCGGCGGCGCCCTCGAGCCCCCACCAGCCGGCGGGGCCCACCCGGAAGCCGGTGAGCACCTCGTCGAGGATCACGAGCGCGCCGTGCTCGTGGGCGAGCGCGACGAGCGCCGCGTTGAACCCGGGATCGGGTCGCAGCACCCCGGCGTTGGCTCCCGCCGCCTCGCTGATGATCGCCGCGATGCGGCCGGGGTGCGCGGCGAACGCCGCCCGCACCGCATCGAGGTCGTTGTAGGGCAGTACGAGGGTCTGCGCGGCGATCGGCGCGGGGACTCCCGCCGATCCGGGCAGCCCCTGGGTGGCGACACCGGATCCTGCCTCCGCGAGGAGCCCGTCGGAGTGCCCGTGGTAGTGGCCGGCGAACTTGACGACGAGCTCGCGCCCGGTGGCGCCGCGGGCGAGACGGATGGCGGTCATGGTGGCCTCGGTGCCGGTCGAGACGAGCCGCACCCGCTCGACGCCGCTCGACGCCCCCAGGCGCTCGCGCACGAGCTCGGCGAGCTCCGTCTCGGCGGGCGTGGACGCCCCGAACGAGAGTCCGCGCGCAGCGGCCTCCTGCACGGCGGCCACGACCTCCGGATGCGCGTGCCCGAGCAGCGCGGGACCCCACGAGGCGACGAGGTCGACGTACTCCCGCCCCGCGACATCCGTCACGTACGGCCCGCGCGCCGACACCAGGAACCGCGGCGTCCCGCCGACCGAGCCGTACGCCCGCACGGGCGAGTTGACGCCGCCCGGCAGCGCCTCCTGCGCCCGCGCGAAGGCCGCGTCGTTGGCGTCGCTCACGCGCGCGCCCAGCGCTCGGCGGCCTCGACCGCGAAGTAGCTGAGCACGGCGTCGGCGCCCGCCCGGCGGATCGAGACGAGCGATTCGTCGACCGCCCGGTCGCGGTCGATCCACCCGTTCGCGGCGGCGGCCGCGATCATCGCGTACTCGCCGCTCACCTGGTACGCCCACACCGGCACCGGGGATGCCGCGGCCGCGTCGGCGAGCACGTCGAGGTAGCTCATGGCGGGCTTCACCATGACGATGTCGGCGCCCTCCTCCACGTCGAGCTCCAGCTCGCGCAGCCCCTCGCGGCGGTTCGCCGGGTCGAGCTGGTAGCTGCGGCGGTCGCCGACGAGCGAGGACTGCACCGCCTCGCGGAACGGGCCGTAGAAGGCGGAGGCGTACTTGGCCGCGTAGGCGAGGGTCGGCACCTGCTGCGCGCCGGCCGCGTCGAGGGCCGCGCGCACGGCGGCGACCTGGCCGTCCATCATCCCCGAGAGCCCCACGAGCTGCGAGCCGGCCTCGGCCTGCGCGATGGCCATCTCGCGGTAGCGCACCAGGGTGGCGTCGTTGTCGACGCGTCCCGCGGCGTCGAGCACGCCGCAGTGCCCGTGGTCGGTGAACTCGTCGAGGCACAGGTCGGTCTGCACGACGAGCGCATCGCCCACCTCGGCCACCGCGACGCGGGTCGCCGCGTTGAGGATGCCGTCGGGGTCGGTCGCACCGCTGCCGACCGCGTCCTTGTGCTCGGGCACCCCGAACAGCATGACGCCGCCGACCCCCGCGGCGGCCGCGCGGTGCAGCTCGGCGCGGAAGGAGTCGAGGCTGTGCTGAACGACACCCGGCATCGAGGCGATCGGGCGCGGTTCGACCGCCCCCTCCGCGACGAACATCGGCAGCACGAGCTGGGCGGCATCCACGCGGGTCTCCTGGGCGAGCCGACGCCAGGCCGGGCTCTGCCGCAGTCGCCGCGGGCGGATGGTCGGGCCGGTGCTCACTCGGTCTCCGCGTACTCGATGAGGGCCGCGATGAGCGAATCGATGCTGCGCTCCTCCGCGATGACGTGCACCGGCAGCCCCGCCGCGCGGGTGTCGAAGGCGGTACGCGGGCCGATGCAGGCCACGACGGTCGCGTCGGGGAGCGGCGCGAGCTGTTCGGCGATCTGCCGCGCCACCGACCCCGAGGTCACGAGGATCGCCCGGATGCGGCCGGATGCGACATCCGCCAGCACCTCGGGCCGGGCGGGCACGCCCACCGTGCGGTAGGCGGTCACGAACTCGACCTCGAAGCCCAGCTTCGACAGCCCCGCCACGAGCGTCGGCTCGGCGAGGTCGGACTGCGGGATGAGCACACGCCCGCGGATGCCGGAGTCCGGCCACTCCTTGACGAGCCCGCGCGCCGAATTGTCGGAGGTGGGCACGAAGTCCACCCGGTAGCCGGCCAGCTGAAGCGCGGCCGCGGTCGTCTCGCCGACGGCCGCGATGCGCGTCGACTCGGGCACCCTCACCCGCTGGCTGTTGAGCACGTCGACCGTGGTGGCGCTCGTCACGACGAGCCAGGCGAACTGGCCGTCCTGCAGTTCGTGCAGGGCGTTGGCGAGGCTCACCGGATCGTCGGAGCTCGCGAAGTTGATGAGGGGGGCGATCACCGGGATGCCGCCGAAGCCGCGCACGGTCGCCGCGACGCCGTCGCCCCACTTGCCGCCGCGCGGCACGAGCACCCGCCAGCCCCCGAGCGGCTTGGCGGGCCGCGGGGTCTCGATCGTCATGGGCGACCACCCCCGAGCGGTGCGAGCTCGGCGGCCCCGGCGGCGAGCAGCTCGCCGGCGACCCGCTCGGCGAGCTCGGCGGCGGGGCGGACGGCGTCCTCGGGATAGAGGGCGTGAGAGGCGGTGAGGTGCTGGGAGCCGTCGAGCGCGTAGACGCGCGCCGAGAGCAGCAGCAGGCCGTCTTCGAGGATCGCGCTCGCGCCGACGGGCGCCGCGCATCCGGCCTCGAGCCGCGCCAGGACGCCACGCTCGGCCTCGGCGGCGAGGCGTGACGGCTTGTGCTCGAGCTTGGCGACCTTCTTCTCCTCACCGGATCGGGTCTCCACCGCGAGCGCGCCCTGCGCGGGGGCGGTGGGCCAGGCGGTGAGGCTCATCCACTCGGTGACCGCGTCGAGACGACCGAGCCGGTCGAGACCCGCGGCGGCCAGCACGACCGCGTCGAGGCGGCGATCCGCATCCTCATCGGCGAGGCGCCCGAGGCGCGTATCCACGTTGCCGCGCACCTCGACCACCTCGAGGTCGGGACGGCGGCGCAGCAGCTGCGCACGGCGGCGCGGCGAACCCGTGCCGACCCGGGCGCCCGCGGGCAGCGCGTCGAGCTCCCGGCCCCCGGAGGCGCACAGCACGTCGCGCGCGTCGGCGCGCTTGGGCACCGCGGCGACCGACAACCCCGGCAGCGGCGCCGTGGGGAGGTCCTTGTACGAGTGCACGACCGCGTCCACCTCGCCGGCCAGCAGCGCCTCGCGCAGGGCGGCCGCGAACACCCCCGCCCCGCCCAGTTCGGCGAGCGGCGTCGCGATCCGGTCGCCCTCGCTCTCGATCACGACGAGCTCGGCACCGAGCCGCTGCGCGACCGCGCCCGCCTGGGCGAGCGCGAGCGCGCTGCCCCGGGTGCCGAGTCGCAGGGTCACGTCGTCCGCCCCGCGACCGACGGCTCGGCGGCTCGCTGCACGCCCACGCAGCATCCGGGGCGGCACACGTCGAACCACGGGCCGAGCTCGGTGAGCGCCGGCCGCTCCGCCACCGGGGTGCCGTTCACGCGCTCGAGCACGAGATCCACGAGCCCCGCCACGAACGCCGGGTGGATGCCGGGGGTCGGGATGCGCAGGGCCGCGAGCCCCGCCTCGGCCGCCGACTCGAGGGCCTCGTTGTCGAGATCCCAGAGCACCTCCATGTGGTCGGAGACGAAGCCGAGCGGCACGATCACGATCGCCTCGACCCCCTCGGCGGGCAGCGTCTCGATCACGTCGTTGATGTCGGGCTCGAGCCACGGCTGGCTCGCCGGGCCGGAACGCGACTGGTAGACGAGCCGCCATCCGACGCCCCCGGCGTCCGCCTCGCGCATGATCACCTCGGCGACCGCCAGATGCTGCGCCTCGTACGCGCCGCCCGGGCCGAACTCGGGTCCGGACGCGGTGGCCGCCGTCAGGGGGATCGAATGGGTCGAGAACAGCACCCGGATGCGCTCGCCCGGGATGCCGCGACCGCGCAACTCGGTGAGCGCCGCCTGCAGGCCCTCGACGAAGGGGGTCACGAAGCCGGGGTGGTCGAAGTAGGGGCGCACCTTGTCGAGCCGCACCTCGCCCGCGAGGCCCGTGACCTCGAGGGCGTTCACGAAGTCCTCGGTGTACTGCCGGCAGCTCGAGTAGCTCGCGTAGGCGCTCGTCGCGACGCCGATGAGGGTGCGGTGGCCGTCGTCGTAGGCCTCGCGCACCGTGTCGGCCAGGTACGGACCCCAGTTGCGGTTGCCCCAGTAGACCGGCAGCTCGATGCCGCGCGCGGCGAGCTCCGCCTCGAGGGCCGCCTTGAGCTCGCGGTTCTGCTGGTTGATGGGGCTCACCCCGCCGTAGTGCCGGTAGTGGTGCGCCACCTCCTCGAGGCGCTCATCCGGGATGCCGCGGCCGCGCGTCACGTTCCGCAGGAACGGGATGACATCGTCCTGCCCCTCCGGGCCTCCGAAGCTCGCGAGCACGATCGCGTCGTAGGCGACCGGCGTCTCCACGTGCTCGGGGCCGAGCCGCTCCTCGGTCATGACAGCACCTCCGCGATCTCGTCGAGACCGATCCGCCGCCCCGTGAAGAACGGCACCTCCTCGCGCACGTGGCGGCGCGCCTCCGTGTTGCGCAGGTGCCGCATGAGGTCGACGAGGTCCACCACCTCGTCCGCCTCGAGCGCCAGCAGCCACTCGTAGTCGCCGAGCGCGAAGCTCGCGACCGTGTTGGCCTGCACGCTCGGATACTCGGAACCCTTGCGGCCGTGATCGGCGAGCATGCCGCGGCGCTCGTCCTCGGGCAGCAGATACCAGTCGTAGCTGCGCACGAAGGGGTACACGGTCACCCACCCCTTGGGCGGGAGGCCACGCAGGAAGCTCGGCGCGTGCGCCCGGCTGAACTCGGCCTCGCGGTGCACGCCGAGCGCGTTCCAGGTGGGCAGCAGGGCCCCGACTCCGGGAACCCTGCGCAGGGTGCGCACGGCGGACTGCAGCCCCTCCGCGGTGTCGCCGTGCAGCCACACCATGAGGTCCGCGTCGGCACGGAGCCCCGACACGTCGTAGAAGCCGCGCAGCACCACACCGGACGCCTCGATCTCGGCAACCGCGTCCGGGAGCGCTTCGAGGCTCGCGGCGGATCGGGCGGGATCACGACGCCAGACGGCCCAGAGGGCGAAGCCCGACGGGTTCTCGGACGGGACGGGGGTTGCGGACGTCACGCCCCTATCCTCCCCCGTTCACGCGGAGGCCGCGAATCGGCCACCGGCGAGCGTCAGTCGTCGTCGCGCCCGAAGACCGCCCAGGCGACCAGCCCGATCACGACGGCCGCGACGGCGGCTCCGCCCGCGATCCACGGCACCGGGTTCTTCTCGTACGCGGCCTTCGCCTTGTCGACGAACTCCCCCGTGCGCTTGGGCACGTTGAACTTGTCCTCGATCGCGTCGAGGGTCTCGGCGAGCGCGTCGCGCGCCTCCTGCGCCTTCGCCTTCGCGGCATCCATCGCGTCGCTCACCGCTCACCCCTCTTCCCCACGCCCCTGACGGCGCGGATGTCCTTCTGGATGGATTCGATCGCCTCGGTCGGCACGGGCGGGATCCCGCGCTTCATGACGCCGTAGCCGACGAGCGCGAGCACGACGGCGACGATCAGCAGCACCCCCGCTACCACGAGCGCCGCCGCCCAGTCGGGCATCACGTAGCTGAGCCCGATGATGGCGAGGGTCAGCAGCACCCCCACGAAGAACAGGAGCACGACGAGTGCCGCCGCGATGAGTCCGACGCCGATGCCGAGGGCTTTGAGCTTCTCGATGAGCTCCGTCTTCAGCAGCTCGATCTCGCGCTGCACGAGCTCCTGCACCTGCGTGGGCACACTCGTGAGCAGGGCGGCGAGCGAACGCTTCTGGCGCGGGCGTTCCCGCTTCGGGTCGGGCTTCTGATCGGACATGATCGCGGATCAGACCTCGGGGGTGGACTTCTTGCGTCCGGAGACCTGCGAGACGACCTTCTTGGCGCCGTCGGCGACGAACTCGGCGACCTCCGGTGCCTTGTCCTTCACGAACTCCTGCACGTCGTCGACGCGGCGCTGCACCTGCGGGCTCTTCCAGAAGCGCGACGCCGCCGACTTGATCTGCTCGTAGCGCTGGCGCCCGGCGCGCGTGCCGAGCACGTACCCGACGCCGAGACCCGTCAGGAAGAGGATCTTGCCTTTCATGGTGCGCTCCGTTCTCTGCGGCTGACCGCAGTGGCCATGTGGGGCTCCGTCCAGACTAACCCTCGTCCGCCGATCCCTCAGAGGGGATCTCGCGCCCCGTGGAGCGCGCGAAGCGGATGACGGCGGCCAGGCCGGTGCCCGACTCAGCCTCCCCCACCCGGTGCATTCCGTCAATGGCATGTTCTGGATCCGCGCGGCGGCCGACCCGCTCCCAGTCGACGATCGCGGCGTCGACCGGTGCCGGAAGGGGGGCGCCGAGAAGGCGCTCGGCATCGCGATGCGCCCGCTCCGGTGTGACCTCGACCCCCTCGTCGTAGGAGAGCCGGATGAGCTGCAACGGGGTCGCCTCCGCGAGCCAGCCCCACTTGGCGGTGAGGTGGGTGAGGGCACGGGCGGCGACGTCGGGCGCGCCCCGCGCCACGAGCACCCCGGTGCCGCGCGGGGCTCCGAGCTCGGGTGCATCGACCGCGATCGTGGCGACGCGCACGCGGGTGCGCGGGGCATCGACCGCGAACGGCGCGGCGAGCACCACCTCGCCGTCGACGCGCTCTCCGGCCGCGGTGGTGACGCCGCCCGCATCGGCCTCGACGACCGGGGTGCCGGTCCGCACCTCCACCCCGAAGCGCTCCAGTTCGGCCTCGAGGGCATCGACCAGGCGGAAGAGGCCGCCGCGCAGCGAGGCGACGAGCGACCCCGCCGGCGCCTTCGCCCGCTGGGCGTGCACCGCCTGCGCGAGGGTGCCCTCCTTGAGGAGCGCCGACCGCAGTCCCGGCGCGGCACGGTCGAGAGCGAGCTCGTCGGGCTCGCTCGAGTGCACGCCGCGCACCACCGGCGCGACCAGGCCGTCGACCACGCCCGCACCCATCCGTCGGCGCACGAGCTCGCCGACCGTCTCGGCCTTCGCGCCCACGAGCGAGGGAAGCAGCGCATCGAGCTGCGCACGCCACGCGGCACGGCGGCCGATCGCGGCCACCACGTCCCGAGCGAGCGGAACCGCGGGGATGCCGAGCAGGCTCGTGGCGGGCAGCGGGACAGCCGTGCCGTCGGCGCGGTACAGCCACGCCGGATCGGCGGCGGGCGTCACCACCTCGCCCGTGAGGCGCAGGATGTCGAGCAGGGCGGGGATGTCGTCGCCGCGCGTCGCGAAGGCTTCGGCCCCGGCGTCCAGGTCTATGCCCGCGACGGAATGCATAGCGACCTGGCCGCCTAGCCGATCCCGCGACTCGAGCAGCACGACCTCGCGGCCGGTGAGCACGAGCTCGCGCGCCACCACCAGTCCGGCGATGCCGCCGCCCACCACCACGACGTCAGCGTCGGGCATGCACGTGCTCCACGATGCGGGTCAGCACCCCGGGATCGGTCTCCGGGGGAACGCCGTGCCCCAGGTTCGCGACATGCGCGGGGGCCGCGAGACCCCGGTCCAGCACGTCGTCGAGGTGAGCGCTCAGCACCGACCAGGGCGCCGCGAGCAGGGCCGGGTCGATGTTCCCCTGCACCGGCACCCCACCGCCCAGGCGTGCGCTCGCCTCGTCGAGGGGGATGCGCCAGTCGACGCCGACCGCATCCACCCCGAGCCCCGGCAGCAGGTCGAGCACCTCGCCGCTGCCGACACCGAAGTGGATCTTCGGCACGTCGAGCCCGCGCAGCGCGTCGAGCGCGCGCTTCGAGTGCGGGGCGACCCGGCGCTGGTAGTCGCGGCGCGAGAGCGATCCGATCCACGAGTCGAACAGCTGCGCGGCGCCCGCCCCGGCCTCGACCTGGGCACGCAGGAAGGCCCCCGTCACGTCGGCGCACCAGTTGAGCAGCGCGGCCCAGGCATGCGGGTCCGCGTACATCATCGAGCGGGCGCGCAGCTGATCCTTCGACGGCCCTCCCTCGACGAGGTAGGAGGCGAGGGTGAAGGGGGCGCCGCCGAAGGCGATGAGCGGGGTGTCGCCGAGTTCGGCCACCGCGAGCCGCACCGCCTCGGCGATCGGCGCGAGCGCGTCCGGATCGATCGGACGCAGCCGCAGCACGTCCGACGCCGTGCGGATCGGTTCGTCGAGCACCGGCCCCCGCCCGGGCACGATCCGCACCGGAACCCCGGCGAGGAGCACGGGGATCACGATGTCGCTGAACAGGATCGCCGCATCCACGCCGTGCCGTCGTACCGGCTGCAGGGTGATCTCGGCGGCGAGCTCGGGGGTGAGGCACGCGTCGAGCATGTCGATGCCGGCCCGCGAGGCGCGATACTCGGGCAGTGAGCGACCCGCCTGCCGCATGAACCAGATCGGGGTCACGTCGCCGCGGTCGCCGCGCAGCGCTGAAAGGAAGGGGGACGGCACCCGTCCATCCTCCCATCCGGGACGGATACCATGAGGGGGTGCTGTTCTGTCTGACGGCGAACCACACCAACGCTGACTTCGCCCTCCTCGACCGGGTCTCCCAGATCCCGGCGCTGGAGGCGACCCGCCGACTCGCCGAACTCGACTTCGTGCGCGGCGTCGTCGTGCTCTCCACCTGCAACCGCTTCGAGGCGTACCTCGATCTGGACGACCCGCTCCCCGCCGCCGGCGCGATGGCGACCGAAGCCGTGGTCGCCGCCCTCGCGGTCGACGCCCCCGAGGACGCCGAGCTGCTGCGCGCGAGCGCGGCGACCCACACGGGCGACGACGCCGTGCACCACCTGTTCGCGGTGACCTCGGGCCTCGAGTCGATGGTGGTCGGCGAGGAGGAGATCGCCGGGCAGGTGCAGCGCGCCGCCCAGCAGGCGCGCCGCGCCGGCACCGCCTCCGCGGCGCTCGACCGACTGTTCCAGCAGGCGGCACGCACCTCACGCACCGTGCGCTCCGCGGGCGATCTGAGCCGCGCCGACCGTTCGCTCGCCCGACTCGCCCTCGATCTGGCGTCCTCCCGCATCACCGACTGGTCCCGTGCGCGCGTGCTGCTGGTCGGCACCGGTCGCTACGCCGCCACCACGATCGCCTCGCTGCGGGCGCGCGGCGCCGACGACATCCGCGTGTACTCCGCGACGGGGCGCGCCGGGCTGTTCGCCACCAAGTACGGGGTGCGGGCGGAGGCGGAGCTCGCGCCCGCGATCGCGCAGGCGGATGTCGTCATCACCTGCACGGCCCGCTACACGGTGGCGCCCGAGCACGTGGGAGCCGGCGATCGGCGCCTGCTCGTGATCGACCTCGGCCTGCCCCGCAACGTCGACCCCGCGGTCGGTGCCCTGCCCGGCGTCGAGCTCCTCGACCTCGAGCTGCTCGCCCTGCACGCCCCGCTCCCCGAGCTCGCCGACTCGGCCCACGCCCTCGTCGGGGGTGCGGTCGCCGAGTTCGCGGCGGACGCCGCCGCCGCCCCCTCGATCGTCGCGCTGCGGCAGCACATCGAGCAGCTGCTCGAGGACGAGCTCGCGCGGGTGCGACGCACGGGCGACGACGGCCGGATCGAGGCGGCGCTGCGACACTTCGCGGGCGTGCTCGTGCACGGGCCGTCGGAGCGCGCCCGCCGGCTGGCCGCGGACGGGCGTCTGGACGCCTTCGCCGACGGCATCGAGGCGGTGTACGGCGTGGAGGTCGCGCCGCGCCTCCGATCGGCCGACGACGCGGCGACCGCCTGACGATCCGCGCGCGCCGCGCGGGGCATCCGGGTGAAGCCGCGCCCCCGTCCGCCCCTGCAGCGGACGGGGACGCGGGGTCTCATTCGGCCCGGCGCGTCCGGACCCGGCTGGCCACCACGATCACGACGCCCGCCGCGAGGAACAGCCCGGCCAACGCCGCCACCCAGAGGCCGTCGGCGCCCGTGAGGGCGAGCGTGGTCAGCTCACCGCAGACCTGCCCCCCCGTCACCACGACCCGCCAGGCGCTCGGACCGTCGAGGCCGTCGGTGGGCAGCTTGGTGCGGACCGTCACGTCGTGGCTGCCCGGGGCGAGGAGCACCGTCGAACTCGTGGCCGCCACCCCGTCGACGAAGTAGTTGACGTCCTCGAAGAACGACACCCCGTCCACCTGACCGAGAGTCAGCACCCCCCGCCCGGCATCGCACTGCTCGGCGAGCACCGCGTTCGTGGGGAAGACGCCGAGCGTCGGCGGGTCATGCGGCGGGTCGGTCACGCAGCTCGGCGTGGCGTCCGGGTAGCTGAGCGCGACCGTCATCGACGGGTTCACCGAGAGCGTCGCCTCGGTGATGCCGCGCGTCCAGGCGAAGTTGCCGGGCGTGGTGACCCACTCGCCGTCCACCTGCTCCCAGCCCGGCCAGCCGTCCGCGGCGCCCGTCACGGGATCCACGTGGGCACCCGGCCACAGCACCTTCCCGCTCAGCACGCCCGACGGGCCGAGGGTGCCGAGTGCGATCCGCTCCACGTTGTCGACGCCGTCGCTCATGATGAGCTCCGCCGTGCGGTCGCTCGCCTGCCCGTACGGGTCGTTGAGGGTGATCGTGTAGAGGATCCAGGGCGAGTCGGCGTCGCAGACGCCCGTCGCGGTGGAGCCGTCGAGCGTGAGGCAGCTGCTCGGTGCGGTGAAGTCGAGACGCCAACTGGTCTGCGCATTCGGGGCGAACACGACCGCCCCGCCGGACTGGTCGAGCTCCGCCGTCACGAGCTTCGTGCCCGTGCCGCCGCCCGGGTAGCTGCCCGGAGCGGTGACGACGCCGTCAACCTTCCAGACGATGCCCTCGATCTCCGGCAGGGTGAAGCTGCCGCCGACATTCGCCGCGCAGTCCGGGTTCACCGAGCTGAGCGTCGGCGTCACCTCACGCGGACCGGGCACGCACTCGGGGTTCCCCGGCGGGTACTGGAGCTCGACCGACACGTGCGGGTTGACCGAGATCGTCGCGGTCACGCCGTCGCGGGTCCAGCCGTAGTTACCGGGCGTCTCCTGCCAGGCGCCGTCGACGAACTCCCAGCCCGGCCATCCGGTGCCCTCCGCCACGCCGTCACCGTCGACGTCCGCCGCGGAGGCTCCGACCCACATGAGCGAGCCGGACAGCGTCTGGCCGTCGACGATCGTGCCGAGCGCGGGGAAGCTGTAGCTGTCGGCACCACGGGAGAGGCTCAAGGTGGCCGTGTTCCCGGTCGACTGGTGGTCGGGGTCGGTCAGCGTCACCCAGTAGAGGATCATCGGGACATCGTTCTCGCAGACCGCGGCGACCCCTCCGGTGAGCGTCGCCTGCCGGCAGTTCTCCGGGGCGGGGAAGCTCAACGTCCAGCTGAAACTCCACTGGTGGGTCGCCGCGTCCTGCGCACCGCTCGGCAGCACCCAGGACTCGTCGGCGGTCGCGACGACCGTCACCGATCCGCCGGCCGTCACGGTGTAGACGCCCGGCTCGACATCGACGCCGTTGACCTTCCAGCTGACGTGCTCCACCTCGGGGAGCGTGTACTGCCCGGGAGCGCTGCAGCTCGGCGGCGTACTCGAGGGCTCCGCGCTCACCGTGTTGCAGCCGACGCCCGTCGTCGTATAGGTGGGCGTCGGGCCGCTGAATCCCATCTCGTGCAGGAAGTTCTCGGTGAACGGGTTGCTCGGTCCGTAGAGGTACGGGCCCGGGTCGAGCGTCTTCGCGTTCGGGTTGTACGAGGCGTAGATGTCGCCCTGGCCGCAGACCACGCCGATCCCGTAGGGGTAGCTGCCGGGCGTGGAGATCTCGCCGAGCTTCTGCACCTGATCGACCTTCTGCGCCCAGGTGTTGGTGCCGAGGTACTTCCAGCTCGCCGCCGTCACCCAGAAGCTCTGGCAGAGCTTGCCGGTGGAGTTCGCGGGGCTCGGCACGGTGATCACACCGCTGTTGGTCGCGGGGTCGTAGCTGTAGCTCACCGACGAGGTCGGGATGCAGCTGGCCGGCGTGCCGCAGGCGGGGTTGCTCGACGGCAGGGCTCCCGCGAGCGTTCCGACGAAGCTCTTGCTCGTCGCGCCGCCCGCGAAGGAGTAGCCGGACTCCGCGGTCGCGGTGACGTGATAGTCGCCCGGGCCGGCACTGCGATCCACGGCACCCCACACCGCATGCACCGCGGTGCCGAGCACGAGTCGCTCGGGTGCCGTGCAGCTGGCCGGGAGCACCGAGACGCTCGCCTCGGCGCCGGCGCACGCCGGGACGGTCACGAGGCTCGAGAGCTCCTGGTGCTTGGCGTCGTAGATCGGCGGCCAGCCGATGTTGTCGACCGGGGGTGTGATGGTCGGCGGGAACGCGAAGTCTCCCGAGATCTGCACCTTGTCCTGCTGCACGGCCCAGCCCGAACCGCAGACGTCGCTCGGCAGTGCGGCGGCGTCGATGACCGTCCAGTAGCCGTTGGCGGCCTTGCTCGGGTTGTCGACATCCTGCAGCACGAGTCGCTGCGGACCGGAGTTGCCCCACGACGCCGGCTTGCCGGCATCGAGCTTCTTGTAGACGTAGAGCCCGACGCCGTAGGCCGACACGGCGGGCTGGGTCGTGGGCGCGGTCTGCGGGGCCGATTTCTGCGCGGCGGGCGGCGCGGTCGGGGCGGCGCTCGGGCTCGGCGCCGTCGAGGGCGCCGGAGCCGGCGCGGGAGCGGCCGTGCAGACCGGCTTGTCACCCGACTCGCCGAAGGTGCCGACCCCCGAGACGTGCACCCAGGTGATGCAGAACTGGCTCGGCGTGCCGAGAGCGGACCAGGGCAGGTACGAGGCGCCGACGTACTGCTTGCCGGGCCCGCGCAGCGCCTCGAGGTGGAGAGAGGCGCTCTTGGTCTGGCTGCCGACGGTGTAGCGCACACTGACGCTCGCGCCGTCGGCGAAACGGGTGCCGCCGGGCAGGGTGAGTCCCTCGGTGGTCACCCCCAGCCGCGAGGCCGCCTGAGCCGGCAGCGCCGTGGCGAGGGAGAGGACGAAGGCGAGGATGAGGGCGAGAAGGGTCGCCAATGACTTTTTGAGCACGGTGGATGCGTCCTAGCAGGGGGGACCCGTGCGTGGGGAGCGCACGGGTGATCGGACACACACACGACGCTGCGGCAGGGTAACCGAGTGGGATGCGTCGGGATGTGGATGTGGGGGGATGTGGCGGTGGAGCTGGTTACGCATGCACCGGACGGGTGGGATCTGCGGGGACAGACCGAACCGGTGCAAAGCTCACGCTAGAGCCCCCCGGACGGGGGGCGCAAGAGGAAAACGCGATCTGGGGAGAAGTGGGGGTAGAACCACCCCATCCCCGATCAGTGCACGTACTCCAGCAGATCCAGCCCGACGGTGCGCAGGGCGTCGAGCACCCGCAGTCGCGCGGCGATCGAGCCGTCGTTGAACTGCACCGACACCGCGTACGCGACCCCGCGCCGCGGACCGCGCAGGATGCCCGCCTCCGAGCGCACCCCCGCATCCGACCCGGTCTTGTTCACGAGCTGCAGCCCGTGGTCGACCCCCCGATGCGAGAGCGGATCGACCCCGAACGCGCTCGCCACCATCGAGAGGTCGGTGTTGAGCGAGAGCCAGCCGAGCACCCGGGAGGAGGTCAGCGCGTCCACCACCTGACCTCGGGCGAGGGCCGCGAAGAGCCAGGCCAACTCGGACGTCGAGCCGACCGAGAGCTGCGGTGCATCGTCGGGGCCGCGGGCGTCGCGCACCAGATCCAGCAACGCGGTGCGCAGCAGCCCCAACCCCTCGGTGCGCTCGCGCACGGCATCCAGCCCCACCTCGCGCAGCAGCACGTTGGTGGCGAGGTTGTCGCTCGTCGCCCCCACGAGAGTCGCCAGGTCGGCCACCGGCAGGGTGCGCGCCTGCAGGTGGCGCCACAGTCCCGAGTCGCCGACGGCGTCCCGGGAGGTCTTGTCGAGCACCTCGAGCGCCGGGGCGCGCTGGTCGCTCATCCGCGCCGACACCTCGATGAGCAGCAGGATCTTGCCCACGGATGCCGTGGGCAGCACGATCCGGTCGTCGATCGAGACGACCCGCTCATCCGAGTCGAGGTCGATGACCGACGCCGACACCTGCGCCCCGCCGTAGGCGAGCCCCCCGAGCGCCGAGAAGGCACCCGAGAAGCGGGGCTCCGCCTGCTCGGCGCGATGCCGCGGCACGCGCGCCTGATGCGCGCGCGCGCGACGTTCGGGGAGCGCGGGGGCGTCTACCAAATGGTGACCCTGTCGGCGGGATCGAGCCAGAGCGCGTCGCCGGGTGCGAGCGCGAAGGCCGCGGCGAAGGCGTCCACGTTGCGCACGATCTGGTTGCAGCGGAACTCGTTCGGGGAGTGCGGGTCGATCGACAGCAGCCGCAGCGCCTCCTCGTCGCGCAGCTTGATCTGCCACGCCTGGGCCCAGCTGAGGAAGAAGCGCTCGGCCCCCGTCAACCCGTCCACCACGGGCGGCTCCTCGCCGCCGAGCGACAGAAGGTACGCCTTCCAGGCGATGCCGAGGCCGCCGAGGTCCCCGATGTTCTCGCCGATCGTGAGCGCGCCGTTGACGTGGTGGCCGGGCAGCTGCGCCGGCTCGAGGGCGTCGTACTGGGCGATGAGCGCCGCCGTGCGCGCCTCGAACGCGGCGCGATCGTCCGCCGTCCACCAGTCGGTGAGCCGGCCGTCGCCGTCGTACTGCGAGCCCTGGTCGTCGAAGCCGTGCCCGATCTCGTGGCCGATCACCGCGCCGATCGCACCGTAGTTGGCCGCCGCGTCCCGCGCCTCGTCGAAGAACGGATACTGCAGGATCGCCGCCGGGAACACGATCTCGTTGAAGCCGGGGTTGTAGTACGCGTTGATGGTCTGCGGGGTCATGAACCACTCGTCGCGGTCGATCGGCTTGCCGATCTTGCCCAGCTCGCGGGCGAACTCGAAGGCGCTCGTGGCCCGCACGTTGCCGACGAGGTCGGAGGCGTCGACCGTGAGCGCCGAGTAGTCGCGCCACTTCGTCGGGTAGCCGATCTTGGGGGTGAACTTGGCGAGCTTCTCGAGGGCGCGCACGCGGGTCGCGTCGGTCATCCAGTCGAGGTTCTCGATGGATGCGCGGTAGGCCTCCACGAGGTTCGCGACGAGCGCATCCATCGAGGTCTTGGCGTCCGGGCTGAAGTGCCGCTCGACGTACACCTTGCCCACCGCCTCGCCCATCGCCCCCTCCACGAACGAGACGCCGCGCTTCCAGCGGGCGCGCAGCTCGGGCGTGCCGGTGAGGGTCTTGCCGTAGAAGTCGAAGTTGGTCTCCACGACCTCGGCATGCAGGTAGGCGGCGACCGAGCGGATGAGCTGGATGCGCAGCCAGTCGCGCCAGGCCTCGAGGCGATCCTCGGTGAGCAGACTCGCGAGGCCGGTCACGAAGCTCGGCTCGCGCACCACGACGGTGTCGAAGGAGCCGGCCGGCACCTCGAGGCCCGCGAGCCACTCGTCGAGCGGGACGGGCGCTGCGAGCGCCGCCGTCTCGGACCAGCTGAGCGGGTTGTAGGTGGCCTGGCTGTCGCGGGTGCGCACCTTGTCCCAGTGGTGGGATGCGATCGCGGTCTCGAGCTCGAGGATGCGGGCGGCGCGCTCGGCCGCGGCGTCGAAGCCCGCGAGGGTCAGCATCCGTTCGAGGAACACGAGGTACGCCGCGCGGATCTCGGCGAACTTCTCCTCGCGGTAGTACGACTCGTCGGGGAGTCCCAGGCCGGACTGCTCGAGGAAGACGAGGTAGCGCTCCGGGTCGCCCGGGTCGTTGTCGACGAAGGCGCCGAAGAACCCGCCGACGCCGTTGCGCTCGAAGGCGCCGAGGGCGCGCAGGAACGCGGGGATGTCGCCGAGGGTCGCGACCTCGGCCAGCTCGGCGCGGATCGGCTCCCAGCCGAGCGCTTCGATGCGCTCCTCGTCGAGGAAGCTCGCGTAGAGGTCGCCGAGTTTGCGCTCCTCGGTGCCCGGCTCGGCCTGCTGGGCCTCCTCGATGATCGCGCGCACGGCCCGCTCGGCGGCTTCGGCGAGCAGATAGAAGGAGCCGTAGCGCGCCTTGTCGGCGGGGATCTCGGTGCGCGCGATCCAGGCGCCGTTGACGTGCCGGAACAGGTCGTCCTGCGGACGGATGCCCGGGTCGAGCTCGTCGAGGGCGATCCCGGATGCGGTGTGCGGGTTCGCGTCGGCGGCAAGGTCGTCACTCATGCCGCCCAGCCTAAGCGCGCCCCCACCCCTGCGTCGGTTCATGGCGCGGCTGGAGCCGTGACCCTGCGGCGGGGGAAACGCCTCCCGCCGTGGGGTCGTAGCTCCAGCCGCGCCATGAAGCGCTCCGTAGACTTGCGGGGTGACTGCGCAACGGGTGCTCATCATCGGCGGCAACGGGATCATCAGCTCCTCGGTGTCGAAGCTGGCCGTCGAACGGGGGTACGACGTCACCCTGCTCAACCGCGGCCGCTCGACCACCCGGCCGCCGATCGAGGGTGCCGAGACGATCATCGGCGACGCGGACGATCCGGCCTCCATCGCCGCGGCGGTCGGCTCGCGCGAGTTCGACGTGGTCGCCACCTTCCGCTCCTTCCTCCCGAGTCAGGTCGAGGCGGATGTCGCCCTCTTCGGCGGACGCACCGGCCAGTACCTCTACATCTCCTCGGCATCCGTGTACCAGAAGCCGATCGCGCAGCTGCCGATCGTCGAGTCGACCCCGCTGCGCAACCCGTTCTGGGAGTACTCGCGCAACAAGATCGCGAGCGAGGACGTGCTCACGCGCGCCTACCGCGACACGGGCTTCCCGGTCACGATCGTCCGTCCCTCGCACACCTACGACGAGACCCTCATCCCGCTCGAGGGCGGCTGGACGACGCTGCAGCGCATCCTCGACGGCAAGCCCGTCATCGTGCACGGCGACGGCACGAGCTGGTGGACGCTCACCCACACCCGCGACTTCGCGCGCGCCTTCGTGGGCCTGTTCGGCAACGCGCACGCGATCGGCTCGCCCGTGCAGATCACCGGCGACGAGTCGCTCACCTGGGACGAGATCACCCGCGAGTTGGGCCGCGCCCTCGGCGTGGAACCCCGGATCGTGCACGTCGCCTCGGATGCGATCGCCCGCGAGATCCCGGAAATGGGTCCCGGCCTCATCGGCGACAAGGCGCACTCGGTGCTCTTCGACAACACCCGCATCAAGACCCTCGTCCCCGGCTGGGTCGCCACGACCCCCTTCGCCCAGGGCGCCCGCGAGATCGTCGCCTGGCACCGGGCCGACGCGTCCCGACGCACCGTCGACCCCACCCTCGACGCCGCCTTCGACCGCCTGGCCGCCCGCGCCTGATCCCGCGAGTCCGCAACCGCAACTCAGGAGATCCGGTCGATTCGCGGCCGCCGCATCCACTGACCGGTGCCTTCTCCTGACGTGCGGAGGCTAGGGTGCGGGGGCGGTCGTGGTGCCCACGCGCAGGCTCGAGACGAAGGCCACCGACGACGGTGCGCCCCCCGCGAGCGCCTCGCGCACGGCCCGACCCGCCGCGCGACCCTTCTCGATCGCGGGCTGCACGAGCGTCGTGAGCCGGTGGGTCGTGATGCCGTCGAGGCGGATGCCGTCGAAGCCGAGCACGCTCAGCTGGTCCGGGACCGCGATCCCGAGCTCCTCGGCGGCGAGGATGACGCCCGCCGCGAGCAGGTCGCTCTGCGCGATGATCGCCGTCGGACGGTGCGCCGGGTCGCCGCCCAGGAGCGCGAGCCCGGCGGCATGGCCCTCGGCGACCGAGCTGCCGGCCGCCGAGATGCCCGCCGTATCCGGGAACACCGAGCGGGCGCCGCGGATGCGCTCGGCCGCCGTGAACGCCGAGCCGGCGGCCTCGCGCTCCGGCGTCAGCGGGCCGCGAGTGCGGTCGAGGTCGAGCGGCAGGGTGACGAGCGCCACGCGTTCGTGGCCGAGCTCACGCAGCAGCGTCGCCCCGCGCCGGGTCGCCTCGGCGTTGTCGAGGTCGATGCCCACCACGCCGGGAAGCGCGGGCGCCTCGATCGCGACGAGCGGGATGCGCCGGCGTTGCAGCGCCTCGACCGAGCGCGCGAGGTCGGCGCTGCAGCCGAGTAGCACGGCGGCATCCATGGGCGCCGCCGAGAGGTCGACCCCTGCGGGACCGCTCCAGGGCAGCACGAGCAGCCCGTAGCCCTCGTCGGCGAGCTCCTCCCCCAGGCCGTCGAGCAGCGCGAGGTTGATCGGATCGCGGAACGCCTCGCCGAGGCGGTCCTCGGTGACCACGCCGATGACGCCCGTGCGGCCGCGCCGCAGCGAGCGCGCCGTGGGGTCGGGGCCCGCGTAGTCGAGCGCGGCCGCGGCCTCCCTCACCCGGGCCCGGGTGGCCTCCGAGACGGGTCCGGCGCCGCTGAAGACGAGGGATGCCGTGGATGCCGAGACCCCCGCGAGCGCCGCGACGGCGGCGAGCGTGGGGCGAGGGTTTGCGGGTTCGCTCATCGCGCGCTAGCCTACTCGAAACGATTCGATCGAATCGATTCGATTACTTCGCCCGACAGCCAGCACCCTCGGATCCACCATGACGACCTCCCCCGCCCGCACCGCGCGCCCCGCCCACGCGACCGCCTGGCGCAACGCCACCTTCGCGGTCTTCGCCCTCAACGGCTTGGGCGCCGCCACCTGGGTGATCCGCATCCCGGCCATCCGCGACCACCTCGAGCTGTCGACCTCCGCGGTCGGCTACCTCATCTTCGGCGTCTCGGCCGGCTCGATCGTGGGCCTGCTGCTCGCCAGCCACGTCATCCAGTGGCTCGGCGGTCGCCGCAGCATCGGCATCATGCTCACCGTGTGCGCGGTCGCACTCGTGGTGATCGGCGTGGGCACCTCGGTCATCGGCAGCTTCGCGGTCGTCGTCGCCGGCATGGCCCTCTACGGCTTCGGCTCGGCCATCTGCGACGTCGCCATGAACGTCGAGGGCGCCGCGGTCGAGAAGGCGATCGGCCGCACGATCATGCCGCTCTTCCACGCCAGCTGGAGCGCCGGGATGGTCGTCGGCACCTCGATCGGCACCGCGGCCGCGTTCGCCGGCATCGACCCCGCCATCCACTTCTCGGTGCTCGCGGTGCTGCTGCTGATCGGCGCGGCCTTCGCGCCGCGCGCCATCCCGCGGGTCGCGACGCACGCCGAGACCGGCGAGGCGGTGGAGCACGTGAGCTTCCGCGACCGGATGGGCATCTGGCTCGAACCGCGCACCCTCGCGATCGGGCTCATCGCCCTCGGGATGGCGTTCACCGAGGGGTCGGCGGGCGACTGGCTCTCGCTCGGGCTCGTCGACGACCGCGGCCTCGAGAACGGCCAGGCGGCTGCCCTCTTCACCGTGTTCACCGCCGCGATGATGGTGGGGCGCCTCGTCGGCGGGCCGCTCATCGACCGCCTCGGCCGCGTCGCGATGGTGCGGATCACCGGCGCCGCCGCCGCGGTCGGGCTCGCGCTCGTGATCTTCGTGCCGATCATCCCGATCGCCGTCGTCGGGATCGTGCTGTGGGGGCTCGGTGCCTCGCTCGGCTTCCCGATCGCCATGTCGGCCGCCGCGGACGAGCCGGCGCGCGCCGCCGCCCGCGTCTCCGCCGTCGCGACCGTCGGCTACTGCGCCTTCCTGGTCGGGCCGCCCCTGCTCGGCGTCGTCGGCGAGCACGTGGGGGTGCTGAACGCGCTGCTCATCGTCTTCGGCCTCATCATCCTGGCCACCCTCGCGGCCCCCGCCGCCCGCGAGCGCGCCGCCGCCCGCCGCCCCCTCTGACTCGGGGGTTCATGGCGCGGCTGGAGCCGTGACCCGGGGGCGGGGGAAACGCCTCCCGCCGCGAGGTCGTAGCTCCAGCCGCGCCACGAGCACCACAGCCGGATAGCGTGGGCGGATGCGCGCGATCGACCGGCGGATCCTCACGCTCGCCGTGCCCGCACTGGGCGCGCTCGTGGCCGAGCCGCTCTTCCTGGTGACCGACACCGCGCTCGTCGGGCACCTCGGCATCGAGCCCCTCGCGGCCCTCGGCATCGCGAGCACGGTGCTGCAGACCGCGATCGGGCTGCTGGTCTTCCTCGCCTACGCCACCACACCGGCGGTCGCGCGCCTCGTCGGTGCGGGTGATCGGGCGGGCGCCGTGCGGGCGGGAATCGACGGCATCTGGCTCGCGCTCGCGCTCGGCGTCGTGCTCGCGGTCGCCGGGCCGTTCCTGGCGCATCCGCTCGCCGCCGGCTTCGGCGCGGATCCCGCCGTCACCGAGCTCGCCGGGGTGTACCTCGCGATCTCCTCCGCCGGCATCCCCGCCATGCTCGCCGTCATCGCGGCGACCGGCCTGTTCCGCGGCCTGCAGGACACCCGCACCCCGCTCGTCATCGCGGTCGTCGGGTTCGCCGCCAACGCGGCCCTCAACGCGATCCTCATCTACGGCGCCGGCTGGGGGATCGCGGGCTCCGCGGTCGGCACCGTCGCCGCCCAGTGGGGGATGGCGCTCGCCTGCATCGCGATCGCCATCCGGCACGCGCGTCGCGCGGGTGCGCGTCTGGGCCTGCGGCTGCCGGGGGTGGCGTCCGCCGCCCGCGCCGGCTTCTGGATGCTGCTGCGAACCCTCACGCTGCGCGTCGCCCTCATCGCCACGGTCGTCGTCGCGACGGAGCTCGGCACCACCGTGCTCGCCTCCACCCAGGTGCTGTTCCAGGTGACGTTCCTGCTCGCGCTCGCCCTCGACGCCTTCGCGATCGCCGCGCAGGCGATGATCGGCTTCGATCTCGGCGCCGGGAGCCCGAGCGAGGTGCGCGCGACGGTGCGGCGCCTGCTGCTGTGGGGGATCGGATCCGGGTGCGCGCTCGGCGCGGCGCTCGCGGCCGCGGCGCCTTGTGTCGGGACGGTGTTCTCCTCGGATGCCGCGGTGATCGCCGCGGTGCCGCCGGGCGCGTGGGTGCTCGCCGCGACGATGCCGCTCGGCGCGCTCGTGTTCGTGCTCGACGGGGTGCTCATCGGCGCGAACGACGGCCGCTACCTGGCGCTCGCGGGCGTCGTGAACCTCGCGGTGTATCTGCCGCTGCTGTGGTGGGCGGCGCAGACCCCCGCCTCTGCGGGCGCCCCCGCAGCCGTGCTCGGCATCCAGCTGGCCTACGGCGTCGGCTTCTACGGCATCCGCGCCCTCACGCTGGTGCCGCGCGCGGCGGGCAGCCGGTGGATGGCCCCCCGTCGACGGGCATCCGCCTGACGCCGCCGTGTCGGTGGCGCGGCCTGCGGGCGGGCTTGACGGTTGGCGGTCGAGATGGTGTACTAAACCACACGGTAGAGAACTGTTTGGTTGAATAAGTGAAAGAGGTCCTGCATGAGCGGCACCGATTCGCTCAGCCGCACCTTCGCCGCGCTCGCCGACCCCACGCGCCGCGCCATGCTGACGAGGCTCGCCCAGGGCGCGGCGACCGTGGGCGAGCTCGCGAGCCCGTTCGCGATGAGCTTCGCGGCGGTGTCGAAGCACCTGCGGGTGCTCGAAGGCGCCGGCCTCGTCTCGCGCGGACGCGACGCGCAATACCGCCCCGCGACGCTCGAGGCCCGTCCGCTCGCCGCCGCATCCGCCTGGATCGGCGACTACCGACGCTTCTGGAACGACAGCTTCGACGCTCTCGCCGACGTCCTCGAGACGACCGAACCCCACGACCCGACCGACCCCCACGACAAGGAGAACCCCCGATGACCGGCATCACCGCAGAGGGATTCGAGATCCACCGCGAGTTCGCCGCGCCGCCCGCCGCAGTGTTCGCGGCCCTGACCACGGCGGAGCACTTCGCCCGCTGGTGGGGCGGCGCCGCGGTCGAGGTGCCGCTCGACCGACTCGACTTCGAACCCGTCGTGGGCGGCACGTGGTCGGCCGTCATGGTGCTGCCCGACGGCAACACCATCGACTGGGCGGGCACCTTCCTCGAGATCACCCCCGACACGCGCTTCGTGCTCACCATCACCGACCGGCCGCACGAGCCGGAACAGGCGCCGGTGACGTTCGAGCTGTCCCCGACGGAGCGCGGCACCCTCCTGCACATGACCCAGGTGTCGCCCGGCTTCACCGCCGAGCAGCGCGAGGCGACCATCGCCGGCTGGCAGACCTTCCTCGACGTCGTCGCCGAGATCGCCGAAGCCTGAGGCGGCCACGCGCCCCGCTCCCAGGCAGGTGCTGCGAGAATCGTGCGGTGAGCGAGATCAAGCAGGTCCGGCCGAAGACCGAGGGCTGGACGCAGCAGGTCGAGGCGGATGGCCGACCCAAGCTGCAGTTCGCCTCGCCCCGGCGCACCCAGCCGCCCGTGCACCTCGCCGACCTCACCCCCGAGGAGCGCGCCGCCAAGGTCGTCGAACTCGGCCTGCCCGCGTTCCGCGCCAAGCAGCTGTCGACCCACTACTTCACCCACTACACGAGCGACGCCGCGCAGATGACCGACCTGCCGGCCGAGCGGCGCGAGGAACTGGTCGGCGCGCTGCTGCCGCCGCTGCTCACCGAAGTGCGGCGCCTGCGCACTGACGGCGGCGAGACGATCAAGTTCCTGTGGAAGCTGTTCGACGGCGCGCTCGTCGAGTCGGTGCTCATGCGTTACCCCGGTCGCGTCACGCTGTGCGTCTCGAGCCAGGCCGGATGCGGCATGAACTGCCCGTTCTGCGCCACCGGCCAGGCCGGTCTCACCCGCAACATGTCGGCAGCCGAGATCGTGGCCCAGGTGGTGGAGGCGAACCGCGCGATCGCCGCGGGCGAGCTCGGCGGCCTCCGTCGCGACGGCGGGCACGACTCGCCCAGGGTCACCAACATCGTCTTCATGGGCATGGGCGAGCCGCTCGCCAACTACAACCGGCTCATGAAGGCCGTGCGCACCATGGTCGCCCCGCAGCCGAACGGGCTCGGGATGTCGGCGCGGCACATCACGGTGTCGTCCGTGGGGCTCGCCCCCGCCATCCGGAAGCTCGCCGACGAGGATCTGCCGCTCACCTTCGCCCTCAGCCTGCACGCCCCCGACGACACCCTGCGCGACGAGCTCATCCCGGTGAACTCGCGCTGGAAGGTCGACGAGGCGCTCGACGCCGCCCGCCACTACTTCGAGGTCACCGGCCGCCGGGTGTCGATCGAGTACGCGCTCATCAAGGACATGAACGACCACGCCTGGCGCGCCGAGCTGCTCGCGCAGAAGCTCAACGAGCGCGGGCGCGGCTGGGTGCACGTCAACCCGATCCCGCTCAACCCGACCCCCGGCTCCATCTGGACCGCGTCGGAGCCGGATGTGACGGCCGAGTTCATCGCGCGCCTGGAGGCGGCCGGCATCCCCACCACCCTGCGGGACACCCGGGGCAAGGAGATCGACGGCGCCTGCGGCCAGCTCGCGGCCGCCGACGCCTAGCCTCAGGCGCCCGGCGGCCCCGCCGGCTGCGCCGGGCGGCGAGGACGTCACCCGCGTCGGCGTCCGGGTACCGTGGAACGGATGAGACTCGTGATCGCCCGCTGCTCCGTCGACTACGCGGGCCGGCTCTCGGCGCACCTGCCGCTCGCCACACGACTGCTCGTCGTGAAGGCCGACGGCTCGGTGCTCGTGCACTCCGATTCGCTCAGCTACAAGCCGCTCAACTGGATGAGCCCGCCCACCACCTTCGCGGTCGACGAGGTGGACGAGGAGCTCGCCGCGGCGGGCATCGTCGAACTCTGGCGCGTCACCAACCCCAAGACCGCCGACCTGCTGCTGATCTCGATCCACGAGATCCTGCACGACTCGAGCCACGAGCTCGGCATCGACCCCGGCCTGCAGAAGGACGGCGTGGAGGCCGAGCTGCAGCGTCTGCTCGCCGAGCAGATCGAGCTGCTGGGCGAGGGTCACACCCTCGTGCGCCGGGAGTACATGACCGCGATCGGGCCGGTCGACATCCTGGCGACGGATGCGCAGGGCCACTCGGTGGCGGTCGAGATCAAGCGACGCGGGGACATCGACGGGGTCGAGCAGCTCAGCCGCTACCTCGAGCTCATGAACCGCGACCCGCGCCTCGCCCCCGTCACCGGCGTGTTCGCCGCGCAGGAGATCAAGCCGCAGGCTCGCACGCTCGCCGAGGACCGCGGCATCCGCTGCCTCGTGCTCGACTACGACGCGATGCGCGGGCTCGAGACCGGCCACGCGCGACTGTTCTGAGCACCGCGCGCCCGTCAGCTCTGCCGCGGGGCGGGCAGCGCTGCAGCGTTGGGCACCCCGCCCCTAGGCTGGGCGGGATGCTGCCCCGCCCGACCGCCGTCCTGTTCGACCTCGACGGCACGATCGTCGACTCCGCCCCCGGGATCGTGTCGAGCCTCGCGCACACGCTCGAACAGCTCGGCCTGCCCGTGCCGACGCCGGCCGAGCTGCTCGCCTGGGTCGGCCCGCCCATCCTCGACTCCTTCCGGGACCGCGCGGGCCTCGACCACGAGGAGTCGCTGCGGGCGCTCGCCGTGTACCGCACGCACTACCGCGCCGTCGGCATCCTCGACGCCGCGCCCTACCCGGGGGTCGTGGACGCCATCCGGGCCATCCACGCCGCCGGAATCGCCCTCTCGCTCGCCACCTCGAAGCCGGAGTCGTCGGCCACCGTGATCCTCGAGGGCATCGGTGTGATCGACGCCTTCGACGAGCTCACCGGCGCCACCGAGGACGAGACCCGCAGCGCGAAGGCGGACGTCGTGGCCGAGGCGCTGCGCCGGCTCACGGCAGACGGGTTCGACGTGTCGGGCGCCGTGATGGTGGGCGACCGCATCCTCGACATCGAGGGGGCGCGCGCGAACGGGCTGCCCACGATCTTCGCGAGCTGGGGGTACGGGGCGCCCGCGGAGGCGGCGGGCGCGATCGCGGTCGTCGCGGATGCGGGGGAGCTGCGGCGGGCGCTCGGAATCGCGTGAGCGGGGGTCTCGAGACCACCGGGCCGACCACCGGGCCGATCACCGGGCGATGCGCTCGACCCCGCTCGCGTAGAGCCGCGGCATCCGCGCCGCCGCCGGCACGACGAGCCCCCGCAGCGGCGACTCCGCCACCCGCACGAGGCCCGCGGTCATCCGCCGGAACGCGCGCGTCGTCCGCCCCCAGGCCGCCTCGTACTGCTCCGACCGCCCGGCGCAGATCGCCGCGACCGCCTCATGCGCCGACTCCAACCCGATCCGGATGCCCTCCGCCGTGAGCGCGTCGACATACCCGGATGCGTCGCCGACCAGCAGCACGCGTCCGGCGACCCGCGCCCGGGTGCGCTGCCGGAACGGGCCGGCCCCGCGCAGCTCGCTCACGGCATCCGCCCCCGCGATCCGCTCGGCGAGCTCGCCGGACGCCGCGAGCGCCTGCTCGTAGTGCACCCCGCGCCGCGCGAGCAGCGAGACCCCGACCACGCCGCCCGCGAGCGGGGTCACATAGAACTCGCCGACGCCCGTCCAGTGCACCTCGACGAGGTCGGTCCACGGCTCCAGCCGGTAGTGCCGCCGCTGCCCGTAGCGTCGGCGCGCCCGCGGCTCGGGCAGCGCGAGCCCCACCGACCGGGCGACCGTCGAATGCAAACCGTCGGCCGCGACGAGCCAGCCCCCGACGAGCCGCGAGCCGGCATCCGTCGCAACCGCGACCGATGTGCCGCCTGGCTCGACAGCGACCACCCTCGCGCGCACCCACCGCACCCCGAGCTCGCGCGCGCGCTCGAGCAGCGCCGCGTGCAGGGTCGTCCGTCGGATGCCCTGCCCGGGACCGCCCGAGAAACGGTGCTGCACGGAGTGGCGCACGTCGCGGTAGTCGATGCCGGCGATCGGGGCGGATGCCGGCGCCACCCCCAGCCGGTCGAGCGCCTCCCGCGCCCCCGGCATGACGCCCTCGCCGCAGGCCTTGTCGATGACACCGTCGCGGGGTTCCACGACGAGCACGTCGATCCCGGCGAGCCGCGCCTCGATCGCGGTCGCGAGCCCCACCGGGCCGCCGCCCGCGACGAGCAGTTGGGCGTCGCTCACGGCGCGCGCTCCTCGGCCGCGGCGAGCGCACGATCCTCCACCGGGATCCGGAACCCCAGCAGCAGCACGGCGTTGAGCACCGTGAAGGCGAGCGCCGTGATCCACGCGGTGTGCACGAGCGGCAGCGCCACGCCCTCGATCGCGACGATCAGATAGTTCGGATGCCGCAGCCGGTTCCAGCGGTACGGTCCTCGGCGCGAGAGCGGCATCCCGGGCACGACGATGACGCGCGTGTTCCACTGCCGGCCGAGCGAGGAGATCACCCAGTACCGTCCGGCCTGGCACAGCAGTGCGACCGCGAGCGCGGGCCAGCCGAGCCACGGCAGGAAGGGTCGACCGAGCAGCCACACCTCGGCGAGGCAGCCGGCCAGCAGCCCCAGATGCAGCAGCACCATCCACGGGAAGTGCCGGCGCCCCGACTCGACCCCGCCGCGCGCGAACGCCCAAGCCGCGTTACGGCGCGAGATGACGAGCTCGGCGAGCCGCTCGAGGCCGGTCGCGAGCACGAGCACCGTGTAGGCGATCACGTCCACTCCAGCAGCACGTGCTCGCTCGTCACGCCCGGGCCGAGGGCGAAGAGCACCGCCCGTGTGCCCGCCGGCTGGGAGAACTGCTCGGCGAGCAGGTGCAGCACGGCGGCACTCGAGAGGTTGCCCACGCGTTCGAGCGCACGGCGGCTCGCGGCGAGGGCATCGGCGGGCAGGCCGAGTCCGCTCGCGAAGGCGTCGAGCACGCGGGGGCCGCCGGGATGCGCGATCCACAGGTCCACGTCGTCGCGGCCGAGGCCGTGGTCGGCGAGCAGCCCATCGACGCCGGATGCGATGTTCGCCTCGATCGCATCGGGCACGGCCGCGGTGAGCACGATCCGGAACCCGGTCGCGCCGACGTCCCAGCCGATCGCGCCCTCGCTGTCGGGGTAGAGCGCGCTGCGGCTGCCGACCACCCGGGGGCCGGACGCCGCCCCGGATGCGGCGAGCACCTCCGCGCGCCGGTCGCCCACGAGCACCGCCGCGGCCGCCCCGTCGCCGAACAGGCCGCTCGCGACGAGGTTGCCGATCGACGCGTCGTCGCGCTGCAGGGTGAGCGAGCACAGCTCGACCGAGACGAGCACGCCCACCTCGTCGGGATGACCCGCGAGGTAGTCGGCGACGCGGGCGATGCCGGCCGCACCCGCGACGCAGCCGAGCCCGAACGACGGCAGACGCTTCACATCCGAGCGCAGCCCCACGAGCGGCACGAGGCGCGCGTCGATCGACGGTGCGGCGATCCCGGTGACCGAGGTGAACAGCAGGAAGTCGACGTCGGCGGGCGCGAGACCCGCGGTGGCGAGCGCCGTGGTCAGCGCCTCGGCCGCGAGCCGGGTGCCCTCCCGGATCCAGACGTCGTTGGCCGCCTCGAAGCCGCCGAGGTCCCGGTAGGCGTCGAGCGGCAGGACCGTGTGCCGGCTCGCGATGCCGCTCGCCGCGTGGAAGCGCTCGAGCAGCGCGCGCTGGGCGGGGTCGCGCGCGATGAGGCTGCCGAGCTCCGCGGCGATGTCGGCCTGCGCCGACACGTGGTCGGGCAGGACGGGCGCGACCGACGCGATCCGCGGCATGCCCGGAACGTACCACGCCCGCCCGCCCGCCCGAGGGTTCATGGCGCGGCTGGAGCTACGACCTCGCGGCGGGGGGCGTTTCCCCCGCCATCGTGGCGCGGCTCCAGCCGCGCCACGAATCCACAGGGGTCAGCAGCCGCAGTCGGCGGCGGCGGCGAGCGGGCCGACGAGTTCGTCGACCGAGCGGATGACGGGACCGTT
The DNA here is from genome assembly GCF_008365275.1 of Protaetiibacter larvae. GTDB lineage: Bacteria > Actinomycetota > Actinomycetes > Actinomycetales > Microbacteriaceae > Homoserinibacter > Homoserinibacter larvae. The sequence goes on along the minus strand of NZ_CP043504.1, from coordinate 660,806 downwards.
GTCGTCCTCGACGTCGTAGCCCTCCCGCGCCCAGTACTCGAAGCCGCCGATCATGAGGCGCACCTGGTAGCCGAGCTTCGCGAACTCGAGGGCCGCCTTGTCGGCGCCGTTGCAGCCGGGGCTCCAGCAGTAGACGACCACCGGGACGTCGAGGGGGATCTCGCGCGGTGCCCGAGCCGCCACCTCCGCACGCGGGATGTGCACGGCGCCCGCCGCGTGTCCCTGGTGCCAGGATGCGTGGTTGCGGGTGTCGACAAGCACGAGCCGCTCGCCCGCCGCGAGCGCGGCCGCGACGTCCGAGGCATCCGTCTCGTACCGCAGCTTGGCGGCGAAGTGGGCGACGGCGGCCTCCCGCTCGTCGGTGCTCGACGGAGAGACGGATTCGGGGGCGGCGAGATCGGTCATGCCCCCGACGCTAGACCGCGCCCCGCCGGGCGACCTCCCCCGCAACCGCCATGCATCCGCGAGTTCCCGCCAACCCTGTCGTGGCGGGGGAAGCGACCCGGCGGCGGGAGGCGTTTCCCCCGCCGCCGGGTCACGGCTCCAGCCGCGCCACGAACGCTCAGACGTTGAGGGTGGTGCGGGACGTGGTGGTGGCGACGGCGGTGGAGAGGTCGCCGCCGATGCGGTAGCGGGAGCCCTTGTGGTCGTCGGGAAGGCGGTCGCCGCGGCCGTGCAGCTTCTGCCGCAGGGTGCCGGGCGCGTATTCGGTGGGATAGGCGCCGCGGGCGCGCAGCACGGGGATCACATGCTCCACGATGTCCTCGAAGGTGCCCGGGGTGATCGCGTAGGCGAGGTTGAAGCCGTCGACGTCGGTGAACTCCACCCACTCCTGCAGGGTGTCGGCGATCGTCTCCGCCCCGCCCACGATCGTCGGCCCGAGCCCGCCGATGGCGCCGTCCAGGGCGATGTCGCGCACCGTGAACTCGCGCCCGTGCTTGGCCGACTCGGCGAAGTTCTGCACCGCCGACTGGATCGCGTTCGACTTCACGTTGCCCACGGGCTCGTCGAGGGCGTACTGCGAGAGGTCGATGCCCATCCACCCCGACATGAACACGAGCGCACCCTCGGGGGACGCGTAGCGCAGGTAGTCCTCGTGTTTGGCCTGCGCCTTCTCGTCGGTCTCGTCGGTGACGATCGTGAGCAGCGTGTAGATGCGCGCCGAGTAGCGGTCGCGCCCGGCGGCCTCGAGGGCGTCGCGGATGCGCGAGACCGTGCCCTTGAGCACCTCCTTCGTGGGGGCGGCCACGAAGATCGCCTCGGCGTTGCCCGCCGCGAAGGCGATACCGCGCGGCGAGGCGCCGGCCTGGTAGATCACGGGGGAGCGCTGCGGCGAAGGCTCGGTGATGGCGATCCCGGGCACCGTGAAGTGCTTGCCGTAGTGGCGGATCTCGTGCACCTTCCCCGGCTGGGTGAACACGCCGTTCTCCCGGTCGCGCACGACGGCGTCGTCCTCCCAGGAGCCCTCCCACAGCTTGTAGAGCACCTCGAGGTACTCGTCGGCCTGGTCGTAGCGGTCGTCGTGCTCGAGCTGGTCGTCGTGACCCATGTTGCGGGCGGCACTCGGCAGGTAGCCGGTGACGACGTTCCACCCGACGCGCCCCTTGGTGAGGTGGTCGAGCGTCGACATCCGCCGCGCGAACGGGTACGGATGCTCGTAGGCGGTGCCCGCGGTCACCCCGAAGCCCAGGTTCCGGGTCACGGCGGCCATCGCCGACACGAGCAGCACGGGGTCGTTGACGGGCACCTGGGCGCCGTTGCGGATGGCGGCCTCGTTGGTGCCGCCGTAGACGTCGTAGGTGCCGAGCACGTCGGCGATGAAGATGCCGTCGAAGGTGCCGCGCTCGAGCAGCTGCGCGAGGCCCGTCCAGTATTCGATGTCCTTGTAGCTGTCCGAGCGGTCGTCGGGGTGCCGCCACATCCCGGAGGACTGGTGGGCGACGCAGTTCATGTCGAAGGCGTTGAAGCGGATCTGGCGGGGGGTGGTCTGCTCGGTCACCCGTCGAGTTTTCCCGGCTCGCCCGCACCCCGGCGACACACTCGGTCACAGATCGTCACAATCCGCCGCTTGCGCTGCGAGCGTTACCGATATATCGTTGACCTGTCGCGATATCCCGCGATGTCTCATGATCACGAAAGGAGACCGATCATGAACCCGAACACCTTCCGACGCCACGAGCGTCCCATCCGCTTCCACCACGACCCCCGCAACCCTGCCGCCCACGGGCCGCACGCCGAGTTCGGCGTGCACGCCTTCGGGCCCGGTCGAGGTTTCGGCACCCCGCCGTTCGCCCCCGGATTCGGCCCCGGCCCCTGGGGCGGCCGCGGTCGCGGTCGCGCCGGCCGCGGAGACATCCGCGCCGTCATCCTGAGCCTGCTCGCCGAGGCGCCCTCGAACGGCTACAGCCTCATCAAGGCCATCGCCGAGCGCACCGGGGGCACCTGGCGCCCGAGCCCCGGCTCGGTCTACCCCACCCTCCAGCAACTCGTGGACGAGGAGCTCATCGCCTCCACGGGCGAGGGGCGTCGCACCGAGTTCACCCTCACCGAGGCCGGAGAGGCCTACGTGACGGAGAACGCCGAACAACTCGCCAAGGCCTGGCAGGCGGCGCCGCAGCGCACCGAGCAGGAGCTGGCCTTCCAGTCGAGCGTCGGCAAGCTCATGGGCGTCGTGGGCCAGTTCCATCACGCCGCGAGCGACGCCCAGCGCGAGGCCGCGATCGAGAAGCTCGACGAGGCACGCCGCGCGCTCTACCTGATCCTCGCGGACTGAGCTCCGCTCCATCGACGGCCGTCGGGGCATCGCTCCGGCGGCCGTCGTCGTTCAGAACGGCAGAAGCAACGGCACCATGAACATCACGATGAGCATCACGATCAGGTTGAACGGCGCCCCCACCCGCACGAAGTCGCCGATCGTGTAGCGCCCGGGGCCGATCACGAGCGTGTTGACGGGCGACGACATCGGCGTGATGAACGCCGAGGTCGCCGCGAGCGCCACGGTCATCGCGAAGGGATACGGCGAGGCATGCAGGGACGACGCCATCGCGAGGGCGAGCGGCGTGATGAGCACCGCCGTCGCCGTGTTCGAGACGAACAGCCCCGTGAGCGTCGTGATGAGGAACAGCGCCCCGAGGATCACCGGCGGCCAGGCGCCGCCGACGACGCTGAGGATGCCCTGGGCGGCGAGATCCACCCCACCCGTGCGTTCGAGCGCGGTCGCGAAGGGCAGCATGCCCACGATGAGCAGCAGCGGCTGCCACTGGATCGCGCGGTAGGCGCTCGGCACGTCGATGCAGCGGGTGGCGCCCATCAGGAGGCACCCGATGAGCGCGGCGATGACGTTCGGCACGAAGTCCGTGACCATCAGCACGATCATGATGAACAGGCTGCCGAGCGCGAACGGCGCACGGTTCGCGGCCGGCGCGATCTCGGCGACCTCGGCGGGGAAGTCGAGCAGCACGAAGTCCCGCTGTCGCAACTGCAGCCGCCGGATCGCGGCCCACCCGCCCACCACGAGCAGCGTGTCGCCGCTGCGCACCGTCTCGTCGGCGGGACGCCGCGCGGCGGCCCCCGCGCGGCGGAAGCCGATCACGTCGAGCCGGTGACGCGACCGCAGCTCGAGCTCTCCGACCGTCTTGCCGAGCGCCGTCGAGCCGGGCGGGATGATCACCTCGGCGAGCCCCACCTGGCGCGCGAGCGCCCGCAGCGAGCCCTCGCGCAGCGGAAGCTCCTCGAGGCCGAGCCTCCCGAACACCGCCCCGGCATCCTCCGGCTGGTCGACGACGTCGACGAGCAGGATGTCGCCGCGCATGAGCGTCTCGTTCGCCACATCGGTGATCACCACCCGGTAGAACTGCCGCGTGCGCTGGATGGCGATGAGCGCCATCACGAGCCCCGCCTCGCCCGCGGTGCCCTCGGTGAAGGTGCGACCGACGAGCTCGGATCGCCGGCCCACCCGCATGCGCCGCTCGCGGCCCGCGAGCTCGTAGTCGCTGATGAGGTCGCCGTAGTCGCGCTGGCTGATGAGGTCGTCGTCCGGGTCGCCCCCGCCGCGCAGCCAGCGTCGCGCGATGAGCATGTAGCCGATGCCGACGGCGAGGATCACGAGACCGAACGGGGTGAAGGTGAAGAACCCGAAGCCCGCATGGCCGTGGTTGATGAGCTCGGCGTTCACGACGAGGTTCGGGCTCGTGGCGATGAGCGTGAGCGTGCCGCTCATGAGCGCCGCGAAACTCAACGGCATCATGAGCATCCGCGGCGAGATCCGGAGCTTCTTCGCGACGCTGAGCACGACCGGGATGAAGATCGCCACGACCCCCGTCGAGCTCATGATGGAGCCGAGCGTCGCGACGCCGAGCATGAGCAGCACGATGAGGCGGGTCGCGCTCAGACCTGCGCGCTTCACGATCCAGTCGCCCATGCGGTACGAGACACCCGTGCGCGCGAGGCCTTCGCCCATCACGAACATGAAGGCGATGAGGATGACGTTGGGGTCCGAGAAGCCGGCGAGCGTCTCCGGCAGCGTGATGATGCCGCTCAGCAGCAGCGCGAGCATCACGAGGAGGGCGACGATCTCCATGCGCGGCTTGTTGATCGCGAACATGACGATCGCCGCCGCGAGCAGCGCGACGACGAAGATCAGCTCCGCACTCATGTGCGGCCGCGGTTCCGCCTGCGCATGGGACGGGGGGCGCGATCGCCCACGAAGGACCGCGAGGAGTCGACCAGGAAGCCACGGCTGAGCGCCTCACGGCCGATGAGCATCCGGAAGCCCATCGAGTCGCGGTTGCTCAGGGTGACCTCGGCGTCGACCTCGCGACCGATGAGCGTCAGGCGCATGAGCACCACGAAGCGCTCCTCGACGTGCCCCGAGGAGCTGCGCACCCGCCGCACATCGAGCACCGGGCACTCGACGATCACCGCATCCGCGTCGGAGCGCTGCCACGGATGGATCGCGAAGCGCACCCAGGCGTGACCGTCGCGATCGAAGGCCTCCACCCCGTAGGCGTGGAGCGACGAGGTCTGCGCGCCGGTGTCGAGCTTGGCCTTGATCCAGGGCACCCCCACATCGGGCAGCTGCACCCACTCGCGCCACCCCGCGAGGGTGTTTGAATGGGACGACTCGCTCACCGCACCATCTTGGCAGGGGCCCCCATGAAACTCGCGATCCTCTCGCGCGCCCCGCGCTCGTACTCGACTCAGCGGCTCCGGGCCGCGGCGGTGCAGCGCGGGCACGAGGTGAAGGTGCTCAACACCCTGCGCTTCGCGATCGACCTCTCGGGCGACGCCCCCGACCTGCAGTACCGCGGGCGCACGCTGAGCGACTACGACGCGATCCTGCCGCGCATCGGCGCCTCGATCACCTACTTCGGCACGGCCGTCGTGCGGCAGTTCGAGCAGATGGACGTCTACACGCCCAACACGGCGAACGGCATCTCGAACGCGCGCGACAAGCTGCGGGCGACGCAGATCCTCTCGCGCCACAACATCGCGATGCCGGCGACCGCCTTCGTGCGCAACCGCGCGGATGTGCGTCCCGCGATCGAGCTCGTCGGCGGAGCGCCCGTGGTCATCAAGCTGCTCGAGGGCACCCAGGGCATCGGGGTGATCCTCGCCCCGGAGGTGAAGACCGCCGAGGCGATCATCGAGACCCTGCAGTCCACCAATCAGAACGTGCTCATCCAGCATTTCGTGCGCGAGAGCCGCGGTCGCGACATCCGCGCGCTCGTCGTGGGCGACCGGGTCGTGGCGGCAATGCGCCGCACCGCGAAGGGCGACGAGTTCCGCTCGAACGTGCACCGCGGCGGCACCGTGGAGAAGGTCGATCTTCCTCCCGAGTACGCGCAGGCCGCGGTGCGCTCGGCCCAGATCATGGGTCTGCGCGTCGCGGGGGTCGACATGCTCGAGGGTGCCGACGGGCCGCTCGTCATGGAGGTGAACTCCTCGCCCGGCCTGCAGGGCATCGAGGAGGCGACGCAGCTGGATGTCGCGGGCGCCATCATCGACTACATCGCGGGCCAGGTGGCCTTCCCCGAGATCGACGTCCGCCAGCGGCTCTCGGTGTCGACCGGCTACGGCGTGGCGGAGCTGCTCGTGCACACCAACGCGGAGCTCGTCGGCAAGACGCTGGGGGAGTCGGGGCTCTGGGAGCGCGACATCACGGTGCTCACCCTGCACCGCGGGGCGACCGTCATCCCGAATCCGCGCAAGGGGGTGCTGCTGGAGGCCGGCGACCGCCTGCTGTGCTTCGGCAAGCTCGAGGAGATGCGGTCGATGATCCCCGAGCGTCGCCGCCGCCGCGCCAAGGTGCGCAAGCTCCCCGCGGAGCCGATCCCCACCGAGGAGTAGTGCCGGCTGCCGTCTCCCGCGAGCCTCCCGCGCAAGGGGGGTTTCGCAACTCAGGAGAAGCGGGCGATCCGGCATCCGCAACGGCCGCCCGACACTGCTTCTCCTGAGTTGCGAAGGTGGTCAGCACGCGGCCGGGTCTCGACGAGGAGGAGTGCTCGACGGGGCGTAACAACGCGAAAGCCCCGGATGTCCGGGGCCGCCTCCATTGTATGTCCCGCTCCTGGGCGGTCACCTGGTGAAAAGCCACCACCCCGGTGGGACGATGGCGGGCCGTCTACTTTTCCCATGGAGCACCCGTGACCTCTGCGTTCGATCTGCCCGACCGGCTCGCCGCGAAGGCGGATGCCGCGCTCATCGGGGTCGACGACGCCCACTTCGCGGCCGTCGCCGCAAGCCTCGCGCGGCAGATCGACGCCCTCACAGGGCGACTCGAGGACGCCCGGCTGCGGATGGGCGAGAACAACCAGGAGGTGCTCGAGCGCGACCTGGAGGTGCATGAGCTCACCGCGCGCCTGCGCCTGCTGCGCCGCTTCGGACTCGATGTCTGCCTCGGGCGGATGGTCGCCGAAGGCGAGGCGGAGCCCGTGTACGTCGGACGCCTGAGCCTCGCCGACGAGGACGGCCGCCGCCTCCTCATCGATTGGCGCGCGCCCGCGGCCGAGCCGTTCTTCGCGGCGACCCACGCCGATCCGATGGGGCTCGTGAGCCGCCGCCGCTACCGCTGGACCCGCGGACGCGTCACCGACTACTGGGACGAGGTGTTCACGGCCGACGCCCTTGAGGGCCACGCCGCCCTCGACGACCAGTCGGCGTTCATCGCGAGCCTCGGCGCGAGCCGCTCGCCGCAGATGCGTGACGTGCTCGCGACCATCCAGGCCGACCAGGACGCCATCATCCGGGCGAGCTCGCGCGGCGCGCTCGTCGTGGACGGCGGACCGGGCACCGGCAAGACAGTCGTCGCCCTGCACCGCACGGCGTACCTGCTCTACGCCGACCCGCGCCTCGGCCACCGGCGGGGCGGTGTGCTGTTCGTCGGCCCGCACGAGCCGTACCTGGCCTACGTCGCCGACGTGCTGCCGAGTCTCGGCGAGGACGGCGTGCTCACCTGCACGCTGCGCGACCTCGTGCCCGAGGGCGCGGCCACGGGAGCCGAGCCGGATGCCGGGGTCGCCCGGCTGAAGGCATCCGCGGCCCTCGTCGGGATCGTCGAGGCGGCCGTCACCCGCTACGAGCAACCGCCCGCCGAGGACCTGCTCGTGCGCACCCCGTGGTCGGACGCCTGGCTCACCGCCGCCGACTGGGCCGAGGCCTTCGAGGCGCCGGAGGCGGGCACCCCGCACAACGAGGCACGCGCGGAGGTGTGGGAGGCCGTGCTCGAGATCCTCAGCGACCAGTTCGATCCCGAGGCGGTGCCCCCGCACCTGCTGCGCCGCTCACTCGCGAACAACGCCGAGCTCACGGGCCGCTTCGCGAAGGCCTGGCCGCTGCTCGACCCGGCGGGTGTCGTGGCCGACCTGTGGTCGGTGCCGGCGTACCTGCACGCGGTCGCGCCGTGGCTGACCGACGCGGAGCTGCGCACCCTCACCCGCGCCGACGGGCGCGCCTGGACGCTCGCCGACCTGCCGTACCTCGACGCCGCCCGGCTCCGCATCGGCGACCCGGAGGCCGCTCGCCGCGCCCGCCGGCGGGCCGCGGCCCTCGCCTCCGAGAAGGAGGTGCGCGACCGGGTGATCGACGACCTCATCGCCGCCGACACCGACCACGAGGGCGAGGTGCAGGCGCTGCGCCAGGCGGCCTTCGCCGAGCGGCTCATCGACGAGGCCGCGCTGCCGTCCGCCGATCCGGATGCCTTGGCCGGGCCGTTCGCGCACATCGTCGTCGACGAGGCGCAGGAGCTGACGGATGCCGAGTGGTCGATGCTGCTGAGGCGCGCGCCGTCGCGCAGCCTGACCATCGTCGGCGACCGCGCCCAGGCCCGGCACGGCTTCACCGAGTCGTGGCAGCAGCGGCTCGAACGGCTCGGGCTCGGCGAGATCCGGGTGTCGACGCTGTCCGTCAACTACCGCACCCCGACCGAGGTGATGGCCGAGGCCGAGCCGGTGATCCGCGCCGTGCTGCCGGACGCCAACGTTCCGAGCGCGATCCGCAGCAGCGGGCTGCCGGTGGTGCACGGCGCGGTGGCCGACCGCGACGCGATCCTCGACGCCTGGCTCGCGGAGCACGCCGAGGGCGAGGGCATCGCCTGCGTGATCGGCGACCCGAGCTTCGAGCCGCGCCCCCGCATCCGCTCGCTCACCCCCGAGACCGCGAAGGGTCTCGAGTTCGATCTCGTGGTGCTCGTCGACCCGGAGGCCTTCGGCGGCGGGATCGAGGGCGCCGTCGACCGCTATGTGGCGATGACCCGCGCCACCCAGCAGCTCGTGATCCTCACGAGCACGGAGCCAGGGGCGAGCACGGAGCCAGGGGAATGAGAACGGGGCGCCCGGAAAACCCGAGCGCCCCGAGGTGGTGCGCGAGGCGGGAGTTGAACCCGCACGCCCTTGCGGGCACTGGCACCTGAAGCCAGCGCGTCTGCCTATTCCGCCACTCGCGCGCGAAACCGCCGAAGCAGTGCAGCCTAGCGAGACTACCACGCGGCGCAGTGCCGACTAGCATCGGAGAATCCGCGCAAGCCGACGCGACATCGCCGCCGAGAGGAGTCCCTTGGGGATTCTCGACAACTTCGAGAAGGGCTTGGAACGCGTCGTCAACGGCGCCTTCGCCAAAGCCTTCAAGAGTGGTCTGCAACCCCTCGAGGTGACCGCCGCACTGCGCCGCGAGCTCGACACCAAAGCGGCGGTCGTCTCGCGCGAACGCATCCTCGTGCCCAACCGCTTCCGGGTGCGGCTGTCGGCCTCCGACTACCAGCGGATGTCGAGCCTCGGTCCCGCACTCATCGACGAGTTCACCCAGCTCGTGCAGCAGCACGCCACCGCCCAGCACTACGCCTTCGCGGGCGGCATCGACATCTCCCTCGTGGAGGACGCCTCCCTCTCGCAGGGCGTCGTGCGCATCGAGTCGGAGAATGTGAAGGGCGAGGTCACCTGGGCGCCCGTGCTCGACATCGGCGGCAAGCGCTACCCGATCACCCGCAGTCGCACCGTGATCGGACGCGGATCGGACGCCGACATCACCCTCGACGACACCGGCACCTCGCGCGCCCACATCGAGATCCTGTGGGACGGCAAGCGCGCCCAGCTCACCGACCTCGGCTCCACCAACGGCTCCAAGCTCAACGGGCAGCCGGTCAAGAAGGCGCTCCTGCAGCCCGACTCGGTGATCGAGATCGGCCGCACCCGCATCGTCTTCCGCGTGCTCGCGCAGGCGGCCGCCGAGCAGCGCCGGGAGTCGCCCCGATGAGCGAGCTCACCCTGCTCGTGCTGCGGCTCGGGTTCCTGCTGCTCATGTGGGCGTTCGTCTTCATGATCATCTACGCGCTGCGCTCCGACCTGTTCGGCAACCGCGCCCGCAAGGTGCAGCCGCCCGCCGTCGAGACCTTCCCCTCGTCGCCCCTTCCCGCGCGAGCTGCGACCCCCGCCCCGGTCGCCACCCCCGCGCCGCAGCGGTCGCAGCCGCACGCCACCGCTGCGACGCCGCGGCGCCTCGTCATCACGGCAGGCCCGCGCGAAGGCCTCGAGATCGATCTGCCGAGCGAGCAGCTCACCATCGGGCGCTCGAGCGAGTCGGGGCTCGTGATCCGGGACGACTACACCTCCACCCACCACGCGCGCCTCATGCTGTGGAACGAGGAGTGGGTGATCCAAGACCTAGACTCGACCAATGGCACGTTCCTGGACGGATCGCGCGTGACGCTCCCCACCCCGGTGCCGCTCGGATCGACGGTGACGATCGGCACCACGAGTTTCGAGCTGCGGCGGTAGCGGCGTGGCCACGATCCCCACGAGCGCGGCCGTCTCCCATGTCGGAAAGATCCGGGCGAGCAATCAGGACTCCGGCTATCTCGGCCGCCACCTCTTCCTCGTCGCGGACGGCATGGGCGGGCACGCCGGCGGCGACGTCGCGAGCGCCATCGCCGCCCAGCGGATCGCCGAAGCCGACCAGCCGTACCCGACGCCCGAGGACGCCGTCATGGCGTTGCAGTCGGCTCTCGTCGCGGCCAACGGGCTGCTCGCGGAGACGGTCTTCGAGCACAACGAGCTCACCGGGATGGGCACCACCGTGTCGGCGATCGCGCGCGTCGGCGACCGCCTCGCCGTGGCGCACATCGGCGACTCCCGCATCTACCGCTTCCGCGCGGGGGAGCTCGACCAGATCACGACCGACCACACCTTCGTGCAGCGTCTCGTCGAGTCCGGCCGGATCACGCCCGAGGAGGCCGCGGTGCATCCGCGGCGTGCCGTGCTCATGCGGGTACTGGGCGATGTGGACGCCTCACCCGAGATCGACACGGGCGTCTTCGACCTTCGCCCGGGCGACCGCTGGCTGCTGTGCTCCGACGGGCTCTCCGGCTATGTGAGCGACGAGAAGATCGCGCAAGTGCTCGGAACCATCCGCACGGCGCAGGGGGCGGCGGACCGTCTCGTCAAGGAGAGCCTCGATCACGGCGCTCCCGACAACGTGACCGTGCTGCTCATCGACATCGACGACTCCGACGGCGCCTCCGGGGCCACCCCGGTGTTCGTCGGCTCGGCCGCGCAGCCGCTCAGCTTCGACCACGAGGAGTCCGCGCGCCGCCCGATCCGGCTCCCCACCCTGCTGCTCCATCCGCTCAAGCCCACCCCGCCCGACGACGCCCACTTCGAGCCCGAGAGCGAGGGCTACCTCGACGAGCTCATCGAGGAGGACCGCCGCCGTGCGATCCGGCGCCGCGTGCTGTGGGGGGTGAGCGTCGCGCTCGCCGCCATCGCCATCGCACTCGCCGTCTTCCTCGGCTACCGCTGGACGCAGACCCACTACTTCGTGGGGGTGAGCGACGGACGGGTCGCGATCTTCCAGGGGGTGCAGCAGTCGATCGGGCCGATCTCGCTCTCGCAGGTCTACCAGACCACCTCCGTCGCGATCGAGGATCTTCCCGAATACCAGCGCACCGCCGTCATGAACACCATCAGCGCGACGAGCCTCCGCGACGCGCACGACATCGTCGACCGGCTCTCGGCAGCGGCAGGGGACTGAGGTGTCGGCCCCCGAGACGAGCGCGATCGGTCGCCCGCCCGAGGCGGGGCCGCGCGTGAGCACCTTCACGGGGTCCATCCGCATCCGCCTTCGCGCCCCCGCACGCCGGCGCAACCTCGAGCTGTTCCTGCTGCTCATCGCGCTGGGTCTCGCGGCGGGTGCGCTCGCGCTCGTGGAGCTCGGCGCACGCGGCGAGACCGATGCCGGGATGTTCGCGCTCGCGGCCGTCCCCGCGGTGCTCGTGCTCGTGCTGCACCTCGCGGAGCGCGTCGTCGCGGCCGAAGCGGACCCGTTCGTGGTGCCGATCGCGTCCTTCCTCAACGGGCTCGGCATCGCGATGATCCACCGGCTCGACATCGCGGAGGGCTACGAGGGCTGGGACGCCTACGGGGTGCGCCAGGTGGTCTGGTCGAGCATCGCCCTCGTGCTCGCGATCACCGGCCTGCTCGTCGTGCGCAACCACCGCGTGCTGCAGCGCTACCGCTTCATCGCGATGTTCGTGGGCGTCGTGCTGCTGCTGCTGCCCGTGATCCCCGGCATCGGCGACACGGGCGCCAACGCGGACGTCTGGGTGCGTCTCGGGTTCTTCTCCTTCCAGCCGGGCGAGTTCGCCAAGATCGCGCTCGCGGTGTTCTTCGCCGGCTACCTCGTGACCGCCCGCGACTCGCTGTCGATGGTGGGCCGCAAGGTGCTCGGCCTGCGGTTCCCGCGCGCCCGCGACCTCGGCCCGATCCTCGTGGTCTGGGTGCTCTCGATGGGCGTCATCGTGATCCAACGGGACCTCGGCACGGCGCTGCTGTACTTCGGTCTCTTCCTCGTGATGCTGTACGTCGCGACGGGGCGCGGTAGTTGGATCCTCATCGGTCTCGCGCTGTTCGCGGGCGGCGCGTGGGTCGCCACGCGCATCCTGCCGTACGTGCAGGGACGCTTCCGCAACTGGCTCGACGCCTTCAACCCGGAGATCTACGAGGCATCCGGCGGCAGCTTCCAGCTCGTCCAGGGCCTGTTCGGGCTCGCCGACGGGGGGCTCGTCGGCACCGGCCTCGGTCGCGGCCGCCCCGACATCGTGCCGCTCGCGGAGAGCGACTACATCGTCGCGAGCCTCGGCGAGGAGCTGGGACTCATCGGCCTGTTCGCCATCCTGTGCCTCTACCTCGTGTTCGTGGCCCGCGGCTTCCGGATCGGCGTGGCCGGGCAGGACGACTTCGGGCGCCTCCTCGCGGTGGGCCTGTCGTTCGTGGTGGGCCTGCAGGTGTTCATCGTGATCGGCGGGGTCACCCGGGTGATCCCGCTCACAGGCCTCACCACACCGTTCCTCGCGGCGGGCGGCTCGTCGCTCGTGGCGAACTGGATCATCGTGGCGCTGCTGCTGCGCCTCTCCGACAGCGTGCGGCAGCAACCGCACGCGGTGGTCGAGGGGGGCCAGGCGTGAACAAGGAGCTGCGGCGGGTCGGGGTGCTCGTGCTGGGCATGTTCCTGGCGCTCTTCGTGTCGTCGACGATCATCCAGGTGGTCGAGCAGGAGAACCTGCAGGCGGACCCCCGCAACGTGCGGACGCTGTACGCGAGCTTCGCGACCGAGCGGGGGGCGATCCTCGCGGGCGATGTCACGATCGCGCAATCCGTGCGGGCCGACGACGAATACAAGTACCAGCGGGTGTACCCGCAGGGGCCGCTCTACGCACCCGTCACCGGCTACTTCACAATCAACGGCGAGAACACCGGGCTCGAGGGCACCCTCAACGAGTACCTCTCGGGGCGTGCGAACCAGCAGTTCCTCGACCGGCTGAACTCGATCCTCACGGGCCAGAACCCGAAGGGCGCCACGGTGCTGACCACGATCGACCCGGTCGTGCAGCAGGCGGCGTGGGACGCCTTCGGGGAGCTGCAGGGCGCCGTGATCGCGATCGAACCGACAACGGGCCGCATCCTCGCGATGGTGTCGAAGCCCTCGTACGATCCGAACCTGCTCGCCGGGCACGATCAGTCGCTCGTCATCCAGAACTACGAGCAGCTGCTCGCCGACCCCGCCGACCCGCTCATCAACCGCACGATCGGGGGTGGGCTCAACCCGCCCGGCTCGACCTTCAAGCTCGTGGTGGCCTCCGCCGCGCTCGCGAGCGGCGACTACACGCCCGACAGCGAACTGCCCAACCCGCAGAGCCTCACGCTGCCCGGCACGACCACCACGATCACCAACTCGGAGGGCGGCGCGTGCGGCGGCGGCGCGACCGTCACGATCGCCACCGCGCTGCGACTCTCGTGCAACATCCCCTTCGCCGAGCTCGGCGCAGAACTCGGCTTCGATGCGATCTCGGAACAGGCGCGCGCCTTCGGCTTCGGCGACGACGCGTTCACCGTGCCGATGGGGGTCACCGCGAGCGTCTTCCCGCGGCCCGAGTCCGAGGCGCAGCTCATGCTGCAGTCGTTCGGGCAGGGCAACAACCGCGTCACCCCGTTCCAGATGGCGATGGTGTCGGCGGCGATCTCGACGGGTGGCGAGCTGTTCCGGCCGAACCTCGTCCAGCGGATCTCGGCACCCGACCTGTCGGTTCTGGAGGACTTCCAGCCGGTGTCCTACGGCCGGCCGATCGACCCCGATGTCGCCGCGAGCATGACTCAGATGATGATCGCGAATGTCGCCAACGGCGCCGCGAGTAATGCCAGAATCAGTGGTGTCGACGTCGCGGGCAAGACCGGCACAGCACAGAACGGGCAGGGTGAGCCATACACCCTCTGGTTCACCGGATTCGCCCCCGCCGACGACCCCCAGGTCGCCGTCGCAGTGGTGGTCGAGAACGGTGGAGGCAAAGGCCAATCCGGTTTCGGGAACACGCTCGCGGCTCCGATCGCGAAGAAGGTCATTGAGGCGGTGCTGAACAGATGAGACCCACGAGCGGGCTCACCTTCGGGGGGCGATACCAGCTGTCGAGCCGCATCGCGATCGGCGGCATGGGCGAGGTGTGGCAGGCCACCGACCTCGTCATCGGACGCACCGTCGCGATCAAGATCCTGAAGGACGAGTACCTCGGCGACCCGGGCTTCCTCGAGCGCTTCCGGGCGGAGGCGCGCCACGCGGCGCTCGTCAACCACGAGGGCATCGCCAACGTCTTCGACTACGGCGAGGAGGACGGCTCCGCCTACCTCGTCATGGAGCTCGTGCCCGGCGAAGCCCTCTCGACCGTGCTCGAACGCGAGCGCGTGCTCTCGACGGATCGCGTGCTCGACATCGTCGCCCAGACGGCATCCGCTTTGCAGGCCGCCCACTCGGCGGGGCTCGTGCACCGCGACATCAAGCCCGGCAACCTGCTGATCACCCCCGACGGGCGCGTCAAGATCACCGACTTCGGCATCGCCCGGATTGCCGACCAGGTGCCGCTCACGGCCACCGGTCAGGTGATGGGCACCGTGCAGTACCTCTCGCCCGAGCAGGCGAGCGGGCACCCCGCATCCCCCTCGACCGACATCTACTCGCTCGGGATCGTGGCGTACGAGGCGCTCGCCGGCCGGCGCCCGTTCACGGGCGAGTCGCAGGTGGCGATCGCGATGGCGCACATCAACGAGGCGCCTCCCGATCTGCCGGTCACCATCTCGGAGCCGGTGCGCAACCTCGTCTACTCGAGCATCTCGAAGCGCCCCGAGGACCGCCCCGCGACGGCCGCGCACCTTGCGCGCGCCGCGCAGGCACTCCGTCGCGGGGACGTCGCCGGTGCCGCGGCCGCCGTCCCCGGCGTGGGGGCCCCTCCCGCCGGCGTCGCGACCGCGGCGACGCGCGTGCTGCCCACCGGCACCCCGACCGAGACGACCCCGCTGCCCGAGGTCCGGCGTCGCAGCCCGTGGATGTGGCCGCTCATCGCGATCGTCTCCCTGCTCGCCGTCGCCCTCGTCGCGATCATCATCGTGATCGCGGTTCAGCCGACGCCCGAGCCGGATCCGACCTCCCCGCCGCCCACCGTGCCGACCACGCCCCCCGTGACGCCCTCGGACACCCCGACCCCCAACACGGTCTCGATCACCCGCAGCGACTTTATCGGGTTGAGCGTCGACGAGGCCATCCAACTGCTCGAGGACAGCGGCGGCGAGTTCGAGATCAGCCAGGTCGCGGGCGGCGCGGCTCCCTCACCGGACCTCGCCGGCAGAGTGCAGGACATCACCCCGGTCGGCGCCGTGCGGAAGGGTCAGACGATCACCCTCAAGATCTACGGCGCCTTCCCGACCCCGTCGGCCCCCGCAGCGCCGACCGGGCCGGAGACGGGTGAGGAGGGCGCGACAGTCACGATCGAGTTCACCGCCTACACCGGCTGCCCCAGCAGCTTCCCGCTGCAGGGCTACACCTTCACGCTCGGCAACGCGACGACGACGACCCCCAACCCGGGCGCCTCCGTCACCCAGATCGACATCGTGCTCGGCACGGCCGGCACCGATGCGACCGTCTCGTTCACGGCGAACTGCGCCAGCGGCATCGTCTCGCAGCCCTCGCCTCCCAAGAACATCACCGTGACCGCGCCCTGAGGGCTCGGCATCCGCCGGGAGGCTGATCCCGGCCCGAAACCGGATCGCTAGACTGACCGGGTGAGTGATGCGGTGACCGACGGCGTCCGGACGCTGGCCGGTCGCTACGAGATCGGCGCGCTCCTCGGGCGCGGAGGCATGGCCGAGGTGCACGAGGGGCTCGACACCCGCCTCAACCGACGCGTCGCCATCAAGCTCCTGCGCCCGTCGCTCGCCACCGATCCGGCGTTCCGCACCCGCTTCCGCCAGGAGGCGCAGGCGGCGGCCCGGATGGCGCACCCCACGATCGTGCGCGTCTTCGATGCGGGCGAGGAGACCGTGCGCGGGGCCGACGGCCACGACGTGCAGCTGCCGTTCATCGTGATGGAGCGCATCGAGGGCAAGCTCCTCTCCGACCTCATCGCGAACGGCCCGGTGCCCGCCGACGAGGCGGCGCGCATCGTGACCGGCATCCTGACGGCGCTCGAGTACTCGCACCGCGCGGGCGTGGTGCACCGCGACATCAAGCCCGGCAACGTCATGCTCACCCCGAACGGCCAGGTCAAGGTGATGGACTTCGGCATCGCCCGCGCCATCTCCGAGTCGTCCGCGAACGTCGCCCAGACGAGCGCCGTGCTCGGCACCGCGAGCTACTTCTCGCCCGAGCAGGCCAGGGGCGAGAGCGTCGACGCGCGCACCGACCTCTACTCGACGGGCGTCGTGCTCTACGAGCTGCTCACCGGCCGCACCCCGTTCCGCGCCGACAGCCCCGTCGCGGTCGCGTACCAGCACGTGAGCGAGCTCCCGACCCCGCCGAACGCGGTCAACCCCACGGTGTCCCCGGCGATGAGCGCGGTCGTGCTCCACGCGCTCGCCAAGGACCGCTTCGAACGCTTCCAGAGCGCCGCCGACTTCAAGGCGGACCTCGAGGTGGCGGCCGGCGGCAAGGTGCCGGATCGCGCGCCGGGCGACGACGACTTCAACGCGACCCTGTTCGGTGTCAACCCGAACTCGACCGCGGCCTCCGAGGCGACCCTGCGTCGGCTCGCCAACGACGAGAACCGCCCCGTTCGCACCCAGAGCCGGCCGCCGGTTGCGTGGATCTGGGGCGGCATCGCCGTCATGGTGGTCGTGATCGTCGCCGCCATGGTGTGGGTGTTCAACCTCTCGCCCGGCGAGTACGTGGGCGCCGGCACGGCCGTGAAGGTGCCCGACGTGGTCGGGCAACAGGCGGATGCGGGCATGCAGGTGCTCCGGGACGCGGGGCTCCGGCCGACACGCGTCGATCGCCCGGACGACAAGGTCGACGCGGGGTTCATCGTCTCGACGAGCATCGTCGCGGGGACCACGGTCAGCCCCAACGAGACGCTCGAGGTGGTCGTCTCGAGCGGCCCGCCGAAGACCGCCCTCCCGGTGCTCACCAATGCCGCCGAGGCCGACGCGATCGCGAAGATCAAAGAGCTCGGCCTCGTGTACGGGCAGAGCAACTCCAGCTATTCGCCGAACGTGCCCGCGGGCTACGTCATCGCCGCGACCATCGGCGACGACCCCGCGCCCGTCACCTCCCCCGTCAACGTCGAGGCCGGCACGATCGTGAACCTGATCGTCTCGAACGGGATGGTGCAGGTCGACGACCTCACCGGCAAGCCGGTCCCCGACGCGCAGAGCTACCTGCAGGGACTGCAGCTCACCTGGAAGCTCCGGCCGGAGTCCCCCGCCGGGTGCACCCCGCAGACGGTTCTCGCGCAGTCGGCGAAGGGCGACGTGCCCCAGCGGTCCACGATCGAGCTCAGCTACTGCCAACCGCCGCCGAGCTGAGGCGTCGCGTCAGCCGAGCTTGACGAGCGGACTCAACGACACCGCGCGCGTCGCCGCGTCGGGCAGTCCCGAGGTGGCGAGCCAGTTGCCGAGCATGCGGTAGCCGCCCTCGGTGAGCACCGACTCGGGGTGGAACTGCACGCCGAAGACGGGCGCGTCGCGGTGCCGCAGCGCCATGATGACGCCGCCATCGGTGCGCGCGGTCACCTCGAGCTCCTCGGGGACCGTCCCGTCGACGACCGCGAGCGAGTGGTAGCGGGTCGCCCGGAACGGCTGGGGTACGCCGTCGAAGAACGGCGAGTCGTCGTGGCGGATGAGCGAGGTCTTGCCGTGCATGAGCTCGTCGGCGTGGGTGACCGTGGCGCCGAGCGCCTCCGCGATCGCCTGATGACCCAGGCACACCCCGAGCAGCGGCGAACCCGCCGCGAGCGCCGCATGCACCACCGGGATCGACACCCCCGCCTCGGCCGGGTTGCCGGGACCGGGGGAGAGCAGCACCGCATCGAACCCGGCGATGCGCTCGGCGGCGTCCTCAGGGGCGAAGGCGTCGTTGCGCACGACCTCGGTCTCCGCGCCCAGCTGCAGCAGGTAGCCGTTGAGCGTGTACACGAAGCTGTCGTAGTTGTCGATCACGAGAACGCGGGTCATTCGTCGACCGTCACTTCCTGCAGGCTGATGAACTGATCCACCCAGGGGAACACCCAGAAGATGAGGGCCGCGAGCACCGCGGCCACGAGCACGAGCAGGATGAGCACCCGCACCCACCAGGGTCCGGGAAGCACGCGCCACAACGCCCCGTACATCAGACCCCCGCCGCCTGGATCACGGTGGGTGCGATCTCCTCGGGTGCACCGGCAGCCGGCTTCGAGGGATCCCGCGGGTAGAAGCGGTCGTAGACGCCGTAGGCGATGATGCGCTCCACCGAGGTGAGGATGGGGTTGCAGCTCGTGAGCGTGATGTAGCTCTCGCTCGGGACCGCGCCCGCGGTCTGGGGAACCGGGTCGAGCACACCGACCCCCGAGGCGCGCACGTATTCGAGGTTGCGGAACGAGTACTGGTACCAGCCGGCGGCCGTTTCGACGTAGATGTGGTCGCCGAGCTGGAGTTCGTGGATGCGGTGCAGCGAGCCGCCCTTGGTGGTACGGTGCGCGGCGATCGCGAAGTTGCCGAGCTCACCGGGCATCTGGGTGGAGGGGTAGTGGCCCAGCTCGCCCTTGTTGAGCACATCCGACACCCCCACCCCTTCGGCGATGGGACGCAGGTAATCGGATCCCCACCGGGGCACGAGGAGTCGGCCGAACGGCACCGCGTTGGCGGGTGCGACCTCGACGGGCGGCTGCGGATCGGCGTCCACGGTCGGGTCGTCCGGCTCGTCGGTGCCGTCGGGCGTGGGCGGCGGGGACTGCCGGGCCGCCTCGTTCCACGCCTCGCTCTGCTCGGCGGCCTGCTTCTCGAGCTGGTCGCCGATGAGGGTGTCGCCGATCCACAGCTGCCAGCCGATGAAGGCCAGCACGAGGGCGCCCGCCGTGATGAGCAGTTCCCCGAAGACGCCGATCACCGAGACCCGCCGGCGCCCGGCCGCCTGCTTCCGCGCGGCGGCGCGACGCGCTCGCCGACCGGGCTCCGTGGGAGGCTGCAGGGTCGGCGCGGCATCGGGTCCGGCGCTCATAGAGCGATTGTACGGGCGGCGACCTGAGCCTTCGCTCGGGGCTCGAGCCGCCTGCGGGTTATGATTCTGGGCATGGCCCGTCCCAACACCCGTACCAAGCCGGCCGCTTCCGAGACCGCCAAGGGCGAGGACGCCCCCAACCCGGTGTGGTTCAAGCCGGTCATGTTCGGCTTCATGCTCGTCGGCCTCGCCTGGATCATCGTCTTCTACGTGAGCCAGAACTCGCTGCCGATCCAGGCTCTCGGCGCCGGAAACATCCTCGTCGGCTTCGGCATCATGTTCATCGGCTTCCTCATGACGACCCGTTGGCGCTGACCCCGCGCCTCCCCATCCGAATTACACGCGTGTGATTCTGTCCACACTGTGGACACGGCTGTGGACAGTGCGGTCCGCGGCCCGGTGAATCAGGCCAGCACGTAGCCGAGATTCACGACGACCGCCACGGCGGCGAGCGCGGCCACCCCGGCCCCGATGATCAGATACGGCGTCGACGGATGCGAGCGCGCCCGATCCGCGTAGAACTGCAGCAAGTAGGTCGCCCCGGCGCCCGCCAGGAGACCCGCGAGGATGAGCGGCAGGCTGCCGCCGCCGAGGGCGAGGTTGATCGCCACGTTGATCGCGAGCACCACCAGGATCTGGGTGCGCGCCGGCGGGTACGACCACATGAGCACGGCGTACGAGCCGAACAAACCGAACAGGCCGGCGCCCAAGCCGAGCGCGACGCCGCCGAAGATGAGCTGCGCGGCCGCCCCGAAGATCGCAGCCGAGAAGAACACGGTGAGGAAACGCGTGCGCCCGATGCTGCGCTCCACCGACGGGGCGAACAACAGCCAGAAGAACAGGCTGAGCGCGAACGACAGGATGCCCTGCAGGCTCGCCTGCGCCGGGAGCGTGAACGCGTAGGTGACGAAGCGCCACACCTGCCAGGCGACATCCGGGAACGCCCCGAGGTACAGCGCGGGCA
The DNA here is from genome assembly GCF_008365275.1 of Protaetiibacter larvae. Lineage (GTDB taxonomy): Bacteria > Actinomycetota > Actinomycetes > Actinomycetales > Microbacteriaceae > Homoserinibacter > Homoserinibacter larvae. Next base: position 640,345 of record NZ_CP043504.1, on the reverse strand, counting down.
GGTTGCTCGTGAACAGCCCGACGAGCCACAGCAGCACCGCGACCCCCGCGAACACCCAGCTCAGCGGTGGGGACTCGCCGCCCGGGCGGAGCAGCCCCGTGATCCATCCCGCGAATCCCGAGCTCGGGGTCGCCGGGCGGCTCGCCCGGGTGGCACGGGCCTTGGCGGGGCGCGCGTGGGGGTTCGTCCACTGCACGGAGCCCCCCGCCTCGCGCACGCACTCCGGGCACTGCACCCCGACGGGCGCCAGGATCTGGCACTCCGGGCAGATGGTGCGCCCGCACCGCTGGCAGAGCACCCAGCTGTGCCGATCGGGGTGCCGGTAGCAGACCGAGGGGTCGTCCTCGAGCTGCTCGCCGAAACGGGGTGAGCTCACAGGTTCTCGACGTCGATGCCGGTGATCACGACATCCTCGAGCGGCTTGTCGCGACCGTCGGTCGGCACCGCCTCGATGGCGTCGACGACGCGCTTCGATTCGTCATCCGCGACCTCGCCGAAGATGGTGTGCTTCCCGGTCAGCCACCCGGTGGGGACGGTGGTGATGAAGAACTGCGAGCCGTTGGTGCCGCGTCCCGCCTGCTTGCCGGCGTTCGCCATGGCCAGCAGGTAGGGGGTGGTGAAGGCGAGCTCGGGGTGGATCTCGTCGTCGAACTGGTAGCCGGGGCCGCCGATGCCCTGGCCGAGCGGGTCGCCGCCCTGCAGCATGAAGTCCTTGATGATGCGGTGGAAGATGACGCCGTCGTACAGCGGCGTGGTGGAGACCTCGCCGGTTCCGGGGTGCCGCCACTCCTTGGTGCCCGTGGCGAGGCCGACGAAGTTGTCGACCGTGACGGGGGCGTGGTTGCCGAACAGGTTGACCTTGATGTCGCCGA